>NZ_CAJYVU010000043.1 GCF_913778135.1 uncultured Sphingomonas sp. | reverse complement strand
CCTTCGCTCTCGTCCTCGATCTGCAGCAGCACTGCGTCGCGTGATCCGGTCTTCAGCGTGACCGACACCGGTGTCCCGGCACGACCATATTTCATCGCGTTGCCGATCAGATTGTGAAGCAATTGCGACAATTGGACGCGGTCGCCCGCGACGTGGGGAACGTCGGGTGCGAGTTGCAGCACCACGTCCTCGCCACGCGCGCCGCGGCTATGGCGCAGCGCCTCGTGCACCTCGATCGCGAGTACCGCGAGATCAACCGTGGTGGACGGTAGGCGGAACTTTTCCGCCTCAATCCGCGACAGGCTCATCAGATCCTCGACGAGTCGCTCCATGCGGGTCGCCTCGTCGAATACGATGCCCAAGAACCGACGCCGGATCGCAGGGTCCTCGCCTGCCTCATCGCTCAGTGTCTCGACGTAGCCCAAGATAGAGGAAAGCGGCGTGCGCAGTTCGTGGCTGGCGTTGGCGACGAAGTCGACACGCATCCGCTCGGCCGCATGCTGTCCGGTCTGATCGAGCAGGTGGACGATCTGCGTTCCCGGCGCGGTCTCGGTCGCGCGCATCTGCCAGCGCCGGTCCTGCGCACCCAGCCCGACGAGCTCGATCGGTGCGTCGCCGCGGTCGGCCGGCGACATCGTCAGGTAGTCGCTCGCCGCCGGGTGGCGGATCGCGGTACGGACGTCCTCGCCGATGATATGCTGCCCCAGCAGCAAACGGGCAGGGCCGTTCGCGGCGATCACGCGGCCGTCTCGTACCATGACGACGGGATCGAGGATCGCCTCCAGCACCGGCGCGAGTTCGAGCGAGCTCTCACTCTCAGCACCGGCTTCGATGTCGGCAAGGTCGTTGTCGCCAATACTGCGCGCGATCACGGTCGCGGTCGCCCCGCCGACCAGCGCAATCAGCGCAAGCTGTACGTCGCGCGAATAGGCAAAGACGATCGCGGCGGTGACGACCGCGATCGTGCCGGCGAGCCAGGTGCGGAGCGCAAAGCCTTCGATCACACGCTGCTGACTAGCCGCTTCCCGGCGCGCGGCAAGAGGCAGGTGGTTGCGATGCATGCGACATGGTTAACGTGCCCGGATGGCACGCCCGCAAGGTCGCGCTCCTCGCTGTCTTGCCGCCACATTAGTAATGTGGAAGGGCAAACGCGCGCAGAAGAGGCCGATGGACGACGACACCACCTCCAATACCGACGATCAGGCAGGTCGTACGACGCGACGCCGCGCGCTGATGCTCGGCGCGGTTGGTGCTGCTTCTGTGGTGTCGATCAGGCCCGCGCTGGCGCAGGCTGCGGGATCGGTGCTGATGTGCGACATTCCGGTGCCCGACGCCGGGCGCGCAGGTGGCTATATCAACAAGGACGGCGAGGTCGTGGCGGCTGGAACAACAGGCGCCTACGCGCCGCCGGGCCGGCCCTTGAAGGGCGAGGAGGTACGCCGCGCGCTTGTCAGCGGATCGAACCTGCCGGGCTACGATTACGATCGCAGTCGTGCCTATCTGAAATACGTGCAGCGACTGCAGCGGGGCAATGCGGGGTTCACCTGCTTCGCCTCGGTCCAGATGCTGCGGAAGTAATCGCTTGTCCGCGACGCGCTACAGCGCGCCGCCTGCCGACGCGCTGCTGATCCACCCGCTGGACGAGCTCTACGCACTCTATCATCGTGCGTCAGGCATGACGCACCTGCTCGCCTCGCCAGCGCCCGAACTGCTTGAGCTGCTGGCGAAGCGTTCGCTGACGCGGGACGAAGTGCTTCAGGCGCTGACCGAACAATTCGATGTCGCAGATGCTGACCACGATCTGCTCACTGCACGACTGGAGGAATTGATCGCGGTCGGGTTGGTGCACATCACGTGAAGCACGTTACGGCGATCCGTGTCGGTCCGGTCGGTTTTCGCGTCGGCAGCGACTTCGCCGCGCCGATCGAGGCACTACGCACACTCTATGCCGATTATCCGACGCCGGAGATCGCGCACTTCTCCGTTCGCTTGCCCGCGACCGCGCCGTGGCGACGCCTGGTTCGCCCAGCGGTGAGAATCGAGGGCGATTACATGCTGCCCGACACCGCGCCGCTGCCCCTGGTGCACGGGCTGCTCGCGGCCGAGATGGCGATGAACCTGCAGGTCGCACTCGGCCACCGCCGCCACCTGCTGCTGCATGCCTCGTGTGTCGAGCGCGACGGGCGCGCACTGTTGATGACGGGCGAGTCGGGATCGGGAAAGTCGACGCTCGCGACGCTGCTCGGCACGCGTGGTTGGCGCTTCATGGGCGACGAGTTCGTGCTGATCGATCCCGAGAACGGTGCGGCACACGCCTTTCCCCGAGCAGTCAGCCTCAAGAACCAGGCGATCGGCGTGGTCGAGCGTGCGTGCCCGGACGCGCGCTTCGGTCCGCGGCTGCTCGGGACCCCAAAGGGCGATATCCAGCATCTCGTGCCACCCGCCGACGCAATCGCGCGCATGGACGAGCCGGCGCAACCGGCACTGTTGCTGTTCCCGACCTTCGGCCCGGCGCGCGAGGTACGATCGGTCGGCGCGGCGGAGGCGTTCGTTCGCCTGACGCAGGCATCGACCAATTATACCGCGCTGGGGGAGCGCGGCTTTCGCGCGCTGACCAGATTGGTCGATCAGGTGCCTGCGCGCGCGATCGACTATCCCGACAGCGAAGCCGCTATCGAGCAGGTGGAAGAGCTGTGGAGGGGGCTGTGAACCCCGCACGGCTGCTCGCCCGCGTCCTTGCGAAGCCGGAACGCGCGATCGAACTAAATGCGGCGGCGTGGAACGCGATCATCTGCGTCGCCCGCGCCGAGAACCTGATCGGGACGCTGGCATTGCGGCTCGACCATGCCGCGGTACCGCCGGTCGTCGCCGAAGTCCTGCGCGATGCTCGTCAGGACGCGACCGAGCAGCGGCGCACGGCATTGTGGGAGGCGGAGATGATGCGCCACGTGCTGTCGCCGCTCGGCGTGCCGCTCGTGCTGTTGAAGGGAACCGCGTTTGTCGCGGGCGGATTGTCGGCGGGCCAGGGACGCCATATCGGCGATCTCGACCTGCTGGTACGCCGCGGCGACTTGTCCGTAGTCGAGCGGGCGTTGCTCGGTGCCGGCTGGGACTGGGCCAAGCCCGACGCCTATGACGATGATTATTATCGTCGCTGGATGCACGAGCTGCCGCCGTTGCTCCACCGCGACCGCGACCGGATGATCGACGTTCACCACACGATCCTGCCGCCGACCGCGCGCCCGACGCCCGACGCCGATGCGCTGATCGCCGGCGCGGTGCCGCTGGCGAACGGGCTGAGCATCCTCGCGCCGGCCGACATGGTGATCCACGCTGCACTTCACCTCTTCGGCGACGGCGACCTGGCAGGCGGGCTGCGCAACCTGTGGGATATCGACCGATTGCTGCGCGAGTTCGCGGAAGAGGACAGCGATTTCTGGCTGAAGCTGCACGCGCGAGCCGCGGAGCATCAGGCCGCTCCCTTCGTCGCGCGCGCAGTGCGGCTGAGCGCGCGCTTGTTCGACACACCAGTGCCCGCAGCATGGCAAAGGGAGCGCGTGGGCGACTACCTGTACGAGCGGCGGTTGCTATCGCGCGACGTCTGGGCGCGAGAAATCCGTCCTGCGACGCGGTTGGCCTTTTATGTCCGCTCGCACTGGATCCGAATGCCGCCGCTGCTGCTCGCGCGGCATCTGCTGATCAAGGCGCGACGCCGCGTCGGCTCCGCACAACTGCGATGATCGCCAGCACGACAATGATGATGAAGGTATCGGCGATCCAGTCCATGACGTCGCAGTCGCGGTGCAGCGCGGGGATCGACTGGAACACCTCAACCAGCGCGCCGAGGAACGACAGCCGCTCGCCGATACGCAGCAGCGGCGTCGCGGGATAAGCGAGCGCGTAGAGGATCGTCAGCGTACCGAAGGCAGTCATGTGCTGGTACTTGTCGTTGACGTCGCCGACGCTTGGCGGATGCGGCAGCAGCGCCATCGTGACGGCGAACAGCGTCGCCGCGACAAGCAGGATGCGCCAGACGATGGGCGCGCGAAGAAAGATCATAGCCGCTCCAGCATGGCGACGAGTTGGTCGTAGTGATCGATCACGCCGTCCGCGCCCAGCCGGTCGACGCCCTCGAGCGTGAACCCGCCGCGGTAGATCAGCGCCGGGATACCCGCGGCATGCGCCGCCGAAACATCGTAGATCGAGTCGCCGACGAACGCCGCTCGGCCTCTACCGCAGCGTTCGATCATCGACAGGATCGGTGCGGGCGAGGGCTTGGCCATGCCGTCACCCAACGTGTCGCCGCCGATGACAATGGCGAAGCGGTTCGTGAGACCAAGTTGATCGAGTAGCGGATGCGTGAACCGCTCCAGCTTGTTGGTGACGATCCCCAGCGTAACGCCGCGCGTGGCAAGCGCGTCGAGTGCGTCGACGACACCCGGGTAAGGTACGGAGTCAACGCAGATGTTGGCGGCGTAGTATTCGAGCAGCACGTCGTGCAACGGTTCGAGTTCGTCCGGATCGCATCCTCCGGTCGCTTCGAGCGCCTGCGCCAGCATGCGGCGCGCGCCGCCGCCGACCATCGTGATGATCCGGGCCACCGGCAGGGTCGGTCGTCCCGCGGCGCCGAGCGCGTGGTTTACCGCCGCGGCAAGATCGCGCGACGTGTCGACCAGCGTGCCGTCGAGGTCGAACCCGACGATGGAAGGAAGAGAGGTCATCGCCGCGCCCGTGCCCGCGCCCGCTCGCCAAGGCAAGCGGGCTCGCCTGCGATGACTCCTTACGATGGCGTCGGCAGCCGCTGGCAATTGATCGCGCACGGTGGCAGGGCGCACGCCATGAGCCAGCCGCCTCTCGCCTCAACGCCGCTTGCCGTCGTCATCCTTGCCGCGGGCAAGGGCACGCGCATGAAGTCCGACCTTCACAAGGTGCTGCACCCGCTCGCGGGCAAGCCGATGCTGCTGCACCTGATCGATACCGTCCAGCAACTGACGCCGGAGCGGACGGTGGTCGTCGTCGGTGCGGGACGCGAGCAGGTCGAGGCAGCGGTCACCCCGCGCGGTGCGGCCATTGCGCAGCAGGTCGAGCAGCTCGGCACCGGACACGCGGTTGCGCAGGCGGAAGCCGCGCTGAATGGCTTCGATGGCGACGTGCTGATCCTCTACGGTGACGTGCCGCTGGTCGGCGCGGCAACGATGCAGCGCATGCTCGAGCGGCTGCACGGGGCGGACGCACCCGCCGCCGTCGTGCTCGGCTTCCGTCCCGCCGATGCCGCCGCTTACGGCCGCGTCCTCACCGAGGCGGGTAGCGACCGGATCGCCCGCATGGTCGAGTTCAAGGACGCGAACGCCGCCGAGCGCGCCGAAACCTTGTGCAATTCCGGGCTGATGGCCGTCGCTTCGCGTGACTTGTTCGCACTACTCGCGCGCGTCGGCAACGACAATGCCGCGGGTGAATATTACCTGCCCGACATCGTCATGCTGGCACGCGAGGACGGCCGCGTCACCGCTGTGATCGAGACGGTCGAGGCCGAGGTCGCAGGCGTCAACAGCCGCGCCGAACTGGCATCGGTCGAGGCGGCGTGGCAGGCCGCGCGTCGAGCCCGCGCGATGGCGGACGGCGCAACGCTGATCGCGCCCGAGGCGGTGTGGTTCGCGCACGATACGACGTTGGGGCGCGATGTCGTGATCGAGCCGAACGTCTTCTTCGGCCCCGGCGTGAGCGTCGCCGACGGCGCGACGATCCGCGCCTTCTGCCATCTGGAAGGCGCACAGATCGCTTCAGGCGTCGAGGTCGGCCCCTACGCGCGTCTGCGGCCCGGCGCAGTGCTGGAGGAGGGCGCGAAGGTCGGCAACTTCGTCGAGGTCAAGAAAACGCGGCTCGGGCGCGGCGCCAAGGCCAACCACCTGACGTACCTCGGCGATGCCGAGGTAGGCGCGGGCGCGAACGTCGGCGCGGGCACGATTACGTGCAATTACGACGGCTTCTTCAAGTACAAAACGGTGATCGGCGATGGCGCGTTCATCGGCTCCAACTCGGCGCTGGTCGCACCCGTCACGATCGGCGACGGCGCGATTGTCGCGGCAGGCTCGGTACTGACCCGCGACGTCGAGGCGGGGGCTCTGGCGCTCGTGCGACCCGAGCAGGTCAGCAAGCCGGGCTGGGCAACGCGCTTTCGCGAAAAGATGCGCGCGCGCAAGGCTGCCCGCGCACGCACGTGACGGCATGTTCACGTCGCGGCAAGCGGGCAGTTGCGTGATCATGCTATCGGTGACTAGGTCGTGACCACGGCCACCGGGCAGCAGCAACCGCGTCCGGAATTCCAATGGGGTAGAGTATATGTGTGGCATCGTCGGCATCGTGGGGCGGGACGACGTGGCGGACCGGCTGCTCGATGGCTTGAAGCGGCTCGAGTATCGCGGTTACGACTCGGCAGGCATCGCCACCGACCATGACGGCGCGATCGAGCGTCGGCGCGCGTCGGGCAAGTTGGTCAATCTGGCACGCGAACTCGCCGAGCATCCGCTGCCCGGGCAAACCGGCATCGCGCACACGCGCTGGGCGACGCACGGCGGTCCGACGACCAACAACGCGCACCCGCACGCGACCAACGAGGTCGCCGTCGTCCACAACGGCATCATCGAGAACTTCAAGCCGTTGCGCGAGGAGCTGATCGCGCGCGGTCGCGTCTTCACCAGCGAGACCGACACCGAAGTCGTCGCGCATTTGGTCAGCGAGCAGGTCGAGGCCGGGCTTGATCCGCAGAGCGCCGTCCGCGCCGTTCTGCCGCGGCTGCACGGCGCCTTTGCGCTCGCGATCCTGTTCCGCCGCCACCCCGACCTGCTGATCGGCGCGCGGCTCGGCTCGCCGCTGGTCGTCGGGCACGGCGACGGCGAAACCTATCTCGGCTCCGACGCGCTCGCGCTCGCCCCGCTGACGCAGCGGATCGCGTATCTGGAGGAGGGCGACTGGGTCGTCTGCACGCGCGAGGGCGCGCAGGTGTTCGACCGCGACAACAATGCGGTCGAGCGCGCGGTCACGATCTCGGGGGTGACGGGCGAGCTCATCTCCAAGGGCAATCACCGTCACTATATGCTCAAGGAGATCTACGAGCAGCCGATCGTCGTCGCGCAGACGCTGCGCTCGTACCTGCAGCGCATGGACGAGACGATCACGCTGCCGATCCCGGAGTTCGAGCTGTCGGGGATCAAGCGCGTCACGATCGTCGCGTGCGGCACCAGCTTCTACGCCGGAATGGTCGCGAAATACTGGTTCGAGCAGTTCGCGCGCGTGCCGGTCGACTTGGATGTCGCGAGCGAGTTCCGCTACCGTGCGCCGGTCATGGAGGCGGGTGGCCTCGCCTTGTTCATCAGTCAGTCGGGAGAGACGGCCGATACGCTCGCGGCGCTGCGTCACGCGCGCAGCGAAGGGCAGACGATTGCGGTCGTCTGCAACGTGCCGACCAGCTCGATGGCGCGCGAGGCCGACCTGCTGTTGCCGACCCACGCCGGGCCGGAGATCGGTGTCGCCTCGACCAAGGCGTTCACCTGCCAGCTGGCGGTGCTCGCCGCACTCGCCGCCAATCTGGCGCGCGCGAAGGGACAGCTAAAGCCTGGCGAGGAACGCCAGATCGTCCGCCACCTGGGCGAGGCACCCGCCGCGATCAACGCCGCGCTCGCCTATGACGAGGCGATCGAGGCGATGGCAGGGGTAGTAGCGGCGGCGCGCGACGTGCTCTACCTTGGCCGCGGCACCGATTACCCGCTCGCGCTCGAAGGCGCACTGAAGCTGAAGGAAATCAGCTACATCCACGCCGAAGGTTACGCCGCGGGTGAGATGAAGCACGGTCCGATCGCGCTGATCGACGATGCGGTGCCGGTCGTGGTGATCGCGCCGTCAGGACCGCTGTTCGACAAGACGGTCAGCAACATGCAAGAAGTGCAGGCACGCGGCGGACGTGTGGTGCTGATCAGCGACTATGACGGCATCCAGGCGGCGGGCGAGGGCTGCGTCGCGACCATCACCATGCCCAAGGTTCACCCGCTGATTGCGCCGCTCGTCTACGCGGTGCCGATTCAGCTGCTCGCCTACCACGTGGCGGTCGCCAAGGGGACAGATGTCGATCAGCCGCGCAATCTGGCGAAGAGCGTCACCGTCGAGTAAATTTGGGGCGGGTTGCCGGGAACGGCGATCCGCATCACGCCGCGGTGGCGATCGGCTCTCCTAGCGATGCGCCATGTGCGTGGGCGTCGATCGCGGCCACGATCTGCGGCAGCACCTCTGGCGGCAGCGTGTGGCCCATGCCGTCGATCTCTAGCAAGCGTGCGCCGGGGATGGCACGCGCGGTCTCTCTCCCGCCTGCGACCGGCACCAGCGGATCGTCACTGCCGTGAATGACGAGCGTCGGCGCGGTGATGCGCGCGAGCCGGCTGCTGCGATCGCCATCGGCGATGATCGCCGCCATCTGCCGCACGAAGCCCGCCGGATGGCGGTTGCGCAGCGTCTCGCTGCGGATACGCTCGGCCAAGAACGCGTCCTCCATCGGAAAGCGTCCGCCGACGACGTTAGCCGCGAGCGTACCATGCGCGACGATCGCCTCCAGATCGTCGCCGCGCGGATGGCGCAGCAGCACCGCGGTCGCGCGCATTGTCGGGCGCGAACAATCCGACCGTCCCGTCGTCGACATGATCGAGGTGAGCGACAATGTGCGTTCGGGCCAGGAGGCGGCGACCAACTGAGCGATCATCCCGCCCATCGACGCGCCGACGATGTGCGCGGCCTCGATCCCCAGCGCGTCCATCAGCCCGATCGTGTCGGCGGCCATGTCCTGCAGCGTGTAGGGCACGGGCGGCGTGCGGCCGAACTGCTGTACCATCGCGGTCCACACGATGTTGGGCGTGCCCGCGTGATCGAACTTGGTCGACAGGCCCACGTCGCGATTGTCGAAGCGGATGACGCGAAAGCCGTGGGCGACCAAATCGTCGACCAGCTCGATCGGCCAGCGGACGAGCTGCGCGCCCAATCCCATGACGAGCACGATCGGCGGCGCATCACGGTCGCCGAAATCCTCGTACTCGATCGTGATGTCGTTTACCCGAACCTGCGCCAATTCTGCCTCCGCCGCGATGATGCGGTCTCTGTCATCAAAATGCAACGAACAGCGGCATGTTCCGGCGCTTTGCGCAGGGAACGGTGCGTGGTAGCCACGTGCTCGATGACCGATCGCCTGATCCTCGACGACTTCGTCCCCTTTCTGCTGTCGGTGACATCCAACCGCGTCAGCAATCGTATCGCTACCGCTTACGAGGTGCTGTTCGGGCTCAGCATTCCTGAGTGGCGGCTGATTACCGTGATTGCAGAGGGGCAGGCGACGACGCAGGCCGAGATCGGCGAGCGAACGCGGATGGACAAAGTAACGGTCAGCCGCGCGGCGATCGCGCTGACGCAGCGCGGACTTCTGGAACGCAGCCCCAACAGCCAGGACCGGCGCTCTCATCACCTGATGCTCAGCGCGGCCGGTCGGACGCTCTACGCCGAGGTGGCGCCGAAGGCGAAGGAACTGGAAGCGCATATCTTCTCGCGGTTCAGCACGGAAGAGATCGATCAGTTCACCGCCATGCTTCGCCGGATCGACGCCGCTGCCGGAGCGGGCGCATGAGCGATGCCGCGCTGATCGCCGCGCTCGAGCTGGGCGGAACCAAGTGCGTCGCCATGCTGGCGAGCGGGCCGGATGCGATCCTCGAGGAAGTCCGTGTGCCGACCACGCGGCCGGAGGAGACGCTGGCCGCGCTGGAGGCTGTACTGGATGGTTGGCGTGGCTTTGCCGCGATCGGCATCGGCAGTTTCGGACCGGTATCAATCGACCGTCAGTCGCGCGACTACGGTCAGATCACCTCGACGCCCAAGCCCGGCTGGGCGAACACGAGCGTCGCGCGTCGCTTTGCCGATCGCTACGACGTGCCGGTCGGCTTCCACACCGACGTCGTCGGCGCAGCGCTGGGCGAGGGGCGGTGGGGCGCAGGACGAGGCCTCGACGCACTCGCCTACGTGACGGTGGGCACCGGTATCGGCGCGGGCATGATCGCGCGGAGCCAGCCGGTTGACGGGCTGACGCACGCAGAACTCGGTCACATTCGTGTTCCGCGTCTGGCCGGCGACGATTGGAGCGGCGCGTGTCCGTTTCACGGGGCGTGCGTCGAGGGGCTCGCCTCGGGACCGGCGATCGCGTCGAGGACCGGCATGAAGGGCGAGGACCTTACCGCGGATCATCCCGCGTGGAACAGCGTCGTCGACGCGCTCGCCAATCTGATGGGGACGCTCGCGCTGACGGGCGTGCCGCGGCGTATCGTACTGGGCGGCGGCGTGATGGTCGGCAACCCGCACCTGCTGCCGCGGTTGCGGACGGCGACGAAGCTGACCCTCAACGGTTACGTCGCGCGGCCCGAGCTGGAGGATATGGACACCTTTATCGTGCCCGCGGCCCTCGGCGCGAACGCCGGACCGCTCGGCGCCGTCGTGCTGGGGCAGCAGGCGCTGGCGGAGCGCGACGCAACACCCTTTACGCGGGTTTAACCCTCCTCGCTTACCGTCTCGCGATGCGCGGCCCGGCTGGCCTGCGTGACGAAGAGGCAGTGACGCATGCGCATATTGATCGTGGACGACGAACCGGCGATGCACGACAGCTATCGGCGCAGCTTCGCGTCGGCGGCAAGCTCGCGCGACGATGCCTTGTCCGCGATGGCGGCGGACCTGTTCGGCGAGAACGCGGCGGAGGACGACGCCGACGCGGTCAGCTTCGATTGCGTCCATCACATGCAGGGACTGGACGCGGTCGCGGAGGTCGAGCGTTCGCGTGGCGGCGATCAACCGTTCGCGGTCGCTTTCGTCGACGTGCGGATGCCGCCGGGCCTCGACGGCAAGGAAACGGCGCGCCGCATCCGCGCGGCGGATCCTGATATCAACATCGTCATCGTGACCGGTTATTCCGACTTCTCGCCGGTCGAAATCAGCAAGGTGGCCGGACCGGCCGACAAGATCTTTTACATCGCCAAGCCGTTCGAGGTGGCCGAGATCGTCCAGACCGCGACCGCGCTAGCGCAGCGCTGGGAGGCGGACCGCGCGCTGAAGGTCGCGCGTGAGCAATTGTCGCGGCAGGTGATCCAACTGGAGGAACAGGCCGCCGAACTTGCCGCCAACGAGATGAAGGCGATCCACGTCGCCAATCACGATTCGCTGACCGAGGCGCCCAATCGGCTCGCTTTCCTGCGCGCACTGGGCGAGCGATCGAAGCAGCCGGGACGATTCGCCGTCGGAATGATCGACCTTGACCGCTTCAAGCTGGTCAACGACACGCTCGGGCATCTGGCGGGCGACGAGTTGATCCGCGCGATCTGCGCGATCCTGCAGGAAACGATCCCGGCGGGCGGGCTGGTCGCGCGACTGGGCGGAGACGAGTTCGGGCTGCTGTTCGAGGCGGCGGGCGAGCAGGCGGCTGAAATGGCGTGCACGCGCGTCGTCCACGCCTGCTCGGTCGAGTTGAAGGTGCTGGGCCATTCGGTTCAGGCTGCAGCGTCGGCAG
>NZ_CAJYVU010000042.1 GCF_913778135.1 uncultured Sphingomonas sp. | reverse complement strand
CATTATGGAGAGGCTGGCTGCAGGCAGTGCCGAACCCAAGACCGTCATGATCGACGCGACACACCTGAAGGCGCACCGCGCGGCATCGATCCTGCGGGTTAAGAAGGGGATCTTGGCCGCCTGATCGGGCGCACCAAATGCCTGCCCCGGCGAAGGCCGGGGGCGGCATGAATACCAAGCTCCATGCCATTGCCGATGCCAATGGACGCCCGTTGAGCTTCTTCATGACCGCCGCAAGTCAGCGACTATACTGGCGCGGCAGCGCTACTGGAAGACCTGCCAAAAGCGCAGTGGCTGCTTGACGACCGCGGCTACGACGCGGACTGGTTCAGGGACGCTCTTCAGGCCAAGGGCATCGAACCCTGCATCCCGGGCAGGCTATCACGCAACGAGCCGGTCAAGCACGACAAGCGCCGCTACCGGCGCCGCAGCCGCATCGAGATCTTGTTCGGTCGCCTCAAAGACTGGCGACGCGTCGCCACCAGCTACGATCGCTGCCCCACGGCCTTCTTCGCTGCCGTCACCCTCGCTGCCACCGTCATCTTCTGGCTGTGATCAACGAGTCCTGACCCTAATGGACAGCGGGCGTTGATCGCGATGTCAGCGGAGCAACTGCTACAAGCCTTTATGATCTTGATTGTTTGTGAATCTGATCGCCTTACAAGAAGCGCGGCCATGCGACGATCGGATCCGGCAAGGCCGTTTCAAGCAGCCGAGACGATCGACGCGGCGTCCGTGTGAGCACGTGACGCGAGCTTGCCCGCGCCACGTATCGCCGCTTCACGCCGTCGCCGCGGTGACGCGGCCGCTGCGCTCGAGCTTGTTCCAGCCGACCACCCAGCCGCCGATCGCGGAGGCAATCGCGCGCAGCACCACCCAGTACATGATCTGGCGATAGATCAGCCGCTGCGCGACCAGCAGGTGCGCGGGGTAGCGTGCGCGTCCGCCGTCGAGCACGTAGGCGACCCAGCCGCACAGCACGTCGATGGTGGTGAAGGCGAGCCAGTAGAGCGCCATGGTGCCGACATCGCCGCTCGTCTGCGCCCAGCCGTGCTGCGACACGCGCAATGCGGTGCCGGCGATCGACAGGATCAGCGCGAGGTCGATTAGCGGTGAGATCGCGGCGAATAGGATCTGGAACAGCCAAGCCTGTGGCATGCCGACGAACGCAAGTCCGCGCGGACGCCGATTACGCAGGATGCCGCGATGCTTCCAAAGGCATTGCAGCGTGCCGAACGCCCAGCGATAACGCTGCTTGGCGAGCGCGCGGAAGCTCTCGGGCGCCTCGGTCCAGGCGACCGCACCCGGATCGAAGGTGACGCGCCAGCCTGCGCGCTGGATCGCGATCGTTAGGTCCTGATCCTCCGCCAGCGTGTCCTCCGGGTAGCCGCCGACCGCGTCGAGCGCAGCGCGGCGCCACGCGCCGACCGCGCCGGGCACCACGGTCATCGCGTCGAAGCCAGCGAGCGCGCGGCGCTCCAAGTTCTGCGAGGTGATATATTCGACCGCCTGCCAGCGGGTGACGAGGTTGACGCGGTTGCCGACGCGCGCGTCGCCCGCGACTGCGCCGATCCGCGCGTCGGCGAACCAGCGCGCGAGGCGGCGGATCGTCTGCGGCTCGAACTGCGTATCGGCGTCGAGCGCGATCACGACCTCTCCGGTCGCGTCGCGGAGTGCGCGGTTGAGCGCCGCCGCCTTGCCCCCGTTGGGGAGCGTCAGCAGCGTGACGCGTGAGTCGTCCGGGTATGCCTCCGCAACGATCGCGCTGGTGCGGTCCTTTGAGCCGTCGTCGACGACGATCACCTGCAAGGCCGGATAGTCGCTCGCCAGCACGCGCGCGACCGAGGCGGCAATCACGCGGTCCTCGTTGTACGCGGGGATGATGACCGACACGCTGGGCGTGAACACCGGCGGCTCGGGGCGCTTGCGGCGGCTCTGCAGCCAAGCGAGCCCCGCCATCATCACGCCGCGTGCGATGCCTAAGCTGATCGCGACGAAGAACAGCCAGCCGAGCAGCGCGGAGATGGCGGCGAGCGCGATGAACACCGCGACGTCGGTGCGCACGGCGAGCAGGTCGTGGCCCGACACCTTCGGCATGGCCTGCGCCGGCGGCACACCGACCAGCTCGGACGCGGTAACGAACTGATAGCCTTCTGCCTTCAGCGTGGCGATGATGCGCGGCAGCGCCGCCACTGTCTGCGACCGGTCGCCGCCGCCGTCGTGCAGCAGGATGACGTTGGCCGAGTTATCAGGCGTGGCACTGTGGACCTGATCGATTACCTGCTGAACGATCGCGTCGGTGCCGGGCCGCTGCCAGTCATTCGGGTCGACGTGAAGGCCGACGACGGTATAGCCCGCTTCCTGCGCGGCGAGCGCCGGCCCGAGCTCGTCGGTCGTGGTCGGCTCCGCGTCACCGAAATAGGGCGCGCGGAACAGCCGCATCGACCGGCCGGTGTACGCCTGCACCATCCGCTGCGTCGCGTTCATCTGCAGATCGGTTTCGCGCGCGCTAGCGGCGGCGAGGTTGGGGTGGGTGTAGGTATGATTTCCGATCTCGCCACCGTCGGCGATGATGCGGTTAAGCAGCCCGGGATGCTCCAGCGCATTCTCGCCAATGACGAAGAAGGTGCCCGGCACGTGCGCCTGTTCCAGCACGTTCAGGATTTTGGGCGTCCAGGTGCCGTCGGGCCCGTCGTCGAAGGTAAGCGCCAGCTTCTTCGGGTCGGCCGCGCCCGCGCGTCGCACTACGTACGGCGTCGGCAGCGCGTCGTAGCGCTCCTGCCGGATGATCCCGCTGGCGTCGGCTGCGACCGTGCGATGCCCGGTCTGCGGTGTCGCGGTGATACGCAGGATCTCGCCGCTGCCCTCGACATCGGTGTTGAGCAACTGCTTGAGCGTCGACAGATCGGGCGTGCCGCCGGTGCGGAATGCGCCTAGGTCGGACCAGAATCCCGGGTCTTCGCTGCCCAGCCGCCACAAGGCCACGTCGCCAACCCCCAGGCGTTTGAGCACCTGCATCTGGTTCCAGCTAGTGGCTGCGTCGAGCATCCAGATCGCGTGATGCACGCCACCTTCGTCATAAGCGAAGCCTGCGTTGCCGCTGGCGGGATCGAAGCTGATGGCGGCATCGCTGTCGTGCGCCGCCATCCACGCTTCCTCCATCGTCAGCGCGTCGGTGTCGTCGCCGTGCCAGTCATAGCCGTAGCTGCCGAGCGCCACGACCAGCTTCTCACGCCCGACCCGCTTCAACGCGTCCTGCACCTGCGCGACGAACCAGTCCTGCGCCGCGATCGGGCCGGCGGAGCCACCTTCCCAATGCTGGTCATAGGCCATGAAGATCAGCTTGTCGGACGCGCGCGCGATCGCCGCCAAGGGCCACGCCTCGTCCTCCGCGGGGGCAGTCACAGCCAGCTGCGAACCCTTGGGCAATGCGACGCGCACGTCGCCTAAGAAGCGCAGATAGTCGCGCATCGCGCTCGCGGGCAGCGCTTCGATGTCGAGCACCACGCCGCCGTAATGGCGCGCGGCTACCAGCTTGCCGAGCTTGATCGCGAACGCGCGCCGCGCGGCGGTGTCGTGGAGCAGCGCGGCAGCACCTGCGCCATCCCAGTCGGCGTTGCCGAAATTCTGCACCATCGGCAACACTTTGGGCGGACGCGGCATGGCGGCGATCATGCGGTTGAAGCGCACGTCATCGTTGACCGACACCTGATGCTTCGGACCCGCAAAGGTGATCAGCGACGGCACGACCCAGTCGAGCGAGCCGACGTGGCGGCGCAGCGACGCGATGCTGCTGTCGTCGCCGGGCGAGTAGAAACCGATGCTGAGCGCGGTGTTTGCGCTCTTGCCGGCACGGCGGGGCAGCCAGGCGGCGAGCCCGTGGCGCGGCGGGTTGCCGCGCAGCCGCGACGCGTGCGGCTGTGGCAGGGGCAGTGCGAGATCGCGCTCATGCGGCACACGCACCAGTGTCGAGGCGAACGCGACTGCCGCAAGGATCACCGACAGCAGGATCAATCCCAGCAACCGCTTGGACCAGCGGCTGCGCCGTCCGGTCGGATCGAAGAAAACGGGCGCGCGCATGGCTCAGCGCGGCTCCCGGCTGGTCAGCGGTGTGACGGTGAAGAACATGATGGCGGCTCCCGGTGCGGGCATGATGCCCGACATTATCGGCCTAGCCCATGCGCGATGGCGCGCGGCTGAGGTCTAGCTTAAATCCGTTTCATCTTTCCTGCCGCGCGCGTTCATGGACGTTTTGTCATGTGACGCTCAGCGCGCGAACAGGGGCGGGCAGGCACCCGGTTCTACGATAAAGGAACTTCGTCATGGCCACCAACCCCCTGCACGTGATCGTCGGCCGCCTGATCGGCAAGACCCCCGCCGCGCTCGACGCGGAGGAGCAGCGCGTGCTGGCCACGATGCAGGAAAAACGCCCCGTCTCACGGGATGCCGCCGACGTGGCGGACGATGTCGCGACCTTCGGTGATCGCCTGTCGGACAAGGTCGCGGCGGTCGGTGGATCGTGGAGCTTCATTATAGCCTTTTCCGCCGTACTGGTCGGCTGGATGCTGCTCAACAGCGATGTGCTGACGCATTGGGGGCACGCGTTCGACCCTTATCCGTACATCTTCCTCAATCTGATGCTGTCTACGCTCGCCGCGGTGCAGGCGCCGATCATCATGATGAGCCAGAACCGGCAGGCGGCGAAGGACCGGCTCGCCGCACGGCTGGACTACGAGGTTAACCTGCGCACAGAACTCGAGATGCTGCGGTTGCACGACAAGATCGACCTCGCGGTGGCGGCGCGGCTCGACGAAGTGCTGGAGCAGCTGCGCGGGGCACCCGCCACCCAGCCGGCATCGCTGCGTGCTTGACAGCGAGGACGATTCGCGGCGTCGTTGCGACGAACTGACGGGGGGCACGCGCGTGGCAAACAAGATCCTGCTGGTCGAGGACGACGCCTCCACCGCCGACTTCATCGCCAAGGGGCTGGGCGAGGAAGGCTTTGTCGTCGACCGTGCGACCAACGGTCGCGACGGGCTGTTCCACGCGACCGACGGCAGTTACCACTGCATCGTGCTCGACCGCATGCTGCCGGGCATGGACGGCATGGCGGTGCTCGCCGGCATGCGCGGAGCAGGGGTGGAGACGCCGGTGATCGTCCTATCCGCGCTCGGCGCGCCGGAAGACCGGATCAAGGGGCTGACCGGCGGGGCCGACGATTATCTGACCAAGCCGTTCACCTTTGCCGAGCTGCTCGCACGCATCCGCCTGCTGATCCGCCGCGGCGCGCCGAGCAGCGCGCCCGACACGCTGCTGCGCTGCGACGATCTGGAGATGGACCTGCTCGCACGCCGCGTTCGCCGCGGCGGCAAGGCGATCGATCTCCAACCGCGCGAGTTCCGGCTGCTCGAGTTCCTGCTGCGCCACGTCGATCAGGTGGTGACGCGCACCATGCTGCTGGAGGGGGTGTGGGATTACCATTTCGATCCCGGCAGCAACGTCATCGACGTCCATCTCAGCCGTCTGCGCAAGAAGGTGGACGAGGGGTTCGCGCGACCGCTGCTCCACACGGTGCGCGGCGCGGGCTATCGCCTCGGCGTCAATCCGTAGGTCATATTGACGGTGAACGCGCGCTCGACCACGCTGCGGATCGCCGCACTCGTCTTCGTGCTGCAACTGGCAGCGGCGTTCGTGCTGCTGCTGGGCGTCGGCGCGATCGTGCGGCAGCAGAGCGCGGCCGATGCTGCCGCTACCGCGGCCGTGCTGCGCGATGACCTGCTCGCCAGCTACGCGCGCGGCGGCCGGCGCGCATTGGTGGATACGGTCGAGCTCCGTTCCAGTCGCGAGATCACGCCCAATACGGTCATGCTGGTGGTCGCACGCGATGGCCGCAGGTTGGCGGGCAACCTGGTCGGCTGGCCCGGTGGCCTTGGCAGCGACACTCATTCGGTCGAGGTGCGGCAGGTCCGTCAAGGGCGCGCGCAGCCCGAGGCGATGCGCGTCCGGGTGTCGCGGCTCTCCGGGGGCGAACGGTTGCTGACCGGCGTCATCGTGGAGCAGGATCGTCGTCTGCTCCACGAGCTGGAGGCCGCGACGCTGGTTGCGCTCGCGCTCGCCGCGCTTTTCGCCGTCCTCGCGGCCACGCTCACCGCGCGCATGATCGCCGCGCGGCTGGGGCGCACCGTCGCAACGCTGCGCGCGGTGCGCGACGGTGACTTCGTCCGCCGCGTCGAGCAGCACCGCTCGGGCGACGCGTTCGATGAGCTCGCGGGAGAGGTGAATGCGACGCTGGACCGTGTCGAGGCATTGCTAGGCGAGTTGACGCTGGCGACCGATGCGCTGGCGCACGATCTGAAATCGCCGCTGACCCGCCTGCGCTCCGCCTTGGAGCGCGCCGCGGTAGAGGTCCGCGAACCCGCTGCGCAAGAGGCGGTCGACCGCGCAGTCGCAGAGGGTGAGCGACTGCTGGCGATGGTGGAGACCGCGCTTCGGATCACGCGCGCCGAGGCGGGTATTGGGCGCGACGCGTTCACCGCCACCGATCTTGGCGATGAACTGGCGCAGATCGCGGAAATCTACGGCCCGCTCGCCGAGGATTTCGATCGTGCGATCGTCGTCCACGCGCCTGTTTCGGCGACGTTGCCAGTCCACCATGAGCTGTTCGGGCAAGCGCTGGGTAACCTCGTCGACAATGCGCTGAAATACGGCGCGGGTACGATCACGTTAGCGCTCGCGGTCGGGCCGCGCGCAATAACGGTCAGCGTCGCCGACGAGGGCGCGGGCATCCCGGCCGACCGCCAGGCGGAGGCGCTGCGGCGGTTCGGGCGACTCGATGAGGCGAGGAGTGCCGGCGGATCGGGGCTCGGCCTGTCGCTCGTCGCCGCGGTCGCGCGACTGCACGGAGGCACGATCCGGCTTGGCGACGCGCGCCCGGGCTTGCGCGTCGAGATCGATCTGCCGACGCTGGCGTGACCGTGCTAGGCGCGTGGCCATGATGATGGCTGTTGAACAGGCACCGTGGTGGCAGCGCGGCACGATCTACCAGATCTACCCGCGCTCCTTCGCAGACTCGAACGGTGACGGTATCGGCGACCTCGCCGGGATCGAGGGGCATCTCGACCACGTCCGCTCGCTCGGCGTCGATGCGATCTGGCTGTCGCCGATCTTTCCGTCGCCGATGGCGGATTTCGGTTACGACGTCGCCGATTACTGCGACGTGTCGCCGCTGTTTGGTGATCTGGCGGCGTTCGACCGGCTGATCGCGGCGGTGCACGCGCGCGGGCTAAAGCTCCTGCTCGACTTCGTGCCCAATCACTCGTCCGACCAGCACCCCTGGTTCAAGGCGAGCCGATCCTCGCGCGATGACCCCAAGCGCGACTGGTATATCTGGCGCGATCCCGCAGCCGACGGCGGCCCGCCCAACAACTGGATCAGCGATTTCGGCGGCTCGTCGTGGGAATATGACGCGGCGACCGGGCAATATTACCTGCACGCCTTCCTGAAGGAGCAGCCCGACCTTAACTGGCGCAACCCCGACCTGCGCGCGGCGATGACCGACGTGCTGCGCTTCTGGTTCGCGCGCGGCGTCGACGGTTTCCGCGTCGACGTGCTGTGGCATATCGTTAAGGCGGACGGATTTCCCGACAATCCGGACAACCCGGCATGGCACCCCGGCATCACCGAGCGTGATCGATTAATTCAGCGATACTCGACCGACCAGCCCGAGGCGCACGCGATCGCGGCGGAGTTCCGCGCGCTGGCGAACGAACATGACGCGGTTCTGGTCGGCGAAATCTTCCTGCCCAACGACCGGCTCGCACGCTGGCACGGCACGCCCGAGCAGCCCGAGGTGCACCTGCCGTTCAACTTCGCGCTGATCGAGACACCGTGGCAGGCGGACGTGCTCGCGCGCGTGATCGACGATTACGAACGTTCGATCCCGTCGCACGGCTGGCCCAATTGGGTGATCGGCAGCCACGACGCGGCGCGGATCGCCGCGCGCGTGAGTGAGGCGCAGGCGCGGGTCGCGGCGATGCTGCTGCTGACGCTGCGAGGTACGCCGACCTTGTACCAGGGCGACGAGATCGGGATCGGGCAGGTGACGATCCCGCCCGACCGCATCCGCGACCCGCAGCATTTCCGCCAGCCGACGCTCGACATCGGGCGCGACCGTTCGCGTACGCCGATGGCGTGGGACGACTGCGCGAACGCGGGCTTCTCCACCGGCGAGCCGTGGCTACCGCTCCATGACGACTGGCGTACCCGGAACGTCGCCGCGCAAGCAGGCGATGCGGGATCGATGCTGTCGCTCTACCGCGGGCTGTTGGCGCTCAGGCGCGCGACTCCCGCTTTGACGATCGGCGATTACGCGTCGGCGCAGGCCGACAGCGACGTGCTCGCGTTCGAACGGCGGTATGATGGCGAGCGACTGCTGGTCGTGCTCAATCTGTCGGCGTCGACGCGGCGATTGATCCTGCCCGCGGGAACCGCCATCGCGGCGGTCATGCACTCGACCCTACCGCCACGCGTGCCCGACGACACTTTGTTACCCGACGAGGGGCTGATCCTGCGGCTGGTCGGCGCATGACGATCCGGGTCGCGATGCTGGCGCCGATCGCGTGGCGGACCCCGCCGCGGCATTACGGTCCGTGGGAACTGGTCACCTCGCTGCTGACCGAGGCACTGGTCGCGCTCGGCGTCGACGTGACCCTGTTCGCGACGCTCGACAGCGTGACCACGGCCAAGCTCGACGGTGTCGTGCCTGCTTCCTACAACGAGGACCCGGGTGTCGACGCGAAGGTGTGGGAATATCGCCACCTGTCCTACGTGTTCGAGCGCGCCGATCAGTTCGATATCATCCACAATCAAGCGGACTTCCCCGCGCACGCCTTTGCGCCGCTGGTCACGACGCCGCTGGTGACGACGATCCACGGCTTCGGTTCCGATCGCATCCTGCCGATGTACGAGCCGTATCAGGATAGCGTGCATTATGTCGCGATCAGCGACGCCGATCGGCACCCGCGGCTGCGCTACGCGGCGACGATCCACCACGGCATACCGATGGGTGACTTCGCCTTCGACGCGAACGGCAGCGACGACCTGTTGTTCTTCGGCCGCATGCACCCGGACAAGGGAGCGGCCGAGGCGATTGCCGCCGCCCGTGCGAGCGGACGCGCGCTCGACCTGTACGGGATCGTGCAGGACCAGGGCTATTTCGACCGCGAGGTCGCGCCGCACGTCGACGGCGCGCACATTCGCTACCACGGGGCGGTCGGCGGCGAGGCGCGGGTGCGCGCGCTCGGGCAGGCGAGGGCGTTGCTCCACCTGATCAACTTCGACGAGCCGTTCGGATTGTCGGTGATCGAGGCCATGGCGTGCGGTACCCCCGTGATTGCGATGCGTCGCGGCTCGATGCCGGAATTGATCAAGCACGGCGTCAACGGCTACCTCGTCGACAGCCTCGACGAGGCGGTGGCCGCGATCGACCGTGTCGACGAGATCGATCGCGCCGCCTGCCGCCGCACCGTGGTCGAGCGGTTCAGCGTCGAGCGGATGGCCGAGGAGTATCTGGCGCTCTACCGCCGCATCCTCGGCCGCTGACTACTTACGGGTTGCCCTTGCCGCCGTTGCCACCCACCGCGCCGCCGGTCGTGTAGCTCGACTCGCCCGAGGCGAGCAGGACGTAATGTGCGGCGAGTTCGGCTGGCTGCCCAGCGCGGCCGAGCGGCTGGTCCTGCCCGAACTTGCCCATCGTGCCCGGCAGCTGCCCGCCGGCAACCTGCAGCGGGGTCCAGAACGGCCCTGGTGCCACCATGTTGACGCGGATGCCGCGCTTGGCGAGTTGCTTTGCCAGACCTTTGGTGAAAATCAGGATCGCACCCTTCGTCGAGGCATAGTCGAGCAGTTCCTCGCCCGGATCGTAGCTGTTGACCGACCCGGTATTGATGATGACCGACCCCGCGGGCATCGATGGCACCGCTGCCTTGCTGATGCGAAACATCGCGAAATAGTTGGTCTCGAATGTGCGGACCATCTGCTCGTCGCTGATATCGAGAATGCTTTCCTTACTTTGTTGGTACGCCGCGTTGTTGACGAGAATGTCCAGGCCACCCAGTTGCTTGATCGCGCTAGCTACAATCTTCTCGCAATTGTCACGGCTGCGGATGTCGGCGGGCAGCAGCACCGCCTTGCGCCCGGCGGCGCGGATCAGCTGCGCAACCTCCTGCGCATCGGGTTCCTCGGTCGGGTAGTAGTTGATCGCGACATCGGCGCCCTCACGCGCAAAGGCGATCGCGGCGGCGCGCCCGATCCCGCTGTCGCCGCCCGTCACCAGCGCCTTGCGCCCGGTCAGCTTGCCCGAGCCGCGGTAGGAGGTCTCGCCGCAATCGGGCCGCGGTGTCATCTTGCTCTGCAACGCCGGCCACGGCTGACGCTGCTCAGGGAATGGCTTGTTTGTGTACTTGGTCCGCGGGTCCTGCAAGCCGGCCGGGAGCGTTCCCTGCACCGGTACGCTGCCGGTGTCCATAGCGCCCTGCGCCTCGGCCGTGCCCCCGCCCAGAATCATGCCTGCTGCCGCCGCTGCGCCGCCCAGCACCGTACGCCTGCTCGTTCCAGTCTCGTCCATTGCTGCTCTCCACCTACAACTGCCGCAACGGGCATGGGTGACGGAGGTTCAATGCAAGGAACGCTCAAGGACCGTTCGCGGCCAGTTCGTCTAGCCACACCCTGGCGGTGCCGTCGGACGGCGCGCGCCAGTCGCCGCGCGGCGACAGCGCGCCGCCCGCGGATACCTTGGGCCCGTTGGGGATCGCCGAACGCTTGAACTGGCTGATCTGGAAGAAGCGGAACAGGAAGCGTTCGAGCCAATGCTTGATCGTGGCGAGATCGTAAGCGATCTTCGCCTCCTCAGGGTATCCGATCGGCCAGCGTCCGGCGCTCGCGTCCTGCCACGCGTGCCAGGCGAGGAACGCGATCTTCGACGGCGCGAGCCCGTGGCGGATCACGTAATGCGCGAAGAAGTCGTTGAGCGCGTAGGGCCCAATTTTCGCCTCGGTGCTCTGCAACTGCTCGCCGGGGACCAACTCGGGCGAAATCTCGGTGCCCAGGATCGCCTCCAGCACGCGGTCGGTTTCCGCGTCATATTGGTCGGTGCCGATCGCCCAGCGGATCAGAAACTGGATCAGCGTCTTCGGCACGCCCGCATTGACCGCATAGTGACTCATCTGATCGCCGACGCCGTAGGTACACCAACCGAGTGCGAGTTCAGACAAGTCGCCGGTACCAACCACCAGCCCGCCGCGCTGATTGGCGATTCGGAACAGGTAGTCGGTGCGCAGGCCCGCCTGCACGTTCTCGAACGTCACGTCGTAGACCGGCTCGCCGCGGCCGAACGGATGCCCCATGTCGGCGAGCATCCGCGTCGCCGCCGAGCGGATGTCGATCTCTTCCGCGGTGCATCCCAGTGCGCGCATCAGCGCCCATGCATTCGCCTTCGTGCCCTCGCTGGTGGCGAAGCCCGGCATCGTGATGCCGAGGATGTCGGAGCGCGGACGGCCGAGCCGGTCGAGCGCCTTTGCCGCGACGATCAGCGCGTGGGTCGAATCTAGCCCGCCCGAGACGCCGATCACCAGCCGTTCGGCGCCGACTGCCTGCAATCGCTTGGCAATGCCCTCCACCTGGATGTTGAACGCCTCGAAACAATCCTCATCGAGCTTGTCCGGGGTATTAGGCACGAAGGGAAAGCGGCGGATCGCGCGGCGCAGGCCAATGTCGGCGTAATCCGGTCGGTGCGCAAAGGTGACGCGGCGTGTGCCGAATTTGGGTGACCCGAGCGCGCGTGCGGCGTCGTTGAAGGTTCCGTTGCGCAGCCGTTCCTGGATCAGGCGCTCGCAATCCACGTCGGCAACCAGCAGTTCGGACGCGCGGGCAAAGCGGCTGGATGAGGCGAGCAGTTCGCCCAGTTCGTGGACGCTGCCTTGTCCGTCCCAGGCGAGATCGGTGGTGCTCTCGCCCGTACCCGCGGCGGAATAAACGTAGGCGCAGATCGCACGCGCCGACTGCGACGCCGACAGCATCATCCGCTCGCGTGATTTGCCCACCACGACGTTGGAGGCGGACAGGTTGCAGCACACCAATGCGCCCGCCAGCGCGCCACCCGTCGAGGGCGGCGTGGGGGCCCAATAGTCCTCGCAGATTTCGGCATGGAAGACGAAGTGCGGCAGATCGTCGGCGGCGAAAATCAGGTCGGTGCCGAACGGCACGCGCTCGTCGCCGATGTGGATGTCCAACTCGGTCAGCCCCATCCCGCTCGCGAACCAGCGCTTCTCGTAATATTCGCGGTAGTTGGGGAGAAACGTCTTAGGCACCACGCCCAGCAGGCGTCCGCGCGCGATCGCGACCGCGCAATTGTACAGCCGCCCGTCCCGCACCAGCGCCGCACCGACCAGCAGAACGGGGCGCAACTCGGCACTTGCCGCGCGTACCGCCTCGATCGCGGCCAGCGTTGCCGACTGCATCGCCGAATGCAGGTGCAGGTCGTCGATCGCGTAGGAGGTGAGGTTCAGTTCGGGGAAGACGACGATGTCGACCGCCTGCTCGTGCGCTTCTTGGGCAAGCGCGATCGCCGCCTGTGCGTTGGCGGCAGCATCGCCGACGCTCGCGAGCGGGGTCGCGGCGGCGACGCGCAGCATGCGGTGATGGTGGATCGACCGGAAACGTTCGCTCATAGTGCAAGGCGTTGGCCTCCCCAGCGGCAAATGGCAACTTGCGCGCGTCGTGCCCCCCGTTAAATCCTGGCATTACGATGAACGAGCTTCGCCCTCCGCATGCCCTGTTCGCCGGCTCCGAGATGGGTGAGCGCATCCGCACGCACGATTGGACCCGGTCACCGGTCGGGCCGATCCAGGGATGGCCGATCGAGCTGGTGAATGCGGTGGCCCTGCTGCTGCCGGCCGCGATGGAGATCGTGCTGTTCTGGGGCGAGGAGTACGTCGCCTTCTACAACGATGCCTATGCGCCGACGATCGGCGACAAGCATCCCGCTTCGCTGGGGCGTCCCGCGCGTGAGGCGTGGCGCGAGTTGTGGGATGATCTAGAGCCATTGCTCGATCATGTGCGCACGACCGGGCAGACCTATTCCGCCAAGGACCGGCCATTCTACATCGAACGGCACGGCTTCCGCGAGGAGGTGTTCTTCGACATCTCCTACTCCGCCATTCCGCTGGCAAACGGCAGTGTCGGCGGCGTTTTGTGCATCGTGTCGGAGACGACAGAGCGCGTGCGCGCCGCGCGTACGGTGGCGGAGGATCACGCGCGGCTGGCCGAAATGTTCGACGCCGCGCCGAGCTTCATGGCCGTGCTACGCGAACCGGGCCACCGCTTCGAACTTGCCAACGCATCGTATCGGCGGCTGGTCGGCGGCCGCGAGGTCGTCGGGCGGACGCTGGCGGAGGCGGTGCCCGAGGCGGTCGAGCAGGGCTTCGTCGAACTGCTCGATACCGTGGTCGCGACGGGGACGCCCTTTTTCGGGCAGAACCGTACGCTGCGGCTCGAAACAGCGCGCGGGCAGTCCGAGCAGGAGCGGCTGCTCGACTTCGTCTACCAACCGATCAAGGATGCCGCGGGCGCCGTTACCGGAGTCTTCATCGAAGGGGTCGACGTGACCGAGCGGCACCGGGCCGAGGAAGCTTTGCTCGCCAGCAGCGAGTCGCTCGAACTCGCGACCGAGGCGGCGGAGATCGGGACCTGGGATGTCGACATGACGACCGGCCTGCTCAATTGCTCGTCGCGCACCAAGACGATCTTCGGTCTGCCGCTCGATCGCCTAGTGACGATCGACGAGTTCTTCGCGCGCGTTCACGCCGACGACCGTGACATGGTGCGTGCTGCGCTGCAGGCGACGACCGACCCCGATCGACGCGCGGCTTATGATGTCGAGTACCGGATCGTTCGCGCCGACAGCGGCGAGGTGCGCTGGTTGACCGCGAAGGGACGCGGGTTCTTTGACAAGAGCGGGCATTGCACCCGTGCGCTCGGCAGCCTGATCGACGTCACCCGCCGTAAGGTCGACGGCGAGCAGTTGAAGGAAAGCGAGCGGCGTTTTCGCGCGCTGTCGGACAGCCTGCCCGCGCTAGTGTGGATGTCGGACGAGCACGGTCGGCTCGTGTTCGTCAATCGCGGGTTCGAAACGATGCTCGGTGTCGCACCAGAACGCATGCTGCGCGATGGCTGGGCCGCCGTCCTGACCGAGGCCGACGCACGCGCACTCGATGCCGCGCGCCCGCTTTTCCTTGAGCAGCGAAGGTCGCTCGGCCGCGACTATCCGGTCCGCACCGCCGCGGGTGAGACACGCTGGATCCATGTCGAAGTCCGCCCACATCTCGTCGGGGACGCGTTTCTGGGGCACGTCGGCTGCGCGATCGACGTGACCGACGCGCATCTGGCGGGCGAGGCGTTGGAGGCGCGGATCGCCGACCGAACCGCGGAATTGCGCGAGCAGATCGGTGAGCGCGAGCGCGTCGAGGAGACGCTGCACCAGCTACAGCGGCTGGAGGCAGTGGGGCAATTGACCTCGGGCGTGGCGCACGACTTCAACAATCTGCTGACGGTAGTACTCGGCAACGTCGACGTGATTGCGCGTACCGTCCGGACCGCCGGCCTTGACGAGCGCACGCTGCAGCGGCTGGATCACGTCCGCACCGCCGCGCAGCGCGGCGCGACGCTGACTGCGCAGTTGCTTGCCTTCTCGCGTCGTCAGCACCTTGAGACGAAGACGGTCGATCTAAACACCACTGTTTTGGGCATGAGCGCGCTGATGCAGAGCACGCTGGGCCGCGCGATCGCGATCGAGACGACACCGGCGGAGGGATTGTGGCCTGCGCTGGTCGATCCAACCCAGATCGAGCTCATCATCCTCAACCTCGCCATCAACGCGCGCGACGCGATGCCGGACGGCGGCACGCTGACGGTCGCGACCGCCAACGTGTCGCGCGGCGCGCCAGAGCGGCCGGAGGAACCTCCGGCGGGGGACTACGTCGCGGTGTCGGTGACCGACACCGGCACTGGCATGAGCGAGGAGGTGCTGGCGCGCGCGTTCGAACCGTTCTTTACCACCAAGGAAGTCGGCAAGGGATCGGGCCTGGGTCTCGCGCAGGTTTTCGGCTTTGCCAAGCAGTCGGGCGGCGGCGTGCGGATCGACACGGCGGTCGAGTGCGGAACGACCGTCAGCGTGTTCCTGCCGCGGGGTACAGCGATCACGGCCGCACCGAAGCTGACGGCAACCGGGCCGCTCGACGTGGCAGGGCGCACCATCCTGGTTTTGGATGACGAGGATGCGGTGCGCGGCGTCACGGCCGACACCCTGCGCGACGCCGGCTGCCGCGTGATCGAGGCGGCGGACGGGCAGGGCGCGCTCGACGCGATGGAAGAGATCGGGCGCGTCGACGCGGTGGTCGCTGATTTCGCTATGCCGCGGATGAACGGCGCGCAGTTCCGCACGCTGGCACAGCAACGCTGGCCGGGGCTGCCTGTCCTGTTCGTCACCGGTTACGCCGATGCGGACGCGATCCGCGACGTGCCGGACGAGCGCGTGATCCGCAAACCATTCACGCGCGACGACCTGATCGCACGACTGTACGCCATCTGCGCTTAGGCAGAGCCGCACAACCGTACGTCAGGCAGCTGCTGCCAACGCTCTCCCCTGGATCATGTCGGCGGCTTTTTCCGCGATCATGATCGTCGGTGCATTGGTGTTCGATCCGACGAGCGTCGGCATGACCGAGGCATCGACGACGCGCAGCCGATCGATCCCGCGCACGCGCAAGGTGCCATCGACCACGGCGCCCGCGTCACTGTTCGCGCCCATCCTGCACGTGCCGACCGGGTGGTAGATCGTCTCCGCGGTGGCACGGACCCAGGCGTCGATCTCCTCGTCGCTGCGCACTAGCGGACCCGGATAGATTTCGTCCACGCGGTAGGGGTCGAGCGCGTGCTGGCTTGCCACGTCGCGCCCGATCTTTACGCATTCGCGCAGCACGCGGCGATCCGCTGGCGCGGCGAGATAGTTGGCGAAGATGAGCGGGTCGGCGGTCGGATCGGCCGAGCCGAGCGCGATGCGCCCGCGGCTCTCGGGGCGCAGCTGGCACAGGTGGAGCGAGAAGCCGTCCTCCTTCACCTGCGTGCGTCCGTGGTCGCGCATGATCGCCAGTACACCATGGATCTGCACGTCTGGCCGCTCAAGCCCTTCGCGTGAGCGCAGGAACGCGCCCGATTCGAGGAACTGCTGCCGTCCCAGTCCTTGCCTGCGCAGTGCGTAGTTCACGCCGGTCTTCAGCATCGACAGCCCGCGCGTCGCCGAGTAGCCGGTGACAATCCCGCGCGTCGTCCAATTCATGATGACGTCGAGGTGATCCTGCATGTTCTGACCGACGCCCGGCAGGTCGTGGACCGGCATCACGCCCGCGTCGCGTAGGTCGGCGGCGTTGCCGATGCCGGACAGTTGCAGGATGTGCGGCGACTGCACGGCACCCGCGGCGAGTAGCAGTTCGCCCATTACATCGACCCGCGCGCGTTCACGCCCCCGCAGATACTCGACCGCCACGGCACGTCCGCGCTCGACCACGATCCGAGACGTGCGCGCGTCGGTGATGACCGTCAGGTTCGGGCGTGACAATGCGGGGCGCAGATAGGCGGCAGCGGCGGACCAGCGCTGCCCGTTGCTGATCGTCAGGTCGTAGCGGCCGAAGCCTTCCTGCTCGGCGCCGTTGAAATCGTCGGTGACCGGGTAACCCGCCTGGCGTCCCGCCTCGACCAGCGCGTCGTGGAAAGGGCTGTCGCTCTCGCCGGCCGACACGTGCAGCGGGCCTGCGTGGCCGTGCAGGCCGCCGCTCTCGCCGCGGTGGTGCCCCTCGAGCCGACGGAAGTAGGGGAGCACATCGTCCCATCCCCAGCCGGTCAGCCCCATCTGCCGCCAGTCGTCATAATCGCGCGGGTGTCCGCGCGTGTAGATCATGCCGTTGATCGACGACGATCCGCCCAGCCCGCGTCCACGCGGCCACCACAAGCGGCGGTTGTTCAGGTACGGCTCAGGCTCGGTCCAGAAGCCCCAATTGTGCTTGCCCTTTGCCTTGATGAGGTTGCCGACGCCGGCGGGCATACGCACCAGCATATCCTTGTTGGCGCCCCCGGCCTCGATCAAACAGACGCTCGCCGCCGGGTCCTCGCTCAGGCGGGCGGCAAGCGTGCAGCCGGCCGAGCCGCCGCCGACGATGACGTAATCGTATCCGGGCATCGCTTCTTCTCCTCATGCGCGTCTCGCTCATCCGGCGGAATCGCGTGTGCATCCAACGTCAGGGAACCAGCACCATCTTCCCCACGATGCGACTGTCGCGCATCGCCTCGAACGCCTCACGCCAGTCGGCCAGCGGCAGCGTGCGGTCGACTCTGGGCGTGATCCGTCCCGTCTCAGCCAGCTGCCAGATCGAATCCAGGTTCTCGCGTCCGCGCGCCGGAAAGCGCCGGCCGTACTCGCCCGCGCGGACGCCGATGACCGAAAATCCCTTGATCAGCGGCATGTTGGTGGAAACGTCCGCGATCCGCCCGGAGGTGAAGCCGACCACCAACAGCCGTCCGCCAAACGCAATACAGCGCACCGATTCGTCGAACACGTCGCCGCCGACCGGATCGACGATCACGTCCGCGCCGCCGCCGGTGATCTCCTTCACCCGCTCGCGAAAGCCCGGCACCGGCAGCGTGATCGTTCCCGGCTGCTCGCGCGCCAATACCCCAAGCTTTGCCGGGTCGCGCCCGGTGGCGATCACACAGGCACCCAGCGCGCGGGCGAGGTCGACCGTGGCCCAGCCGACGCCGCCGGTCGCACCGTGCACCAGCACCCACTCGCCGGCCTCCACTCGCGCGAGCCGGACCAGCGCGACATAGGCGGTCAGGTACGCCGCACCGACGCAGGCGGCCTGCTCAAACGACAGGTGCGCGGGCTTGCGCCTGACCGCGCCCGCGTCGACCGCGACCAGCTCGGCGAACCCGCCCAGCCGCGTGCCCGCGACCACCGTGTCGCCGGGCGCGAAGCCGTCGCCGGCGACGACCTCGCCCGCGACTTCCATACCGGGTACGAACGGCAGCTCGGGCCTGAGCTGGTAGTCGCCGCGCGTCATCAGCAGGTCGGGGTAGTTGAGTGCGGCGGCGCGGACGCGGATCAGGACCTGTCCCGCGCGCGGCTCGGGCGCGGGCATGTCGGCGATCTCGACTCCCGACAGATCGGGCGTCACCGCAGAGACGCGTAGTGCCTTCACGGCATCGGCGCCCGTGCGATCATGATGTCGAGCAGGTCGTCGAACAATGTTGCGATGTTCAGGTGCGGCGCGTGAACCTTGCTCAGCCCCAGCGTGATCAGGCCGTAGGCGCGGATTTCCGCCTCCGCGCGCGTGAACCCGGCGGCGGTCAGGCAACGCGACAAGAAGTCGAGCATCAGCGTATCGTGCCGCTCCACCGCTGCGCGCGCGCGCGGATCGCTCTCGGCCCAGGCGCGCATCGCAATCGCCAATCGCGACGATCCCCGCCGACGCACCGTCTGACCGAGCAGGCGGATGCGCGCGATGGGATCGGGCGTTGCGCGTTCCAGCGCGCCGATCAGGTCGCTGACCTGATCCTCCGCGAAATACCGGGCGAGCTTGCCCTGGTAATCGTCGAAATCGCGAAAGTGATGGTAGAAGCTGCCCGTCGATACGCGCAGCTCTTCGGCGAGCGGGCGGAGTTTGAGCGCGCGCAGCCCCCCGCGCCGAAGCAGCGACTGACCCGCCTCCAGCCAGGCCGCGGGCGTCAGATCGGCTGAGCGAGCAGGGGCCACCTCTTTCACCGCATTGCCCGTCACCGTGTCCGCGTCGCTTGACATGCCTGCTACCATAACGAAGGTTATGCGAGATTGACGAAGCGGTAAAGCGTCGCGTGCGCTTGCCCGGCGAGAGAGGAACGACGATGGCCGAGGCTTACATTATCGACGCGGTGCGCACCCCGCGCGGCATCGGCAAGCAGGGCCGCGATGGCAAAATGGGCGGAGCGCTCGCGCACCTCCATCCGCAGCATCTCGCCGCCACGGTGCTGAAGGCGATCGCGGAGCGCAACGCAATCGACACCGCGGAGGTGGACGACATCATCTGGTCGACCTCGACGCAGCGCGGGCACCAGGGCGGCGACCTTGGCCGAATGGCGGCGCTCGATGCCGGATATGACGTGAAAGCGTCGGGCACGACGCTTGATCGCTTCTGCGGCGGCGGCATCACCGCGGTGAACTTCGCCGCCGCGCAGATCATGAGCGGGATGGAGGACCTCGTCATCGCGGGCGGTACCGAGATGATGAGCCTGACCGCGGCGATGATGCAGGAGGACATGGCGGCGGCCAAGCCGATGCTGGGCATGGGATCGGGCAACGAGCGTCTGAACCTCAGCCACCCGCAGTCGCATCAGGGCGTGTGCGGCGACGCGATCGCGAGCATGGAGGGGATCGACCGCGAGGCACTCGACGCGCTGGGACTCGAATCGCAACGGCGCGCCAAGGTCGCGATCGACGAAGGACGTTTTGATCGCTCGGTCGTGCCGGTCACCGACGACGACGGCAATGTCGTACTCGACCACGACGAATATCCGCGTCCGCAGACGACGGCGGAGGGGCTGGCGGCGCTCAAACCCTCGTTCGCCGCGATGGCGGACATGCCGTACAACAAGGAAGGCGACACGTTCCGCAAGCAGATCAACCGTTGCTACCCCGACCTCGACATCCGGCATTTCCACCACGCCGGTAACTCCTCGGGCGTAGTTGACGGCGCGGCGGCGGTGCTGCTGGCCTCGAAGGATTATGCCGAAAAGCACGGGCTGAAACCACGCGCGCGGATCGTCGCGATGGCGAACGTCGGCGACGATCCGACGCTGATGCTTAACGCGCCGGTGCCCGCGGCGAAGAAGGTGTTGGCGAAGGCGGGGCTGACGAAGGACGACATCGACCTGTGGGAGATCAACGAGGCGTTCGCGGTTGTGGCGGAGAAGTTCATCCGCGATCTCGAGCTCGATCGTGACAAGGTCAACGTCAACGGTGGCTCGATCGCGCTCGGCCACCCGATCGGCGCGACGGGCGCGATCCTGATCGGCACGATCGTCGACGAGCTGGAACGGCAGGAGAAGCGCTACGGCCTCGTCACGATGTGCGCGGCGGGCGGCATGGCGCCGGCGATCATCGTCGAGCGCGTGAGCAGCTGACCACGCAGCTTTCAATTGGCTGACGCATCAGTTCAGCAACGGTTCGACACGCCGAGCCCATTACTGCACCGTCGCTGACCGGATCCGCCGGGCAGCATCCGTGGCGGGGCCGGCCGGTCGGCTGGCGTGTGGGAGTGCGTAGCAAGATGATCAGGTCGTTGGTTGCCGGGCTGCTCGCCGCGGCAGCGGGGATCGTGCCCGGTGCGGCGAGTGCGCAGGACGGGTCGGTGCGTGACATGATGCGTGCGCGCATGCAGGCGCGGATTGAGGCGCAGGGTCGTGCCGAACGGACGGCGGGACCGGAGCGCGGCGGTGATCGCGGCGGCTGGCAGCGACCCGACCGGCCCGAGGGAGCCGCGGGCGGCGAGTGGCGTCGCGACGATCGCGGTCCCCGCGCCGACGGCGGACCCCGCCCTGACCGCGGCGGCGAACGCGCGGTGGTGCCGGCCCCAACGCGCGACTGGAACCGCGACGCGCGCGATGGAGCGCAGCGACCCGACCGCGGGCAGGGCTGGACGCGCGGCGACCGCGGCGATGCCCCAGGCCGTCCGCGGCTGGAAGATCGACGTTTCGAGGATCAACGCGGTGATGGGCGCGGGCCTGACGCGCGTAGGCCGAACGGTGACTGGCGCGGTCGCGATGCCGCCCGGCAAGGGTGGGGCGATCGAGGCACGACCGGACGAGACTGGCGAGCAGGAACCGATTGGCGCGGGCGGAGCGACTGGAACGATCGGCGCGGCATTGCCGGGCGAGAGGGGCATGCGTCCGGCTGGGGCGCGGCGTCGTCGCGCGGCTGGGATCGCGGCTGGCGCCAGCAGCGTCGCTACGATTGGTCAGGCTACCGCAGCACCAACCGCGGCGCCTATCGCCTGCCGCGCTACTACGCGCCCTACGGGTGGAACCGCGGTTACCAGCGTTTCGGCATCGGTGCACGGCTCTCGCCCGTGCTGTTCGCGCAGAGCTACTGGATCGACGATCCGTTTACCTACCGCCTGCCCGAACCATACGGGCCTTACCGTTGGGTGCGCTATTACAACGACGCGGTGCTGGTGGACGTCTACACCGGCGAGGTCGTCGACACGATCTACGACATCTTCTGGTAAGGCGTGCCGCTGGGTGAGGCTTGCCTCGCCCGCCGCGGCTTGCGAGGGATGACGGCATGGCCACGACGAGCATACCCCCCGGTCACCCCTCTGCCGCCCGCGCAAAGATCGGCGCGCAGGTTGCCGCGCGGCTCGATGCCGATCCGCGCATGACGCGGCTGCCGAGTGAGACGATCCAGGCCTACCGCTGCCTCGATTTCCTCGATGAGGCGACGTGCGATCACCTCGTCGCGCTGATCGAGCGGCAGCGACGACCTTCGACGCTATTGTCTGATACGGGCAAGAGCGCGAACCGCACCAGCGACAGCTGCGACATGGACCGCAGCGCACCCGATATTCGCGCGATCGACGAAGTGATCGCCGGCGCGCTCGGGCTCGATCCCGCGCATGGCGAGACGATGCAGGGGCAGCGCTACGCGCCGGGTCAGCATTTCCGTACCCATCACGATTACTTCCACGAAGGCGAGAGCTACTGGCCGCGGATGCAGGCGAGCGGCGGGCAGCGCACCTGGACCGCGATGATCTACCTGAACGAGGTGGAGGAGGGCGGCGCGACCTGGTTCCCGCAGGGCGGCGTCCGCGCGGTGCCCCGACGCGGCATGCTGCTCGCCTGGAACAACATGGAAGCGGACGGCCGCCCCAATACGCGCACGCTGCACGAAGGCATGCCGGTGGTGGAGGGCGTCAAGTACATCGTCACCAAATGGTTTCGCGAGCACCCTTGGGTCATGCGGCAGGCTTGAGCGCCCGGCGTCAGGCCGGCCGCGGCGTAGCACGTGACCGGACCCACGATTTCCGCTAACTATCGGTGATGCGGAACGTTCTGGACATCGATCGCTCGATCCTCGGGCAGGCATGGCGTTGGCGCGCGCTCGCCGACGACCAGCGTTCAGGGTTCAAACCCGACGATCTCGTCACGCAGATCCTGCTATCGCGCGGCGCCACGCGGGAGGCGCTGGACGATCATCGCACGCCCTCGATCCGCAGCTTCATGCCCGATCCGTCGATCTTCCGCGACATGGACAAGGGCGCCGCGCGCCTTGCTGACGCGGTCGCGGCGGGAGAGAAGATCGCGATCTTCGGCGATTACGACGTCGACGGCGCGACCTCCTCGGCGCTGCTCGTGCTGCTGTTGCGCGCGCTCGGGCGTGACGCGCGTGTCTACATCCCCGATCGCCTGACCGAGGGTTACGGCCCCAATGCAGCGGCGATGCGGCTGCTGGCGGAGGAGGGGGCGACGCTGATTGTCACGGTGGACTGCGGCGCGCAGGCGTTCGAGGCGCTGGCCGACGTGCCGGTCGACGTGCTGGTCGTTGACCATCATAAATGCGCGAGCGAATTGCCGCGTGCGCACGCGGTGGTGAACCCCAACCGGCTCGATGAAGCAGAAGGCGCCGCGCACGGCCATCTCGCCGCCGTCGGCGTGTGTTTCCTGCTCGCCGCCGCGACGGTGCGCGTGCTGCGGACCCGCGGTTATTTCACGAATGGGGCCGAGCCTAGATTGCTCGACCTGCTCGATCTCGTCGCTTTGGGTACCGTTGCCGATGTTGCGCAACTGCGCGGATTGAATCGCGCGTTCGTGGCACAAGGGTTGAAGGTCATGGCGGCGCGGCGCAATCCCGGCATCGCCGCGCTGATCGAGGCATCGCGGCTGACGCGCGCGCCGACTGCGACTGACCTCGGCTTCGCACTCGGGCCGCGGATCAATGCGGGCGGGCGCGTCGGGCTCGCCGACCTGGGTGTTCGGCTGCTCACAACGCAGGATGCGGGCGAGGCGAGCGCGATCGCGGCCGAGCTTGACCGCTTCAATGAGGAGCGCCGCACAATCGAAGCAATCGTGCAGGAAGGTGCGGAGGCGAACATCGTCGCCGACCGCGGAGTCGTGGTGGTCGCTGGGCAGGGCTGGCACCCCGGCGTTATCGGCATCGTCGCGGGACGATTGAAGGAAAAGCTCGGCCGCCCCGCGATTGTCATCGCGCTGGACGAGCATGGGCTGGGGAAGGGATCGGGCCGATCGATCACCGGCGTCGACCTGGGCGCGGCAATCCTGGCGGCGAAGGAACACGGGCTGCTGGTCGCGGGCGGCGGGCATGCAATGGCGGCAGGGCTGACCGTCGTGGCCGACCGGATCGATGCACTTGCCGCGTTTCTCGACGAACGGCTGTCGGAGGCGGTCGCGCAGGCGACCGCGAACCGCGCGCTGCTCGTCGACACGGTGCTGGCGCCCGGCGGGGTCACGCCCGACCTAGTGCAGGCGCTGGAGGCGGGCGGGCCCTACGGCACCGGCTGGCCTAGCCCGCGCGTTGCGGTCGGTCCGGTCCGCACGATCAAGGTCGATGTCGTCGGCAACGGCCACGTCCGCGCGATCGTCGCGGGCGATGATGGGCGCAGCATCAAGGCGATGGCGTTCCGCGCCGCCGACACGCCGCTGGGTCAAGCGCTGCTCGCGGCCGGTTCGACGCGGCGGCTGTGGCTGGCCGGGCGCGCCAAGCTCGACGACTGGGGCAGTCGCCCCGCGGCCGAACTGCACCTCGACGATGCGGCGTGGGCGAACTGATCCCGACAATGATGCGCGTACAAGAGGCTTGACCAACCGCCGCTTTTGCCGCAATGCGCCGCCTCGCCTCACGGCCCCTTCGTCTAGCGGTTAGGACGCGGCCCTTTCACGGCTGAAGCACGGGTTCGATTCCCGTAGGGGTCACCAACGTTGAATTCGTTGGTCTTTTTCCTTGGCGACTGTTCTGTTTACCCCTTCGGCGTCGTAGCTTTTACCCCCGGAAGCGCGGCCTTATGTAAGTTTCCGCCCCTAGTGTCTGAGCCGCGTATAAACTAGCTTCGCTAACTCTCGACGCTTCAGGTGCCACGTGTCCGATAAAGTAACGTCACAGCATGACCAGCACGAGCAAGGCGATATGAGCGATGATCTGCCTGTCTGCGGGATCGTCATGCCGATTTCCGCGTGTGGAGATCAGTACCCGCTTGATCATTGGCGACGCGTAAGAAAGATTATCGAACGAGCCATAAATATTGCTAATATGCGGCCTCAGTTGGTTTGGGAGAAGGCTGAGACTGACATCATCCAAGCAAAAATCCTGCAAAACATATACGAAAACGACGTAGTCGTTTGTGACGTAAGCGCACTTAACCCAAACGTGATGCTAGAAGCTGGGCTTCGACTATCAACTAAGAAACCGACTGTGATCATCACGGATGAGGTGGTCAAACCACCGTTTGATATAAGTACGATCGCCTATATTCCCTATCAACATAACCTAGAGTTTAACGCGACGGATGAATTTGTCGGTAAGCTTGTGGCGCGTTTGAGTGAGGTGCATAAGGCTTTCTTGAAAAAGACCTATAAGTCGTTTGTGGAAAACTATAGGTTTGAGACGGTCACGCCTGTTACGGTTGCTGTCACGTCGGAGCAATTTGTCTTAGACCGTTTGGAGAGTGTAAGCCTTTCGATCGAGAGGTTGACGCGCGAGGTTTCTTCGCTCTCCTCTCAATCAAATTCGCGGCCTCCGTTCAAAAACGTAAGCGGCAACTATTTCACTTTACAGCCTAATAAGTTCCACTCGGCGGTGGAAGTTGACGCAATGGTATCAGCAGATAGGCACTCAAGGTTTATTTCGCTGAATGCTCGCCTGTCAGAAAGTCTTGCCGATCGATTTAAGAAAGATGTCAGAAAGACAGATATAGCTACGGTTGCTGTAATAGAGAAAGAAGACGATGATAGGTATCGTTTTTTGGTCCGCATTAGAGAAAATGAAACAGAAGAAAGTATATCTAGTACACGGCATTTTCTCACGTCAGTACTAAACTCTTACGAACAGCAGTATTTACGATCGATGAGCAGCGAAGGTTGAATTAAGCACATTGCCGACTGTGGCGCGCTCAAATGCATTGCGGGCTATTGTCAACGCCTTGGCTCGCTTTCCATAATGCCGTACCATCTCGGGCGACATTCCAAGTATCTCGCCTACTTCGCTATCGTTAAGGCCATTCTCCAACAGGTAGCAGCACGCGTTCTTGCGCAGGCCGTGGAAGGTGAAGGTCGCGCCTTCAGAGATCATCTCGCGCGCGATGAGATCGGCATGGACCGACTGCACCGCATCCTTCGCCATTAACGCGCGTAGCCGCTCCTGAATGGCGCCGGTGCTCTGAAACGGTGCGCCGGTGCGCTCGTAGAGCAGCGTTACCGACTTGCGCGGCAGCTTGGCGAGTTCCTCCACCCAGAACGGGTGCATCGGCACAGCCACGTCCTTGGTCACGCCACCACGCCGCTTCTTTTGCTGGGTGAACTCCATGATGCCGTTCGTCACCCAGCCGTACTGCATGCGAATACAGTCGCCGATGCGCTGACCGGAGCACAGGCCGGTGACGATCGCGAGGCGCGTCATGGGCGTGGCTTCCTCCAGACACACGCGGAGCATGTCGGCCGGCCACGGATCGTGCTCGCCAATCTTCAGGATCGGCACGCCCTCGGCCGGGTTGTCATCGCGCAGGCCGATCTTCACCGCGTGGCGCATCAACGAGCCAAATACGCTCAACCAATTGTTCGCCTTGCCTGGTGTGTCGGACAGGCGGTCGCGTAGCTTGAACACGTGGACGGGGCGGACTCCGGTGACGGTACGGTGGCCGTCCTCGGTCGCGATCAGGTCGAGGTAGCGGATCTGATTGGTGCGGGTGCGCTCGCTCTTCGCCTTCCACTCCGGGCTCTTCCGGTAGTCGACGGTGAGCCATTCCAGCGTGCCGTGCTTCGGCCCCGCCTTCACGACGTCGGGAGCGGACAACCGCGCGTACTCGAAAGAGAAGTCGGAATGATCGACGGCGGGAAGACGAATGTAGGTGTCCTTGCCGGCAATCTTGCGACGAAAATAGAGCAGCTCGCCGATCTGTTTGACGTTCTTCAATCCAAGTCGTCCCACGAATCGTCTCCGCCTGCCGCGGCGGGAGATTGGGGTAGGTTGAATTGGCGGGCAACCAGCCGGTCGAGCTGAAGGCGTGACCATAACGTGTTCGCGCCTTCTTTCACGCCATGCGGCGCGAAGCGGGTCAGGAACGATCCCTTAGATATGCCCATGTAGAGCGCGGCCACGTCGGCCGTCATGCGTGCCGGCCAGTCCGGCATAATGCGAAGAGCCTCGGGCTTCATGCAGCCTTCGCCCGCTGCTCGATCAACCCGAACGCGCGCAGGATCGGCTCGTCCTCGGGCGACGGCGTCCAACGCACGACCGGGTTGCGGCGATCGATCAAGCCGAACAGCACGATGCGCGGGCAGTCGCCGTCGCTACCCTGCCACCACGCGAGCGCCTCGTAGAGATCGGCGTCATGCGCACGCAGCCGGTCGTCGGGCGCTTGCGCGGCGTGACCGCGCGCCCAGGTGGCGAGGGTGATCAGCTGCGCCAGCATGTCAGGCTCGGTCGCGCCGAAGTGCCCTTCCGCGTCCTGCTCGACCGGCAGCGGCGACAAGGCCGGGTCGATCGCCCAGCGCCACTGCGCGACGATCGCGCGCGACACGGCGAGGCTCGCGTCTGCCGCGGCCTGCGTCATGCGGCCGTCCGCCACGCGCTCAGGATAGCTGCGCTCACGATCTCGTAGGAGCGTGAGCGTGACCCATGCGAGATAGGCGCGATCGAAAGCGCGGGGCGAGTTCACGACGCGGTGCTCGCCACCCGCTCATCAATGTCCTGTTCGGCCAGATGACACAGGAAGTCGCACGAGGCGATGTCAGCTGGGCGGGGCGGGAAGTCAGCGGGTAGTTGGTCGAGGCATACGCGCCGGCCGTGTAGCTCCAGCTTGTTCCGTCCGAACCTTCGGTCCTGATCCACACGACGCGCCCATACTTCAGGAAAGTGCAGACGAACGGCTGCCCAGTAGCCGGGGCTGCTACTCTTCGAGCACCCAAGGCAATTGCCGTTGGGAAAGCCAAGGTCGTATACGCGCGGCCGGCGAATGCCCGACCGCTCAAGCAAAGCATGGCAAGCCAGCTTAGTTATGCCCCGAGCGATCAGCGGTGCGTCCTGCCGAAGCTCAGGGTAGTTCTCCTGCATAAGGCGGAACCGCCGAGCATCGCGACGATCAGCGGTGTAACCCCACAAATGCGTGTCGTCATGACGCTGAAAAATGAGCCGGGGCGCGACCTTCATCTCGCCAGTGCAGGGCGCTCCGTGCTGTCCGCCGAGGTACTTTCGCTTTTCAAAGACCTCGTCGACATTGGCGAACTCGTCCGAACGAATGCGGACGATCTCCTTGCCGAACCAGCCCTCCAAATCATCGATGAACCTATGGCTATCTTCATCGACGCTGGTACCGAGGTCGACATGCACGGGGATGATGTCGGGATCGCTGGATAGAGCCAGCTTGGCCATGACCGCGCTGTTGGCGCCATCAACCCACGCGAGGACCCGGCTCATGCGGCATCCTGCTGTTCGGCGAAGCGATTTACAGCCACGTCGACGCGCGCGAGCGCGCGCTCGATCCCGGTCGACGCGCCGCCACCACCGGCGAAGGTGTCGATGATCAGGCGGCGCATCAACGCCCACCGATCGCGAGGACGACAATGACCGATCCTACGATCCACACTCCTGCCAACACGAACAGCATGTTGAGGAAGAAGTCCGCGACGGGTGTGTGATCATCGGGGTGCTCGATCGGTGCGAGCGGTTGAAAGCAGATCGGCTCAGGACCGCGGCGTGGCGGGGGCGATACGAACGACATGGCGACCTCCAGCCGGCATGTGCCGGTTGAGGCGCTATGTACGACTTAACCGTACAACGTCAACGGGTTTCCCGCACACTGTACGGGTTTGTCAGATGCGACGGACGATCGCGACCACCCTTCCAATCAAGAAGGCTTCACCGTCGGCTGCATGAATCGGGCTGACGGCAGGATTGTCACTGTTGATCTGCAATGAGCCGTCCGGGAGTGCGCGCACGCGCTTGATCATGCCGAAGCCGCCGTAGGAGACCGCCCAGACGCGGTCCTGGCTTCGTATCGTCTTCTGCGATCGGTCGATGATCACGATGTCGCCGTCGAGCAGTGTCGGCTGCATTGAATCGCCGTCACCGCGTGCAACGTAAAGCTTGCTGGCCGGCGCGTCTGTTAAAGACGCCAGCCATTGGCGCGAGAACGGTATCTGTCGGACGACCGGATAGTCTTCGATGTCTGATCCGCCGCCCATTGAGTAGCCGACTTCCACCTCGTCCAGCATCACGGCGTCTAGCTGCTGCGCGATCTGGTCCGCTTCGGTCACCGGGAAGTTGCGCTCGTCTATACCGGCGAGCGCAAGAACCTCCCGTCGATCGACGCCGTTGCCCCCAAAGAGCTTGGTCAGCTGATGTGTGAGGGGCACGGGGAGGAATGGCTTTTTGAACTGAGCGGCGTCTTCGTAGAAGGCATAGGAAGACGCCGGCATGCCCAGCGCCTCGGCCGTCGCTCGGACAGAAAGCCGGGGCGTCGTGCTCTCGCGGAGGCGCTTCAAACGGGTCGCGATTGGCAGTTCGTCGGACATGCCACCTAATCGCGGAAAACTCGCACGCTGTATGTGCGGAAAACCCGTTGACGACTGTACGGCTTTACCGCACATAGCAAAGCCATGACGACGCTGTTCGACAAGTTCGGGGGGGTGAGGCCGATGGCCAACCATCTCGACGATGCACCCTCAACGATTCAAAGCTGGAAGACGGCAGGCCGTGTGCCGTCGACGCACCAGCCGCGCGTCTTGGCGAAGGCGGAGGAGCTCGGCCTCGATGTTTCCGCCGAAGACATCATCTTCCCACTTGGACGTGGTGACGTTGATCATGTCGTGGAAGATGGCGTCGGTAGCTGCGTCTCGTCATCCGGAAACCTCGGCAGTCTTTCCGATCAGGTGCCGGCATGACGCCGGAGCAACTGAAGCTGAAGCAGGCAACCAAGGAGATGATCCTTGGCAACGGTGGCGTCGAGGCCGCGGCCGAATCCTGCCGCGTCGGTAAGTCGACGATCGCCGACTATTACCACTTTCAAAAGGCCGACTGCTTCGCTCCACTCGACGTGATCGTCGAATTGGAAACGCTGTCACGTGCCCGTGACGGGTGGCCGCACGTCACGACCGAACTGTGCCGTCAGATGGGGGGCATGTTCGTCGCGCGTCCGCAGGTCGCCGTCAGCGGTGCGAGCCTGCTTCAGCTGATGGCGGCGAGCACGCAAGAGTTCGCCGACGTAGCGACCGCCATCTGCACCGCCCTTCAGGACGGCAAGTTCTGCGCGAAGGACGCGAGCAAGGTTCGCGGCGAGATCGCGCAGGCAATGGAGAAGCTTGCCAGCCTCGATGCGCTGGCGGCGACAATCGAGAAGGAGGGGCATTGATGCACAAGATGCATTTGACCGCGCGCGTGCCGAACGAAGGCGCCCGCAAGTTGGCATGGTGGATCGGGCGCGAATGCGCCGGCAGCGTCGCCGTAGCGGCGCTCAAGCTGCGCGAAAGCGCCGCAATGCTCGATCGGCTTCTATCGGGCGAGATCACCCCCGGCGAGCCGCTGGCGCGCAACATCGGCGAGCGTACCGGTCGACGGATCGCGCGGCTGGATTGGCAGCGCCGGGCGCAGGGCAAGTGGTCGGACATGCCGCACGAGCCGGGTACGCTCGGCAGGGCGGTGGCGTGATGGCATCTGCTGCAATCAACCCCGCGTACACGCGGACGGTCGCGGACTTCGAGCAGTGGCTCGACAACGCGGAAGCTGGTGACCGGTTCGTCATCGCCGAAGGGTTCTCCACGCCGCGGGCTGAACCCTTGTGGACCCTCGCTCGCAATCTTTGCGACGACGGTGTCATCAGGGTGCACCATAAGAGGGGCGATCAATCAGGATGGTGGCTCTACATCGCGGTCCGGTCGGCTCTGGTGCCTGCTGGGCAAGAGTCCGCACGTGTCATTCGGGTCGAGGATGAAAGCGATCCCGCCGACAAGGTGCTTCGACAATTGCGCCGTGCGGCCAACTTCGGTCGCCCGTGCCCGAGCAACGCGGAACTCGCGAAGGCGTGCGGCCTGCGCGATGCGGGGCAAGCAAGCTACCAGATGCGCCGCTTGGTTCAGGCAAACGCTATCCGCGTTGTCGGTCAGGGTGTCGGGCAAGCTCGGGTCGTCGTGATTACCGGGTCCGGTCGCCGCACCGCGCAGGCGATCGGGTGAGGGCGCGTCAAGCGGCAGTCGCCGCCACGTCGGACCTGTCATTCGCGCGCGAGTGCGACTGGTATGGATGGACGGCAGCAAGTTTCGGTGTGGCTGGTGGCAACGAAGCCCAGGCCTACAGCCTGCCGGTGTGTGGCTGGACGAAGGGCGCACTCGGGTTGGATTATCGGCCGTTCCATTGGGAGCGATACGAAACGCTGCCGGACGAAGCTGCGCCGTTCGCCTGGGCGGTCACGCACTTGCCGAGTGGCTGGGGCGTGGTGGCTCTTGCAGTCGTTGCCAGCAAAGCCCGAACGATGGCGGACGAAATCGCTGCGCTAACCGATTGGCACGCTGTCGAATACGGGCAGCACCATGCCATCGCACTGCGTTTCCGCGCATGGATGGCCAACTATCCCGGCGTGTGCTTCGCCACGTCCGACACGATCGGACCTTGTACGACGGCCGAACGGGAAGTCGCGTGATGCGCGCAGGTCGAGCGATCTTGAGCGCCTTCGCCAGCTACCGCGACAACATCGAGATCGCTCGCGATCCCGATGAAACCGGTCGCGTGCGGGAAGCGGCATGGTCTCGCGCCGCTAAAGCTCGTGCTCGGCTGGAGCGTCACGCAATCAACCTTGATCAAGGCGCGCGGACCTGATGCGCAGCTCGCGCGCCCGCTCCTGCGAGACGCACGGGTGTGGCCGCGTGCGACAGGTCGGGCAGGAGGTCTGTTCGACCTGCTGGCAGCGTCTCACTCGTGCGATGCGATCGGCCTTGATGGTAGCACAGCGCAGCGGCCGTTTTCGCGATCGGGCCGAACTCGGCCGGCAAGCGCGGGCATGGCTCGAACAATCACCGGACGATCAGCGGCAGCGGCGCTGATCACCTTCGCTTCATTGGGGGTACGTACAGGTGTCGACCAATCTGCCGTCTGTAATGGGTCAGGCGGCGATCCAATTTGCGCGTCGCGGATGGCCGGTGTTCCCGTGCCGCGAACGCGACGAAACGCTCGTGATAGGGGGTGCCGGCGGCAAGACGCGCACGTTCCGCGCGAAAGCGCCTTATGGTGGACAGGGATTGAAGGATGCGGTCACGCAAGAGGACCGTATTCTGTCGTGGTGGCGCCAGAACCCCGACGCGATGATCGGCGTGCCGATGGGCGTCAACGGGTGCTTCGCGCTCGACTTTGATCCGCGCACCGAAGAGGACGTTGACGAATCGACAGGCGAAGTCACCACGCGCAGCTGGACGCTGGAACAGCTGAAGGCCGATCTCGAAGCGCAAATGGGTGTGCCGCTGCCGGCGTCGCTGACCTCGCGAACGCCGTCAGGCGGTGTCCACGTCTGGTTTAGACAACCCGAGGGCGAGCCGATCCGCAATCGCGGTAACCTGCCCGAGCACGTCGACGTGCGCGGCCTGGGCGGTTACGTCATCGCGCCTCCTTCCAAGGTCATCACCGACGATCGGGTGAGCGGCGAGTATCGCTGGATCGAGCGACGCGGCGATTGGCGCGACGACGCGGCCATTGCCGACGCGCCCGCCGAGCTGATCGAAATCCTCAGATCGCGCAAACAGGCGAAGCTTGCGCCACGGTCGGCCGAGCCGAGCCGTTCGTCGCCGGCAGTGCGCGAGGGTGCGGTCGACGAGGCGGTGCGCAAGTATGCCCTCGTGGCGCTCGATGGCGAGTGTCAGACGATCCGCACGGCGCCGTCCGGGCAACGAAACGGTCAGTTGAACGAAGCGGCATTCAAGGTCGCGACGTTGGTCGCAGCCGGAGCACTCGACGAAGCGATCGCTCGTGCAAGCGTCGAAGCGGCCGCGCGGCACAATCCCGGCAACGACGACGATGCGCAGCTGCTCGCAACGATCACGAGCGGCTGGACAGCCGGTCTCAGCAGCCCTCGCGATCTCGGAGAGATCGCGGCCGCTGCCCGTTCCCGCGCGGAACGTAGCGCGCGCCAGCCGCCCCGCCCGGCGCCTGCGACGGCAGAACCGGAGCGATCCTTCCGGCTTGGAAGGGTGGACGGCCTGCAAGTGTTGGGGGAAGCGGGCGAGGCGCAGGCGCGAAAAGTCGCGGCCGCGTGGTTGATGCGCAGGTTGGAGCATGTCGACCGCACGAAATCGGCGCTGACACGCCTCGCGTTTAGCGTCGGTCGTCGCATCTCGGTTGGGATGCTCGACGAAGGGACGGCCAAAGAGGCGCTTTGGGCCGTCTACGAAAGCGTGGCGGATGTCAGTCACGCCGACATCGATCGCGCGCTCGACGACGGTGCTGCACGCGGGTTCGATGTCGACAGCATCGCGACGACGCTGCGCTGCATTGGGCATCCCATGACGGACTTTGGGATCGCTGAGCGGTTTCGCGATCGGTTCGGCGCCAACTTCCGGTTCACGACGGCGAAGGGTTGGCTCGGCTGGGATAATCGCCGCTGGAAGGTGCTCGATCAGGACGAAAAGACACCTCCTGCCGAAGTGATCGCGGCCGTGTTCGAGACGGTGCGCGCTATTCAGGACGAGGCTCGCTTCGTTGCCGACACCGGCGTCAAATGGGACTTGGTGCGGGAGAACAACGGAAAGGATCAGCGCCTCGATCTCGATGACGAGGGTAATCCGCACGGGCTGGATCGGTGGATACCGAAGGGTAAGACGTTCGAGCTTCTGTCGAGTAAGATCAGCGCGTGGGGCCGCATGTCCGAGACGACCGGGAAGCCCGCGGCCGTGGCGGTGCTCGCCCGGCGCTGGTTGACGGTCCCGATCGAGCGGTTTGATCACGATCGCTATGCCATCAACGTCATGAACGGCACGCTGCGATTGCAGGTCGAGCAGGATCACGACGGCCGCAAAAGGGCGATCGTCGATCTGACGGATCACAACCGCGATGACATGCAGACGAAGCTGTCGCCTGTCACCTACGACCCGGAGGCCACGGCACCGCGCTACGACACGATGATCGAGTGGGCGCAGCCTGATGCGTCGATGCGGCGCTATCTGCACCAGGTGGGCGGCTATTCGCTAACCGGCGATGCCGGCGAGCAGAAGCTGTGGTTCTGGTACGGGCGCGGCCGCAACGGCAAGGGTGTGACGATCGAAAGCTGGCACCACGTCGCGGGCGATTACAGCGGCTCGATACCGATCGGATCATTCCTCGATCAGGGCATCAAGAAACGAGGCGATCAGGCCTCGCCCGATCTCGCCAAGCTGGGCGGCGTTCGTATGCTGCGATCGTCGGAGCCGGGCCGCAACGAACGTCTCGATAGCGGGCTGATCAAGCTGGTGACGGGTGGCGAACCGCTGCCAGTGCGGATGCTGCACCGCGGGTTCTTCGACCTCGAACCGCAGTTCAAGCTGATCATATCGGGCAACTCCAAGTTCGACATTCCCGACACCGATGACGGCATCTGGGGGCGCCTCAAGCTGGTGTCGTGGCTTCGCAACATCGAGAAACCCGAGCCCGGCGTCGCCAACTGGCCGGAAAAAGACCCGCACTTGGTCAACAAGATCAAGGCGGAGGAAGGCTCGGGCGTTCTCAATCGGCTGGTCGCCGGGTTGATCGACTATCTCGAAAACGGGCTGGTGGAGCCCAAGAGCGTCACCGAAGCGACAAGCGCTTACCGGGACGCCAGCGATCCTCTCGCGCGCTTCCTGCGGCTCTGCGTGGTCGAGGATGCCGAAAGCAGGGTTCAATCGTCCAAGCTGCACGAGGTGTTCGTTGCGTGGTGCAAGGCTGCTGGCGAACGGGACTGGTCGAACAAGGGCTTCTCGAACGCGCTGGCCGAGAAAGGCTATCAGAAGAAGCAATCGGACGGGATGCAGTGGCTCGGTATTCGGCTAGTGCGCGAGGTGCACGACTTCGTCGACAGCGATGGCAAGCCGCGCAGTCTCGGCGACGAGTTCGACACCACTGCGCATGATGGAGCCGACCCGCCGCATCGTCCGCCCGAACGCGAGTGGCGAGACGACATGCCGCTATGACGGCTGACAATCGTGATCCTTCCGGTTCGGAAGGGTGGCGGAAGGATCACCGGAAGGAAAAAGGCGAGGATTTCTGCGCCTTCGGAAGGGTCGGAAGGTTTCTGCGCACAATTCTCATACATCATGCGCGCATGCGCAGGCACACATGAGGCAAAATATACAACAATGCTTCCAATCCTTCCGAACCTTCCATGAGTAAGAATAAAGGTGGATAAACCAATGAGTTATGAAACCACGATCTATGGAAGGATTGCCGAGGAAGGTTCCGCGGCTGGAAGGATCACCACGTTCGTCGAAACTGAAGCCCGACTGATCGAGATGTGGGGGTTCCTGCGACGCACACCTGACCGTGAAGCGGGCTGGATGCGCGCGAAGGTGATGTGGCCGGAGATCATGCGGCACAATGCCTTCGGCGATTACGGCGACATGGAGATGGACGCGCCGCGCCGCCTGCCGGGTCTGCGCGCGGTGGAGGTCGACCGGATGGACGAAGCGCTTAGCTGGATGGCCTGGGTGAACCCGCGCGATCGGAAGCTGGTCGGCGTCGTGTTGTCTCAACTCGACCGCGATCAAGCACGGCCGTCGTGGGTGTCGGCCGCGCGCGTGCTCGGATGGGGTGGACACCCGGATACGCTCGCGAAGCGGTACGGGGCTGCGCTGTCAACGATCACGTCGAAACTCGCGAAGGGGCTGAAACCCGCAGAAATCCACCGCTAGACACCGTCAAGCCCTAGAATGTCAGCGCAGGTCAGATTTTGTTTTCGGTCTCTAGCGGGGAGCGCGCCTATTCACCGCTATGTTCGGCGTGGCGTGTAGGCGCGGCGGACACCCTCTCCCGATGATCCTCACGAAGGGCGCTCTGGCTTCGGCTCGGGCGCCCTTCGTGCGTTGTGGTGTCCTGACATGGCTCGCTTGAAAACGCCTCGGCCTCGGCTGACGCCGATGGCATCGCGCATCGGCCGGCCAGCGGGTGATCGGCAGGCATACGACCGCGAGCGTGCGCAGAGCGAAGCCCGGCGCTGGTACAAGACGGCCGAGTGGCAGCGGTTGCGCGAAGCGACGCTGCTGCGCGATCACTTCACCTGTCGCATGTGCGGCAAGGGTCCGCAGGTCGAGACATCGCAGCTGGTGGCGGATCACCGCACACCGCACCGCGGCGACCGCGCGCTGTTCTTTAACGCAGGCAACCTTTGGACGCTGTGCGCCTCGCCTTGCCACAACAAGGTGAAGCAGGCGGAGGAACGCCGCGCCGACGCGTAACTCTGCGCAGGTAGGGGGGGGTCGAAAGCCGGGCAGGGCGCCGCCTCCCGGACCGCTAACGTCCCCACAGGGAGATTTTTTTTGGCCGCGGACGATTTTTCGGGCGTCGATCTGTTCGGTGACCCGATCCAGCCGCGCAAGGAAGGTCGCGGGCGACCGGAACATGTCTGGTCTCTCGAAAACTCGAACAAGGTGCTTCTGGGCTTTGCGCGCGGCCTGACGGTCAAGCAGGCGGCAACGGTGATCGGGTTGTCGGTGCCGACGCTTCGCAAGCATTATTCTTCCGAGGTCGCGCAACGCGATGCGGCCGCGCTTCGGTTCGAGATGGTGCAGCTTGCCCGCCTCAACGACGGCGCGAAGGCGGGCAGCGTCGCGGCCGAGAAGGAACTCGGGCGTCGCCTGGAGAAGGCGAAGCTCGATCAGTTGTCCGATCAGGTGTCGGGCGGCGCGCGTGCGCCGGCTCCGAAGGGCAAGAAGGAAACGTTGCAGCAGGCCGCTGACGAACTGACCGGCCTGTACGAGACCCCGCCGTCACCCGGCGCGGCGGTGCATTGATCATGGTCGAGCAGCCCGTCTGGTCGACCGCGTGCCCTGATTGGGAACGCCGCATCATCGAGCGGCAGTCGTTGGTGCCGTTCGCACCGCTGTTCCCCGATGAGGCGGCGAGCGCGCTGGGCGTGTTCAAGTCGCTTCGCATGGTCGATGTGGCAGGCCAGCCGACCTTTGGCGAGGCGTGCGAGCCGTTCGTGTTCGACCTCGTGGCGGCGATCTTCGGCGCCTACGATGCCGCCAGCGGGAACCGGCTGATCGAAGAGTACATGCTCCTGATCAGCAAGAAGAACGGCAAGTCGACGATCGCGGCCGGGATCATGCTGACGGCGCTGATCCGCAACTGGCGGCACGAGGCGGCGCTAAGCATCCTCGCGCCGACGCAGCGGATCGCGAACAACAGCTTCGCGCCCGCCGCGGCGATGGTGCGCGCCGATCCGAAACTACGCGTGCTGCTGCACCCGGTTGATAACCAGCGGCTGATCCGGCACCGTAAGACCAAGGCGGAACTGCGGGTGATCGCCGCGGACTCGCAGACTGTTGGCGGCAGCAAGGCCGGGTTCGTGCTGGTCGACGAGTTATGGTTGTTCGGCAAGCGGGCGAACGCCGAGGCGATGTTCGAGGAAGCGACCGGCGGCTTGGCGTCGCGGCCGGAAGGCTTCGTCATCTACCTGACAACGCACAGCGACGAACGGCCGGCTGGTGTGTTCAAAGACAAGCTCGATTACTTCCGGGGGGTTCGCGACGGCACGATCGCCGATCCGCGCAGCTTCGGCATGCTCTACGAGTGGCCGCGGGCGATGCGCGACGACGAAGCATACCTCGACCCCGACAACTTCTACGTCACCAATCCCAACCTCGGGCGATCACAGTCGGTCGGCTTCATCCAACGCAAGCTGCGGCAGGCGAAGGAAGGGAAGGGCGAGGACGGCGACACGTCGTCACAGATCGTCCTGGCCAAGTATCTGAACGTCGAGATCGGCATGCGGCTCTCGCGTGACCGCTGGACCGGCGCCGAGTTCTGGGACCGTGCGGCCGACGTGTCGCTCGTGTCGCTCGACGAACTGATCCGGCGCAGCGAGGTCGCGGTCGCGGGAGTCGATGGTGGTGGGCTGGACGATCTGCTCGGACTCTGCATCATTGGCCGCGAGAAGGGCAGCAAGCGTTGGCTGGTGTGGGTCTGCGCTTGGGCGTGGTCGATCGTGTGGGATCGTCGCTCTGACATCGCGACGAAGCTGGACGAGTTCGTTGCCGAAGGCACGTTGGTTCGCTGCGCCATGCCCGCCGACGACGATCTGGCAGCGGTGAGCGACGGAGACGCGGAAGACGCCGAGGACCTGACCGAGGACGTGCGCGGCGTGGTCGAGGTGCTCGTGCGAGTGCGCGACGCTGGCCTGCTGCCGGACCGCGGCGCGATCGGGCTGGACCCGGCCGGGGTCGCCGCGATCGTCGATGAGCTCTCGCGCTGCGGGTTCACCGACGACCAGCTGCGGGCGATCCCGCAGGGCTGGAAGTTGTCGAGCGCGATCAAGGGCGCGGCGCGCAAGGTCGCGGCGCGTGTGATGCGCCACGGCGGCACGAAGCTGATGACCTGGTGCATCGGCAATCTGAAACAGGAACCGAGGGGAGCAAGTGGCGTGGCTATCACCAAACAATCCCCGTCGGCGAAGATCGACCCGGTCGCGGCCATGTTCAACGCCGTCATGCTTATGAGCGAGAACCCGGAGGCCGCGGTCGGCTTCGTCTATGACCAACGCCCAATGCTGGTGCTTTGATGAGTCCCGACGATTACCGGCGCAATGCCGGCTACGTGGTCAGCACGGCTCACGGGCCGGCGATGATGACGAACGTGGCTCCGGTCGTGCCGAGCCGTCCTGCGCCGTCCAACGTGACCGATGGCCGCTTCTTCGGCAACGATACGTGGTCGCTGCTGTCGGCGCTGCCAGTGGAGGCTAATACGGCAGAGACCGCGGCGCGTGTTGCGGCGGTCTACTTCTGCGTTTCGCTGATCGCCGAGGCGGTCGGAAGCCTCGCGCTCGACTTCAAGGATGACGCCGGACGGCGCGACGACTTTCCGGTGGCGCAGACGCTTGCCTACGAGCCGAACCCGCTCCAGACCGGCGCGGAGTTCTGGGCGGCGATGGCGTACACGGCCGTTCTACGCGGCGAGGCATTCGCAGAACCGGTCGTCGGTCTCGACGGCGTCGAGGTCTGGCCGCTCGATCCGACGCGTGTCACGTCCGAATGGGGCGAGCGCAGCATGTCGGTGCGCTACCATTCGGATCGCGGCATGCGTCGCTTGCTGCCGCAGGAACTGTTCTGGTTCACGACGCTGGCGGATGGCGGTCTGCGTCCAATCACGCCGTGGCGGCAGGCAAAGGGCGCGATCGACTTCCAGCTCGCGCTCGAGGTCGGTGCGCGTGCCTTCTTCCGCAACGATCGCAAGCCATCCGGCGTCCTCTCGACCGACAAGTCGCTGACGCAGGAATCGGCCGACCGTCTGAAGGACGGCGTCGCTCGCTGGCGTCGCGGTGGAACGCCAGTGCTGGAAGCGGGCGTGAAGTATCAGGCGATCGGTGCGTCGAACACGGACGCGCAGCTGGTCGAGTTGATCAAGCAGCGCACGCTGGAAATGGGGCGCTATTGGCGCATCCCGCGCTCGATCATCGGCGACGATGGCGGCAACGCCGGCAACGGCGAGAACGACACACGCAGCTTCGTCAATTGGGCGCTGCGTCCGCTGACGCGGCGGATGGAGCAGGCGATCACCGTTCGCATGCTGCCGCCTGCTATCCGGGCGCAGGGCGTGCGGGCGAAGTTCAACCTCGACAGCATGCTGCGCGGCGACAGTGCGACCCAGTGGCGCAACGCCGTGCTTGCCCGCACGGCCGGCATCCTGAGCGTCAACACGATCGGCACCGAGTGGTTCGGCCAGCCGAAGATCAACGAGGACTGGGCGGACGATCCTCGTGCGCCGCTCAACAGCAACCGCGCTGCCGACACCCTCACGGGTGGAGAAACGGCGCCGCAGGACAAGGTACAGTAGAATGGATCAGCTGCTCGCCACGTCCGCGCTCTGGGCGATGCACCCGGCGTTCCTCGAAGCGGTCCTGAAGCGCGGATCGATCGACGCCATGTTGCCCGACGCCGTTCGCGATCTCGCGGCGATGATGGGCGGCACGCGCGAAGCCGCGAAGACGGCCGATCCAATCCGCGAAGGTGCAACCGTGATCATGCCGGTCACCGGACTGCTCGCGCCGCGCGGGCTGGGTGGCAGCATGTACTACGATGTGATCGCCGACCGCGTGCGCGAGTTCGCGGCTGACCCCAAGGTCGGCGCAATTGTTCTGCCGATCCGTTCGCCCGGCGGTTATGTCTGGGGCTGCGCCGAAGCGGGTGACGCAATCTTCGAGGCGAGAGCATCGAAGCCCGTCGTCGCCGTCGCCGACCCCTACTGCTTCTCGGCTGCATACTGGCTCGCGACGCAGGCGAGCGCCTTCTACTGCACCACCAGCGGGGAGGTCGGCTCGGTCGGCGTGCGCTCCGGTCACACCGACATGTCCGGGTTCGAGAGCAAGATCGGGATGGTCACCACGCTGATCGCGTCGCACCCCGACAAGATCGCTGGTCACTCGCATGCGCCGCTCAGTGACGAGGACCGGGCGGAGATACAGGAAGGCGTCGACGAGTCGAACGTCGCCTTCGCGGCCGCCATCGCTCGCGGGCGCGGCATGCCGATCGGCGAGGTCGCCGCGGTGCACGGCACGGGTAAGACATTCTCGGCCTCGCGCGCGCAGGCGAGCGGCGCAATCGACGGCATAGCGACGCTGCGCGACGTGGTCGCCAAGCTGAACACCAGCCGCGCCCGCTTGTCGCTGATGCGCAAGCAGGCTGCGGCGATGGAGCTTGCACTAGCACTCTGAGGATCCCCGCGAGGGGCGAAGTGGGGCGATGCCATCTGGCACCGCCCTTTGTGGGCGTGCGCGCCCGACAGACGACCTGCGGGTCAGGAGATGACAATATGCGGAAGTTCATGCTTCTGGCGACCGGCTCCGCGGTCGCCTCGATCGGTGCGATGTCGGCCGTGGAGCGCCGTCACGGCCGCTACATGCGCGGACCGGAGGGACACCAAGGCGGCGGGGGTTCGGTCAACATCGCGGTTCTGCGGACCGAGGCACAGCGTATTTCGACGCGCGTTCAAGCCCGCCTGGACAAGGCTGAAGGCGAAAATCGCGATCTCACCGCCGAAGAGCAGGCCGACCACGACAAGGACATGGCGGAAGCCAACGGTCTGAAGAACCGGATCGACCGTGCGCAGGCATCGATTGATCTGGCGTCGGGTGTCGGCAGTGGCGCTACGGGCACCACGCCCGGCACCGCTGGTCAGCAACAGCAGCCGCGTCCGCGCATCACCTTCACTGCGACACCGGAGAATGGCGGCTTCGCTAACCTTGCCGAGTTCGCGCAGGCGGTGCGGGTCGCCAATCCCGCGGCCGGTCAAAACTTCCGCCTGGACGATCGCCTCGCCGCTCCGGCGAACGTCCACATGGAACAGGGCGACGCGGCCGGCAGCTACCTTGTCCCAGCCGAGTTTCGCCAGCAGATCGTCAACCTCGTCTTCGACGACGGCAACGATCCGATCATGGACCTGATCTCGCCCGACCCGACCGCATCCAATCGCGTCGTGGGTCTGGGCGACATGACGACGCCGTGGGGATCGAGCGGCATTCGCGCCGCATGGCGGTCGGAAGGCGAGCAGATGCAGCCGAGCCGCATGGAGCTCACACCGCGCGAGACCAAGCTGGGCGAACTCTACGCCTTCGTACTCGCAACCGAGGAACTGCTCGAAGACGCACCGCGCGTCTCGACGCTGCTGACCACGCATGCCGCTTCCGCGATCCGGTGGAAGGCCGCGGACGCGTTCATGTACGGCGACGGGGTCGAGAAGCCGCTCGGTTGGCTCGAATCGCTGGCGACGATCATGGTCGCCAAGGAAGGCGGGCAGGCCGCCGCGTCGATCGTCCGTCAGAACATCGCGAAGATGTTCTCGCGCATGATCATGCCGACGCAGGCAAGCTGGCTCGCGAACAGCGATACGCTGCCCGCGCTGATGGAGTTGAAGACCGACGCGGGCGTGCCGCTCTGGTATCCGAATTATCAAGCGGCGCCGGGTGGTACGCTGCTGGGTCGGCCGGTGATCTTCAACGAGCATTCGCGCTCGATCGGGCAGTACGGCGACCTCCAGTTCGTCAATCCGAACGGCTACGAGGCCTTCCGCAAGCAGAACGGCGTCAGCTTCGCGGACTCGATCCACCTGTACTTCGACTACAACATCCGCGCGTTCCGCTGGGTGTTCCGCATCGGTGGTCAGCCCGTGCTCGGAAAGCCTGTCGCGCCCGCGCAGGGCGCCAACACCAAGTCGCACTTCGTCGCGCTCGCCGAGCGCGCCTGAAGCCCAGCCCGACCGGCGCCGCGGCGCCGGCCGGTCGCGGTGGTCGCGGCCGGAGCCAGAAGGACCCAATATGTTCGGCAATCTGAACCCTACGGCCCGCGCCGGGATCGCGGCCGTGATCAATCCCGCTCAGGCGAACGTCGGCACGGTTACGACACCGTGGGTCGACGCGCGCACCTTTCATTCGCTGCTCGCAATCCTCGCGGTGGGCGTTCTCGGCGCGGCTGCAACCGTTGACGCCGTCATCGAGCAGGCAACGGACAACGCGGGCGGCAACGCCAAGGCGGTGCCCGGATCGACCATCGCGCAGCTGACCAAGGCCGCGAGCGACAATACGCAGGTCGAGATCAACGTTCGACCGGAAGACCTCGACAAGAATGGGGGCTTCAAGTTCGTCCGTCTGTCGCTGACCGTGGGCGGCGCTGCGAGCCAGATCGCCGGCTTCGTGCTCGGCTTCGATCCTCGCTACGGCGCGGCCAGCGCCAACCAGACCAACACCGTCGCCCAGACGGTCGGCTAAGGAGGGTGCAATGATCGAGTTCCTTCAGGACTATCAGACGCGGGCGCTGCCGCCCGAGACGTTCAAGCGCGGCGAGCAGGTCAAGCGCTCCGAAGACAGCGAGCAGTACTTCGTCCGCCTGGGTGTCGCCGGCTTCGTAACCAACGGCGGCTTGGTCGATCAGGATCATCTGCCGATCACGCCGGCCGCGCCGGTTTCGCAGGTGGTGACCCCCGGCGAGCGTCGCGCCAGCGTGTTGGGTGGCCGTGCGGGCGAACTCGCACTCGGTCTCGACACGCCGCAGCGGGCTACCAGCGGGCCGGGAACGGCCGCGCTGATCGGTGGCGATCAGCAGACGGCGGCTATCGCGAGCGACGTGGACCGGCTGATCCTCGAACTGGAGACCGCCAACGCGGCAGGCGGTGACCTCACGCAGAAGCTGCAGCAGGCGCTCGACGACCTTCAAGCTGAACGACACGCCCATGCCGCGACGCGTGACCAGATCGCCGGTCTGAACACCAGCCTTGGTGCTGCCGACAATGGCCGCGCCGAAGCCGAGCGGGAGGTTGGCGACCTGAAGGCGCGCGTCACGACGCTGGAAGGGCAGCTTGCCGAGGCGATGAAGCCTGCGGGCGAGCAGCAGGAGCAGAAGCCCGCCGAAAAGCCGGCGAAGGCAAAGTAATCGAGAGGGGCGGCAGCATGGCGACAAATCTGCGATCTGCCGCCCCGGTCGACTGGGACAGCATCATACCGCTCGAAACTGCGATGGCGCAGGTCAAGGCGGACGATGCTGACACCCAGCTGGTGAAAGCGCTCCGCGCGTCCGCCATCGACTGGGTAGAACGCTACACGGCGTGCGCGTTGTCGCGCCGGCAATTCGTGTGGTCGCCCGACCGGGTGGATTGTCGCCTGACGTTGCCGCGCGGTGTCGATCCAGTGATCGAAAGCGTCGAGGCGTTCGACGAGCGTTCCGCGAGCGTGCCGCTCGACGCCGCTGCATGGCGATTGGCTGGTGCTGCGCTCGTGTTGGTGTCCAATCGGGTGCCGCGTGCCACGCAAAGCATTCGCGTGGTGTTCACCGCCGGGTTCGAGAACGTGGCTGAAGAAGCACCGTCGCTCGTGACGGCCTGTCTGATGATGCTCGCCCACTTCTATCGTAATCGTGAGGCATCCGCGGCTGTGGCGATGAGCGCGGTGCCGTTTGGCGTGGAGGCGTTGTGCGGACCCTTCCGTGATGTGGTGATCGCCTGATGGTCGGACTTGCTGCTGGCGATCTGCGCGATCGGGTCACGATTGAGCGGCCGGTTGCTGACGGCGCGTTTGATGGTGCCGGTTCCGGCGCCTGGACGAAGGTTGCGACCGTGTGGGCGAGCGTCGTCGATGCGCTGCCGAGCCGTGGCGAGAAACTGGCCGAGGGGATCAACGTCACGGCGCGGCCTGCTCGCATTCGGATGCGTTACCGCGAGGACCTTACTGCCGCGATGCGCTTGGTGATGGGTGATCGCGTCATGCAGATCGTCGCCGGCCCCGCTGTAATCGGCAACCGGGACGGGATCGAGGTCATGGCGGAGGATTACACCTCTGCCGGCAACGCCGCCTGATGGCTGGTGTGCGCGGGCGCGAAGCCGTTTCGCGCTACCTCCGCGACCTGCCCGAGGAACTTACGAAGGTCCTCCGCGGAGCCGGGCGGGCGGGCGGAAAGGTGATCGCCGACGAAGCGCGCGCCGAGGTCCGATCCGACCTTGTTCGTGCCAACATCACGGCCAAGTCGGCGATCGACGCTGAGCAGGTGCGGGTGACCGTCACCGTGAAGCGTGGCTTCGCGCGATCGGTCGGCACCTGGCTGGAATATGGCACCGATCCGCACTTCATCAGTGTCGACGACAGCGTGCGCCGCGGCATGAGTGTCGGGCGCATCAACCGGGCCGGAAGCGATGAGCACAAGGCCTCGCTGGTGATCAACGGAAAGCCGGTCGGCACGACTGTCTTCCACGAAGGTGCGAGACCTTATCCGTTCCTGCGTCCCGCCTTGGACCGGAAGGGCGACGACGCGATCGGTGCTGCAAAGCAATACGTGCTGTCGCGGATCAAGGGCGGCGCAGTCGTCGCCGAGCCGGAAGCGCAGGAGGGTGACGAGTGAGCGGCGTTTCGATCATCGGTGCGCTACTCGCGGCGCATAAAGCCTTGCGTGATCTGGTGCCCGAAGATCGCATCAAGGCCGGTCGCTTGCCGGACGGCGTGAAGCTACCGGCGCTGCTGGTGCGCACCGTGTCTTCGGGCGAGTGGCAGGCGTTGGAGCGCGGCGACAACGTGCCGACCACCGATCGCGTGTCGGTCACCGTCCGCGCCGCCAGCTACCGCGATCAGAAAGCAGTCATGAAGCTGATCGTCGCGGCCTGCGCAGGTCGCACCGGCATGATCGCCGACTTCAACCGCGTCGCCGTGCTGACGGCAGGCGCCGGCCCGGACGTGGCCGGGCCAGCCGATAGCTTCGAGCAGACGCAGGATTTTCGCGTGTCATTCGACGCGCCACAGTGAGGAGAACACGCATGTCGACCCCCGCCACGAAGAAGGCGTTTGCAACGCGCGACTTCAAGGACGCTGGCACGTCCAAAGCGTACAAGCTGGGCGACGAGATCAACGCCGAACCGGGCGTGATCGATAACTACGCCGCTGCCGGCCTCGTGTCCGACCAGAAGCCCAAGGCCGACGCCGCTAAGCCTGACGCCGCCTAACCCCGCTTTCCTGCCCGCGGCAGGACTGACCCGCCGGCATCGCCGGCCTGCTCCAAGGGAGTTCCTACATGACCTCGATGACTGCCGCGGGTTCCAAGCTCGCGATCTCCGTTGCCTCGCCTGCCACGCTCGATGTGGCCGGCTATTCGGCCCTCAGCTTCACCACCATCGGACAGGTCGAGCAGCTGGGCGCGTTCGGCTCCACGACCGAAGTCGTCAATTTCCAGCCGCTCGACGGCCCTCTTCAGAAATACAAGGGACCGAGCAACTCGGGGGCAATTGCTCCGCAGCTGGCGCACGACGACGACGACGCCGGCCAGACGCTGCTGCGAACCGCGGCCGACGACAAGACCAGCAAGCTCTACACCTTTCGGGTCACGCTCCCGAACGGCGCGCGTCGTTTCTTCGGCGGGCGCGTCTTCGGCTATCCCGAGACGGTCGGCGCCGCGAACAGCATGGTCATGGCCAACCCGTCGATCGAGATCAGCACGGACGTGATCAAGGCGCCCGCCGCCTAGCCATCCATCAGTTTCGGCGCCCGCGACGCCGATCACCACCATGCACCGGCTCGCCCCGCTCGTCGCGGGTCGCGGGGCGGGTCGGTGCGCCATCCCCCGCGAGGATACTCATGAAGATCAAGACGCTCGCCGTATCGGCCACCGCTTTCCTGCACCTGAAGGGGCCGGATGGAACGCACCTGTACGACGGCAAGACGCCGGTCGGCATCGATCTGTTCGGCCCCGGCTCGCCCGAGTACGCCCGGATCGAGGAACGCCAGTCCGCGCGCACGATCAAGCGCATGCAGGACAACGACAACAAGCTGGCGCACGTGCCGATCGAGCAGCGCCGCGTCGAATCGAGCGAGGACTTGGCCGACCTGACCAAGGACTTCCGCAACATCGAGCATGACGGCGAAGATGGTCAGCCGCTCACCGGCCGCGCGCTGCACATCGGCGTCTATGCGGACCCTGCGCTCGGCTGGATCAAGGAACAGGTGATCAAGTTCGTCGGTGATTGGGGAAAGTTCACGCCCGGATCGCAGACGAGCTGACGCTCTACGTCCGGCAGATGGCATGGCTCAACGCCGTGCCGAAGCCGGACCCGAACAGCGCGCGCGGCAAAAGCGAGGCGGCGCACGCGAAGGTGAGCCGTCTCGACGCGCTGAAGCAGGCGAAGATCACGCCGAAGATGCCGCCTAATCCGGCGCCGCACATCATCGACCGCCTGATCGAGATCGGCACGACCGAAGCGGGCGGCATGGGTGCGGTGCCGATCAGCTGGCGCGAGATCGTGGCGTGGCAGGAAGCGACGTGGGTGCGGCTCGCGCCTTGGGAGGCGCGACTGCTGCGACGCCTGTCCGCTGCGTACCTCGCCGAAAGCAAGCTCGCCGAAAGCGAGAACCGTTCCGCGCCCTGGCACACAGGGCCGGATCAGCAGTCAATCGAGACCGAGCAGGCCCGCCTCGAAGCGGTGCTCGGCTGACGGGAAGGGAGGGTTTAGCATGGATACCGGCTCTCCCGATCTGGGCGTCGACTTCGTCATCAACTTCGGTGACAGCTTCGGCGGGCTGAAGACGCTCGATGATCTGATCGGCACCACCAGCGCCAACGCAGTGCGCGAGTTCCAGCGCCTACAGAAGGCGGTCGACGGCGGTCTCGGCATGTCCGAGGCCTCCGCCCAGTTCCGCACCCTCGACGCGTCTGCGACACGCGCGCTTCGATCGGCCGCGAAGGAAGCGGCGAACGCCGAGCGTGCCGGCGAGGCGCTGGTGCGTCAGCTGGAGAAGCAGAACGCGACCTTCGGCAAGAGCCGCGAGGAAGTGCGTGCCATGCGCGTCGAGGAAGCGGCGCTCGCGGCCGAGCGGACGAAGAACAGCGATCTGGCGGGCCGGCTGCGCGCCGAGCTACAGCTGCTGGTCAACGCCGAGGCCGAGGCTGCGGCGATGGCACAGACGCAGGCGCAGGCTGTGCGTGAGGCCGCGTTCGCATACAATCAGTTCGAGGCCGCAGCGCGGCGCGGCATGGCGCTCGCTCGCGAGGCGGATGCGCGCGATGCGGCTGTGGCACGTGAAGCCGAGGCGCAGGCGGTCCGCGACGCTGCGTTTGCCTACAATCAGTTCGAGCGCGCCGCGCGCGAAGGCATGGCCATCGCCCGCGAAGAGGACGCGCGCGCGGCCGCGGTCGCGCATGAAGCCGAGGCGCAAGCCCTGCGCGACGCGGCGTTCGCGTATAATCAGTTTCAGGTCGCGGCACGTGCCGGCATGACCGCGTCGCGCGAGATCGATGCCAATGCGGCCGCGGCCGAGCGCCTGAGGCTGTCTACCGATCCGCTTTATGCTGCGACCAAGCGGGTCAACGACGAGATCGCCGAGTCGACCCGGTTGTTCAAGGCCGGCGCCATCGCCGAGGGCGAGTACATCCGACAGCAGGCGGTGCTGACTGAGCGGTTGAACGCCCATACCGTCGTGCAGGACACGAACACGGTAGCAGCAAAGCGCGGTAGCGGTGCCCTGACACAGCTGTCGTTCCAGTTGAACGACGTGGCGACGATGGCTGCGGCCGGCTCTCCCCCGTTCCAGATCCTCGCCACACAGGCGGGGCAGATCGTGCAGGTGTTTCAGATGGCGGAGGGCGGCGCCAAGGGGCTGGCGCTCGAACTAGGCGGGCTGCTGCTGCGCTTCGCCCCCCTGATCGGCTTCGTCGCCGCGGCTGGCGCCGGGCTCGCGCTGTTCGTGCGCTGGGTCAACGAGGGCGTCACGAACAATCAGCTGACTAAGGACCTCGGCGACATCACGGGCGGCGCGGACGCCACCAAGCAGGAACTCTACAAGCTGAAGGACGAGACCGTCACGTGGGGAGATACCACTAAGGCGATCTTCAGCGTGGTCGGCCATGATGTGGCCGAAGCGTTCGTCGGTGACATGAAAGGCATGTCGAGCAGCGTGAAGAGCGTGCTCGACGACATGACCAGCTACGGCCGCAAGGCGCTTGCCGCGCTCTACGCGGGCGTGGCCGGCACGAGATCGTACCTCAACGAGGTCGAGAAGGGCGGACTTCTCGGCCTTGGGAAGATGATGATCGGGCTGGGCGATCCCAAGCTGATCGAGAAGACGTACGGCGCGGCGTATGACGCCGCGGACAAGTACCTGACCAAGCTGGGCGCCCGGATCAAAACGGCCGCGATCGGCAACGCGCGCGAGCGCATCGCGAAGAGCATCGGATTTAACAACGAACCCAAGCCGAAGACCGACCGCCATGCGGATCAACTCGCGCGCGAGGCGGCCGCGACCGAGGCGCAAATCCGCAACCTGTACAAGCTGGCCGACGCCTACGGTGTGTCAGGCGCAGCCGCGCTGATCGCCGAAGCGCGCGTGAAGGCCGAGAGCGAGGCGATCAAGAAGCGCGCCGACATCGAAGAAGCGGTTGCGCGGCAGGTCCGGCTCTCCGTGGCGCAGCGGGTCGCGGACAGCGCGAAGTCGACGGCTGGACTGCGCGACGAGGCGCTGATCCAAGAGCAGATCAACGCAGGCGTGGCTGATGGCTCGATTGCGACGGAGCGCGCCAACGTCCTCCTGCGTGAGCGGCTGGCCGATCTTCCCCTGCTCGCCGCGCTGGAAGCGGCTCGCACGGTCAAGGACCTGAAGGGTACGCAGGAAGCCACGAAGGCGCTGGAAGAGCAGCGGGCGGCCCGTGACCGGCTGACCGATGCACAACGAGCCGCGCAGATCGCGACGGCGACGATCGACGGCAACGACCGGCTGGCCGAGTTGCGCGAGGAACTGCGGCTTGTCGGCGCGACCGAGGCGGTGCGTGTTCGCGCTCTGGCGGTGTTGCGCGCAACGCAGGAGGCCTCGCGAAAGGACTGGACCGGGCCGAAGGCTGAAGCGTGGATACAGCAGCAGGCGGACATAGCCGTCGCACAGCTGCAAGTGTCGGAAGCGACCGACGCATGGAACGCCTCGCTCGGCTACACCTCCGACCTGTTCGGCGAGATCGATCACGCAGCGCAGGGCGCGGCTCGCGGTATGTCGGACGCGTTCGGGTCGGTTGGCGCATCGATCGGTGACGCGCTGACGATCATGACCGCGTTCTACGCGGATCAAGCGAACCTTCAGCAGGCGCACGACGCGGCGATCCGCAAGGCGGCGGGCAATCAGGCGGCAATCGCGCACGAGCAGCAGCTGTACGCGATCCGTTCGTCGTCGCTTCAGATCGGCGCCTACGGAGACATGTCGGCCGCGGCGAAGAGGTTCTTCAAGGAAGGCTCGGCCGGGTACAAAGCACTCGGGGCGGCCGAGAAGGCGTTCCGCATCGCGCAGTTCGCCATGTCGGTGCAGGCGATGGTGCAGAACGCAGCCGAGACGCTGGGTTTCGTCGCCAACTCTGCCGCAAAGGCGACCGCGGCCGGCGCCGAGGGCGTGGCGACACAGTCGAAGCTGCCATTCCCGGCCAACATCGCCGCGATGGCCGCAACGGCCGCGGCGCTGGTTGCGGCAGGTGTCGCCATCTTCGGTGGCGGTGGTGGCGGTTCATCCGTTCCCAAGTCGAACACGGGCACCGGAACGGTGCTGGGCGATGCTGACGCGAAGAGCGAAAGCCTGAAGCGCTCGATCGATCAGCTGCGCGAGATCGACACCGTCACGTCGGTGTTTGCGCGCCAGATGGCGGGGTCGCTTCGCTCGATCGACGATCAGATCGGCGGGCTGGCGGCGGTGCTCGTGCGCTCGGGCAACGTCGATGCGTCCAGCGGCGTGATCGAGGGCTTCAAGTCCGACGTGATCGGCTCGATCCTCGGCAAGGTCCCGGTGATCGGCGGGTTCCTGTCTTCGCTGTTCGGCAGCAAGACGACCGTCCTCGCCTCGGGTCTGTATGGTGGAGCGCAGTCGGTCGGTAGCATCCTGTCGAACGGCTTCGACGCGTCGACCTACAGCGACGTGCAGAAGAAGAAGAAGTTCTTCGGCCTGACCACCAGCACCAAGACCTCGACGCAGTTCGGCGCGGCCGACGCCGATCTGGAACGTCAGTTTACCCTTATCCTCGGCAGCTTCGCGTCCGCTATCGCGGGAGCGGCCGCGCCGCTCGGCGAGGCGACCAGCGCGGTCGAAGCGCGCCTGAACGGCTTCGTCGTCAACATCGGCAAGATTGACCTGAAGGGGCTGACCGGCACCCAGATACAGGAAAAGCTTGAGGCGGTGTTCGGCGCCGCGGCCGATGGCATGGCCGAGGCGGCGTTCCCCGGCATCGCCCGCTTCCAGAAGGCGGGTGAAGGTGCGTTCGAGACGCTGGTGCGTGTCGCCTCGACGCTGGAAGCCGTGTCGTCGTCGCTCGACCTGATCGGGGGAAGCGCGCGCGCCATGTCGATCGATGCCAAGCTCGGCCTCGCCGATCAGTTCGACAGCGTGGGTGATCTGACGAACGCTATGGAGGCCTATTTCGGCACCTACTTCAGCGAGGCGGAGCAGGCCGCGGCCAAAACGGCACAGCTGGGGCGCGTGTTCGAGAGCATGGGCCTGACCATGCCGGCCACGCTTCATGCCTTCCGCGCGCTCGTCGAGGCGCAGGACCTGACCACCACGGCGGGACAGCAGACCTACGCAACCCTTCTGCAACTCGCGCCCGCGTTCGCGGACCTTCAGAAGTCCATGGCCGGCGCGAAGAGTGCCGCGGACGTGCTCGCCGAACGGCAGGACCTCGAACGCAAGCTGCTCGAACTGAACGGCGACACCGCTGCCCTTCGGGCGCTGGACCTCGCCAAGCTGGACGAAAGCAACCGCGCGCTCCAGCAGCAGATTTGGGCGATCGAGGATGCCAAGCAGGCCGCAGATGCCGCCAAGGACCTGCGCGATGCCTGGACCTCGGTCGGCGACAGCATCATGGACGAGGTCAAGCGCATCCGTGGGCTGACGGACAATGGGGGTGGCGACACCTTCGCCTCGCTCATGGGTCAGTTCAACGCCGCGACCGCCGCGGCACGTGCAGGCGACCTTGATGCCGCCAAGAGCCTGCCCGGTCTGTCGCAGTCGCTGCTCAACGCAGCGGCGGAGATGGCCACCAGCCGACAGGAACTGGCGCGTATGCAGGCGCAGACGGCCGCAAGCCTAGAGGCGACCTACGGCCTGCTGAACGGGCTTCCTGCCAGCACGCCGGCTGCAAGCCCCGATCGCGCCATTCTTGAGGCCATGTCGACCAGCGTCACCGCTCCCGTGTCGGGTGCGGCGAACGACGATGTGGCATCGGTGATCCGTGACCTGAAGGAAGAAACCGCCAGCATGAAACGCGACCTGACCTCCGCGCTCGCCGTGATCGCCGGCAACACGGCGAAGGTCGCGAAGAAGCTGGATGACGTGACGGCCGAGAGCGGTGGTAATGCGGTGACGATCGCGAGCGTCGCGGCGTGAGGGTCATCACCGAAGCCGGGGAAGTGATCAACCTCGGCATCACCGAGGCGGCGCCGACGATCGGCATCGTCGACTATAGTCGTCGCGTCACCGACGACTTCGGCGTCACCACGGTCGTGCAGCGCGGCTTTTCGCGCACGATGTCGGTGCGTCTGGCGCTGCCGTTCGATCAGGTTGACGCGGTCCAGCGCCGGCTTGCCGATCTGCGTTCGACGCCTGCCGAGTGGATCGCCGACGATCGCTTCGCGAGCCTGCGCATGACGGGGTTCTACAAGGACCTCAGCTTCGATCTCGCCATGCCCCCGATCAGCTATTGCACGCTCACCGTTGAAGGCTTGGTGTCGACCGAAGTTATGCTCGACAGCGCCATCGATCCCGCGCCGGGCGAGCAGACTTCCACGCTCCGCCTGCTGACCCCCGCCGAGGTGACCGACGCAGCGCTGACGGCGTCCAGCGTGCCGGAAAATGACGCGCCTGAGTGGGCGGCTGGCACGACGTACCCGGCTGGTGCGCAGGTGATGCTTGGTTCAGCGCACCGCCTCTACGAGAGCCTGATCCCGCTCAATGTTGGTAAGAGTCCGGCTGCTGACGCGAGCGCCTGGCTTGATGTCGGACCGACCAACCGTTGGGCAATGTTCGATGACGCGCTCGGCACCGTGACGCGGGGTGACCAGCGCATCGCGGTTACCGTTTCGGTCGGGCCGGTGGAAGCCATCGCCTTGATCGACATCAAGGCTGATGCCGTGCGTGTGCAGACTGCCGGTTACGATCGAACCGCTCAGGTACGATCAGGCACGGTTACCTTCCTCGATTTGCCCGGAGGCAGCGCTGCCGTGACGATCACTGCAAGCGCAGGGGCGACCGTCGAGATCGGCACGTTGCTGATCGGCCGTCTAGCTGCTCTCGGGATCACCGAAGCGTCACCGACTGCCTCGATCACCGATTTCAGCCGCAAGCAGATCGACGACTTCGGCGAGGTGACGATCGTCAAGCGCGCGTTCGCAAAGAACATGACGGCGCGCGCGCTGCTCGACAGCGCGGCCGTCGACGTGGTCGCGGCACGGATCGCCAACGTCCGTGCGCGGCCGTGTCTATGGATCGGGCAGGACGGGGTCGAAGCGCTGACGATCTATGGCTTCTTCAAGGAAGCCTCGGTCGAGATTGGCGAGACGCTGAGCAAGCTATTGCTCTCGATCGAGGGCATGAGCGCGGCCGCGAAGCTGAAGCCGCTCGGTAGCTTGGTGAATTGGGACGATGTTGCCGATCCCGCTGGCACGAAGCCTGCCGACAATGCGACCAACACCGCCAAGCCGGATGCGCCGTTCGGACCCGGCGCGACCGTTGGTTCGGCCCTTCTCACGATCGAGAAGGTGCCGTCGCTGATCGAGCGCGTCGACGCGATCGAGCCGGTGGTGAGCGATGTCGACGCGCTCAAGGAAGCCGCAGTCGGGCAGGACAAGACGCTCGAGCAGCTTGGCCAGGTCACCATCGACCACGACGCGCTGATCCGGCAGGCCGAACGTGCGGCTGGTCGGATCGACGACGCGCTGCTGCGGCAGGTGATGGAGAGTGCGCGCACGCGGCAGGTGATCCGCGATGCGGGCATCGATATTGATCCAGTGACCGGCATCGCCCGGCTCTACGCCATCGACCAGCAGGCCGAGCGGATCGCGCGTGCCGAGCTCGCGATCGACGCGCAGAGAGGCACGATCGCGCTGAAGGCGGACTCTGCCTACGTTGACGAGCAGATCGCGCTCGCGGTGCTCGATCCCGCTCAGGTTGCCGAGCTGGAGCCGATCATCAAACGGCTGGCGACCGCCGAGCTGACAATTGATGGTCTGTCCGGCTCAATCGTGACCAAGGCCGAGGTGATCGACCTGGGCAAGGTCGACAAGCGCGTGACGGACGCGTCTGAAAAGATCGACGCGCTGGCGGGCGAGATTGAGGACAAGGTCGAGAAGACGACGTTCGACGATCTCGGCAAAACGGTGCAGTCCATATCGGAGAAGCTGTCGACGGTCGGCGACACGACCGGGTTGTCGCTGACTATCCGGCAGGCGCGGATTGTCGCTGACGACGCCGCGACTGCGGCGATGCGGGCATCGCTGTCGGGCGACGAGGCGGTCCGTCGCCAGATCGTGCAAGCGGCCGAGGTCCGCGAGGATGTGTACACCCGGATCGTCGCCGGCGAGCTGACCGAGGCACGCGCGCGGCTCGCGCTCGCGGCCGAGGTCGGCGACGTACGCGCGATGGCGCTGCGTGAGACAGCGACCCGCATCGCCGACGACGAGGCGATCGCGTCCGATGTGCGCGCGCTCGGCGTCACCAGCAAGGATCAGGCCGCGGCGATCGGCGAGAACGCCGAGGCGATCCTGACGGCCGCGGGCGGCGTCGCCCGCACGCAGACGACGATCCGGCAGGTGGTCGGTCGTGCCGACGAGAGCGACGAAGCGATCCTGCGTGCGCTCGTGAACGGCGATATCGACAGCCGCGCCCGACGCGACCAGCTAGTGCAGATACAGACCGAGTTCGCGACATCGTTGGTCACCAACGAGGCGGCGAGCGCAGCCGCCCGGCAAACGTTGCTGGTGCGCATGGCAGCGGCCGAAGCCGCGATCGTCGAGACGAGCCGTGTTCTTGCCACCACGACGCAGGCGCTGGCCGAGCGGATCAGGGCTGCGGAAGCGGTGGTCGCTGATCCTGTGACCGGCCTCGCCGCCACGCGCGCGCGGCTGATCGAGGAAGAGAAGCTCAGCGCCGACCGCGACAAGGCAACCACGGGCAAGCTGTCGCTGCTGGAAGCTGCCGTCGAGGATCCCGAGACAGGGCTTGCTGTGACACGCGCGCAGCTGGCCGACGAGATAAAGCTCAGCGCAGACCGGGATGGCGCGATGGGCGAGCGCGTCGATACGCTGGTGGCCGAAATCGACGACCCTGCAACCGGCTTGGCGGTGACGCGGGCACAGCTGGCCGATGAGGTGAAGCTGAGTGCCGATCGTGACGGCGCAATGGGCGAGCGCGTCGACGCTCTGGTGGCCGAGTTCGGCGATCCTGCTGCGGGCCTCGCCGCCACGCGCGCGCAGCTGGCCGATGAGGTGAAGCTGAGCGCAGATCGTGACGGCGCGATGGGCGAGCGCGTCGACGGGCTCGAAAGCGTCATCACCAATCCCGACACCGGCTTGCCGGCCGTCAACGCGTCGGTCGGGCGGCTGACCGAGACGACGGCGAAGGCGGACGAGGCGAACGCCAAGCTGATCGAGCAGGTGCGGGTGAAGCTCGGCGACCTGGGCGAAGCGACGGTGTCGGACCTGATCGAGGCGGTGGTGAAGGCCAACGGCGACATCATGGCGACGCGCACCTTCGCGATCGACGTCAACGGTAATCTCGTCGGCACGCAATTGGTTGGCTCACCAAACGGGCGCGGCAGCCTCAACGCCATCAACATCGACCTGAATATGGGTGCGGGCCGCATCATCATGGACACCGGCACGATGATGCTGGCCAGCGGCGTCGGCTTCGGAGCGCAGCGCGATCTGCTGCTGTGGTTCGGCCCGACTATGCCTTTGGAGCAGTGCAGCCGCACGAACGGTCAGATGTTCCTGCCGACCACCGGGCAGGCATATTTCGGCGGTGGTCTGTCGGCTGGATCGCTGACGGTGCCGGCTACGAACCCCAGCCTTGCGGCCGATGCGGTCGCCGAGCTTCCCCGCTTCGGCTCGAACGGCAAGCCGGTGCGCTACATCGCGAGCTGGGCGTACACGTTCCGGCGGGTGAAGTTCTACAATCCCGACAGCGATGGCCTGCGCGACTTTAACACCGACGCGCAGCGGTACAACGCCACGACAGACGACGGCTTCGACTATTTCGGCGCCGTCACGCAGAAGCAGCCCGCGTCGACGATCACGCTCAAGCGGGCGTTTGCTGGCGGCAACTACGAGCAGCTGAAGCAGGTGAGCTTCGACACGCAGACGCTGACCATGTCCGGCACCGCGCCGACGCCGGGCGATGCACCCGGCACCGCCACCTTCACCACTACGATCGGCGGGGGCTTCACCATCGTGGACCCCGCACAGACCGTTTCCGACCGCACCGTGCAGCTTGTGCTCTCGCGCGGCTTCGGCATCATCGAGGACGGCTCCAGCCAGCGCCTCAGCATCGTATCCGTCGAGGAGTAAGAATATGCCCTGGTATCGCGCCGGCACCGTCTCGGTCGCCAACGGCTCGCCCGTAGTCACCGGCGCGGGCACCGACTTCGTCGCCAACACGCAAGCCGGCGAGGTCTTTCTCGGCCCGGACGGCCGCGTTTATGAGATCAGCTCGGTACCGTCCGCGACCGAGCTGCGGATCGTACCAGCCTATCAGGGCGCCAGCGCTGGCGGGCAAAGCTACGGCATCCAGCCGACCAGCAGCTTCGCACGCGACCTCGCGATTACTATCGCCGCGCTGATCGCCAGCTTCGCCGCGGTACGCGACGGCGTGGGGCAAGGCCTCTTTCCTGACGGCTCGGCAGCATCGCCGGCCTTCCGCTTCGCGGCGGATCAGGACACCGGCATCCGTCGCAACAATCCCAATTCGCTCGCGCTCGTTACCGGTGGCGCCGATCGCGCCTTCGTCAACGCCTCTGGCCTCAGTGTCTTCGGTGACATGAGCACCGTGAGCGGCGCAGGACGGATCGGCTTTTTGGCTGACTCGCAGCAGTGGCCGCTAAACGGCGACAGTATCGCGCACTATGGCATGACCGTCGGCGTTACGCTCGGCGGTGGAGATCCGAAAACAGTGCTGTCGGGCTATGGCGGCTTGATCTTCGGCAGCGCCGGGCAAGAGCGGGCGCGGATCGATACGGCAGGTAACCTGCTCGTCGGCCAAACAAGCGCCTCGTGTCACACAATACGTAAAGGCTTTAGCG
>NZ_CAJYVU010000041.1 GCF_913778135.1 uncultured Sphingomonas sp. | reverse complement strand
GTTGCGGAACAGCAGCCGGCCCTTGAACTGGCCACCGACGCAGCGCAGCGCGGCGCAGGCGAGGACGCCTTCCGGTGCGCCGCCAGAGCCCATGTAGACGTCGATGGTCGTGTCGGGATCGGCGGTGGCGATGACGCCGGCGACGTCGCCGTCACCGATCAGCATCACGCCGACGCCCAAGGACCGCAGCTCGGCGATCAGCGCTTCGTGGCGCGGGCGATCGAGGACGCAGGCGATGATCTCGTTGGGAGCCACGCCCTTGGCCGCGGCGATCGCCTTGATGTTGTCGGTCGGCGACTTGTCGAGGTCGATGACGCCGGCGGGCAGGCCCGGGCCGACCGCGATCTTGTCCATATAGACGTCGGGCGCGTTGAGCAGGCCGCCCGCTTCGGCGATGGCGAGCACCGCGAGGCTGTTGGGGCCGGCCTTGGCGCAGATCGTCGTGCCTTCCAGCGGATCGAGCGCGATGTCGATCGCCGGGCCGTTTCCGCTGCCGACCTTTTCCCCGATGAACAGCATCGGCGCCTCGTCGCGCTCGCCCTCGCCGATCACGACGGTGCCGTCCATGTCGAGCTCGTTGAGCGCGGCGCGCATCGCCTCGACCGCCGCGGCATCGGCGGCCTTCTCGTCACCGCGGCCGGTCAGCGTCGACGCCGCGATCGCCGCGGCTTCGGTCACGCGCACCATTTCAAGCACGAGCACGCGGTCGAGCACCTTGGAGGCCGTCGTGGTCATCGCTGAAATCCTCTTGGTGGCGCCGCAGCACCGATGTTTAACGCGTTAAACGCCCTATCGCGGGCGCGGCAAAGGTTCAATCCCGCAGCAAATCGTTGATCCCGGTCTTCTCGCGCGTCTGCGCGTCAACGCGCTTCACGATCACCGCGCAATAGAGGTTGGGGCCGGTGCCGGTCGACGACGGCGCAGAGCCCGCCACCACGACCGAATAGGGCGGCACCTCACCGTAGAAGGTCTCTCCGCTCGCGCGGTCGATGATGCGGGTGGACTTGCCGAGATAGACACCCATCGACAGCACCGCGCCCTCACCGACGCGCACGCCTTCCGCGACCTCCGACCGTGCACCGATGAAGGCGCCGTCGCCGATGATGACCGGATCGGCCTGGAGCGGCTCGAGCACCCCGCCGATACCGACGCCGCCCGACAGATGGACGTTGCGGCCGATCTGCGCGCAGCTGCCGACCGTCGCCCAGGTATCGACCATCGTCCCCTCACCGACATAGGCGCCGATGTTGACGAAGCTGGGCATCAAGATCGCGCCCTTGCCCACGTAGGCACCGCGGCGAACGACGCTGCCCGGCACGGCGCGGAAAGCCGCGGCGCGAAACTGTTCCTCGCTCCAGCCCGAGAACTTGGACGGCACCTTGTCGAACCAGTGGCCCTGGCCGGGTCCGTTGTCGATCAGGGCGTTGTCGTTGAGGCGGAAACTCAGCAGCACCGCCTTCTTCAACCATTGGTTGACGCGCCAACCCCCCGCCCCGTCCGGCTCGGCGACGCGCGCGGTGCCGGCGTCGAGCTGCGCCAACGCCTCGTGCACCGCGTCGCGGACCGCGCCGGTGGTGGTCAGCCCGATCTCGGCGCGATTCTCCCACGCGGTGTCGATGGTTTGGGCGAGATCGGTCATAGGGTCTCCGTGATGCTAACAAGCCAGTGCGTCACATCGGTGACGCGGATATCGACGAAGCTGCGATCGGCGTCGTGGTCCTGCTCGCTGCCATTGTCGACCCAGACGGTCGTCATGCCGATCGCCTTGGCGGGTTTGAGGTTGCGCGCCATGTCCTCAACGAACAGGGCGCGGGTCGGATCGATGCCGAACGCGGCGCAAATCCCAGCATAGGCTGCCGGAGCGGGCTTGGGCACCAGATCCATCGCGTGAATGTCATGGACGCCCTCGAAACTCGCGCCCAGCCCGAGCCGGTCGAGCACCTTCAAGGCGTAGGGCTTGTCGCCGTTGGTGAACACGATCTTGCGTCCGGGCAGCTTCGCCAGCGCCGCCGCCATCGGCGCATTCGCCTCCAGCACGTCCATCTCGATATCGTGGACGTAGGCCAGGAACGCCGCGGGATCGACCTCATGCTCCGCCATCAGCCCGGCGAGCGTCGTGCCGTGGTCAAGGAAATAGGCCTTTTGCACCCGGTGTGCCTCGGCCAGATCGAGCGACAGCAGCTCGGCGATGAACGCGGTCATCCGCCGGTCGATCAGCGCGAACAGGTTTGCCGAGGCTGGATAGAGCGTGTTGTCGAGGTCGAACAACCACGTGTCGATGTGCGAGAGTTCGGGCGGCATCGACGCGGCTGTAGTCCGGTTCGCCGGCGGGTCAAAGCCCGACACCCAAGCTCACCTGTGCGACAGCCAAGCTCACCTGTCTGGCACAGCGCCGCCTCCGCCCCCATCTTTCCTCCATGACCCTATATTCGCTCCTCGATCTCGTCCCCGTCGTCGAAGGCGGCACCGTGTCGCAGTCGCTGGCGAACGCCGCCGATCTCGCGCGCCATGCCGAGACTCTCGGCTTCAACCGCTACTGGGTGGCCGAGCACCATGGCATGAAGGGGATCGCGTCCGCGGCGACCGCCGTGGTGATCGCTCACGTCGCAGGCGCGACCAAGCACATCCGCGTCGGCTCTGGCGGCATCATGCTGCCCAATTCCGCTCCGCTTCAGATCGCGGAGCAGTTCGGTACCCTGGACGCGCTATATCCGGGCCGGATCGACCTGGGCCTCGGCCGCGCGCCCGGCAGCGATCAGCGCGTCGCACATGCGCTGCGTCGCAACCTCGCCAGCGATGCCAACCAATTTCCCAACGACGTGGTCGAGTTGCAAAGCTATTTTGCCGACGATGGCCGCACCGGCATCTCCGCGACGCCCGGCGCGGGCGCAAAGCCGGAGATGTGGATTCTCGGCTCCAGCCTGTTCGGTGCGCAACTCGCCGCGATCCTAGGTCTCCCCTACGCGTTCGCGTCGCACTTCGCGCCCGACGCACTCGATCAGGCCCTCGCCATCTACCGCCGTGACTTCAAGCCGTCGGCGCAGTTGTCGCGTCCCTATGCGATGGCGGGGTTCAACGTCTTCGCCGCCGACACGCATGACGAGGCCGAGTTCATCGCCAGTTCGCAGCAGCAGTCGTTCATCGCGCTGCGCACCGGAACGCCGGGGCTGATGAAGCCGCCGGTCGCGAACTACCGTGCCAGCCTGCCACCGTCGCACGCCGCGATGCTCGACAACGTGCTGTCGTGCTCCGCGATCGGCACGCGGGACGAGGTCGCGCGCGGCATCGCCGACTTCGTCCAGCGCACGCAAGTCGACGAGGTGATGGTGACCAGTGCGATCTACGACCATGACGCGCGCAAGCACTCGCTTGCGCTCACCGCCGACGCGATGAAGGAGATGAAACAAGCCGCCTGAACCGGGCCGGAGGGCATTGCCCTCCCGCGCTCGCCCGGTTACGCCGCGGGGCATGACGCAGGTCGGCATCATCATGGGCTCAACGTCCGACTGGGACACGATGAGCCACGCGGCCGAGACGCTCGACGCGCTCGGCGTCGCGCACGAGGTCCGCGTCGTCTCGGCGCACCGCACCCCGCAGCGGCTGTACGATTACGCGACCGGCGCTGCGGATCGCGGGCTAAAGGTTATCATCGCGGGTGCAGGGGGCGCGGCGCACCTGCCCGGCATGGCGGCGTCGATGACGCACCTGCCCGTGCTCGGCGTGCCCGTCGAATCGAAGGCACTGAAGGGCATGGATAGCCTGATGTCGATCGTGCAGATGCCCGGCGGCATACCCGTCGGTACGCTCGCGATCGGCAAGGCCGGTGCGATCAACGCCGCGCTGCTCGCCGCCGCGATCCTCGCGCTCTCCGACGACGGACTGTCGCTGCGATTGCAGGCGTGGCGCGCGGCGCAGACCGCGGGCGTCGCCGAAGCCCCCTGACCTCTCGCCAGACGGAACCCGCCATGCCGCTCGCCCAGCTTGACCGCCCGCTCGCCCCCGGCGGCACCATCGGCATCCTGGGCGGCGGGCAGTTGGGGCGCATGATCGCGGTCGCGGCCGCCCAGCTCGGCTATCGCACCCACGTGCTCGCCCCCGACCGCGAGAGCGTCGCCGCGCAAACCGCCTCCAGCTTGACGCGTGCCGATTACCACAACAAGGTCGTGCTCGCCGACTTCGCCGCGCAGTGCGACGTCGTCACCTACGAGTTCGAGAATATCGCGGTCGCACCCGTCGAGTGGCTGGCCGAGCGTGTACCGGTCTATCCTCCGCCCAAGAGCCTCGCGGTCGCACAGGACCGTGTCGCTGAGAAGCGCTTCGTCGAGGAGGTCGGCGGTCGGCCCGCGCGTTGGCAGGCGGTGAATTCGCGCGAGGAGCTTGACGCTGCATTGGCCGCGATCGGGACGCCAGCCGTACTCAAGACCACGCGGTTCGGCTACGATGGCAAGGGTCAGACGCGGATCAACGACGCGTCGGAAGCGGATGCCGCGTGGGAGGCGATCGGCGGCCCCGCGATCCTCGAGGCGTTCGTGACCTTCAGCCACGAATTCTCGATCATCCTCGTGCGCGGCACCGACGGTTCGATCACCAGCTATCCCCCGCCGTGGAACGAGCACCGCGACGCGATCCTTCACCGCTCGACGGTCCCCGCGCCGCCTGAGATCGCGCAGCAGTGGACCGAGGCTGCGGCGCTAACCGGGCGGATCGCCGACGCGCTGGGCCATGTCGGCGTGCTGACCTGCGAGTATTTCGCCGGTGCGGACGGCCCGGTGTTCAACGAGATGGCGCCGCGCGTTCACAATTCCGGGCATTGGACGATCGAGGGCGCCGAAACCTCGCAATTCGCCAACCACGTCCGCGCGATCTGCGGCCTGCCGCTGGGCGACACCGCGCTGACCGCGCCCGCCGTCATCATGGAGAACCTGATCGGCGACGAATGGCAGCGCTGGTCCGACCTGGTCGCCGCGCCGCGCACCCACCTACACCTCTACGGGAAGCGCGAGGCGCGACCCGGTCGCAAGATGGGGCACGTCACACGGCTTGAGCGCTGAGGGAGCACGCGCATCACGGCTTCGCCGCGCGCGCCTTGCTGCTGCCCAGCTTTGCCGTCAGAGGCCGCCGCCCATGATCTCCGCGCCTACCCGCTACGCGTTCTACGACCTTGACCGGACGATCACGCGATTGCCGACCTGGTCCGCGTTCCTGCTATTCGCGGCGAGAGTGCGCACACCGTGGCGGTTGGCGCTCGTCCCCGCCGCCGCGCTTGCTGCAGTCGCGCACAAGGGGAGACTGCTCGGTCGCGATCGGTTGAAGGAGGTCATGCACCGCCTGCTGGTCGGCGCCGCCATCCCCGCGAATGATCTCGCAACGATCGCTGAGGCGTTCGCCGAGCGGCAGCTCGCCGGCAACATTCGCAGGGGCGCGGTCGCGCGGATCGCGGCTGACCGCGCTGCCGGCTACCGCGTCGTGCTCGCCACCGCCGCGCACCGTTTCTACGCCGCGGCAATCGCGCGACGGCTGGGCATCGACGACGTGATCGCAACCGAGGCGCGTGAAACCGGGGCCGCACACATTTCGCACCGTCTGTCTGGCGCAAACGTCTATGGCGCGGCCAAGCTCGCCGCGGTCTCCGCCTGGCTCGCCGCGCGCGAAGAACCGCGCGAACGGCAGCATATCCGCTTCTACAGCGATCATGCCACCGACGCGCCCTGCCTCGCCTTCGCCGACGAAGGCTTCGCGGTTCACCCCGACGCCCGCCTGCGTGTGCTGGCGCAGGCGAACGGCTGGCCGATCCTCGATTGGGAGCAGTGATGCGCGCGATCATCCTCAGCGCCGGGCGCGGCTCCCGGTTGCTGCCGTTGACCGATCTGATGCCGAAATGCCTCGTGCCGGTCGGCGGGCGCGCGATCCTCGACCATCAGCTACACGCGCTCGCCGAGGCGGGGGTGCACGAGGCGGTCGTCGTCGCGGGCTATCGCCACGATCAGGTCGGCGCCCACCTCGCCACGCATCGTCCACCGCTCGCCGTCACGCTGCGGTTCAATCCGTTCTGGGCGGTTTCGAGCAGCATTGGGAGCGTCTGGACGGCGCGCGACGTGCTCGACGACGCCTTTTGCCTGCTCAACGGTGACACCACCTTGACCGGACCGATCCTCGCACGCGCGCTGGCGCACGCAGGCGGGTATGACCGTGCCGGCGTCGGGCTAGTGGTTGAACCGATCGCCCGCGCCGACACCGACGACATGCTGGTCCGGGTCGAAGGCGGCCGCGTCGTCGCGGTATCGAAGGCGCTCGCGCCCACGACTGTGACGCACCGCTCGCTCGGCGTGATCGTCGCCGGCGCGCAGAGCGGCTATTTGCCCGTACTCGACCGCGTGATCGCGGGGGCGGACGGGATCAACGCCTACCACCACGACGTCGTCGCCGCGCTCGCCACCCAAGGTGCAGTCCACGCGATCGTCGAGGAGAGCGGCGGCTGGGTCGAAATCGATCGGCCCGAGGACGTCGAGCGCTGGAACGCGCAACCGCGATGAAGGCCGCCCCGGTCGCCTTTCTGTTCCTGGGCGAGACGCTGCTGATCCCGCACCTCTTCCCCGTCGTCGAGGCGCTCGCCGACGCGCGCGCCGATCTGCCGCTCGACCTGTGGGTGTCGACCTCGACCCACGAGGATCTGCTCGCCGGCTGGACCGCGCACATGCCGCAGGTCCGCGTCCGCCGCGCGCCTGGCTTCCGCCGCATCGCCGTGACCGCGCTCGGCGAGCGGCCGGTGTTACCGCCCAAGCTGCCGATGCTGCTACGTCTCGCGCCGATGTTGGCGCACACAAGCGTGGTCGTCTGCGCCGAGCAGACCAGCTTGTGGCTGCCGCGGCTGTTCCCGTTCCTGCGCACCCGCTTCGTGAAGACCTCGCACGGCGTCGGCTCGATGAGCGCGCGCGACGACCGCCGACGCATGGCCGCGGCCTACACCCTGGTGCCGAGTGAGCAGGAGCGCGCCACCTATCTCACCCGCGGCATGGTGCCCGAGCGGATCGAGGCGACCGGCTACGTCAAGGCGGCGTTTCGTCAGCGCACCCCCGCGCGCGCCTTGTTCGCCGACGATCGTCCGGTGCTGCTCTACACGCCGCACTGGCAGGCGCACCGCTCATCGTGGCCGGCTTGGGGGCCGCAGGTGGTGGAGCGCCTCGCCCACCAGCGCGGCTGGAACGTCATCCTTGCCCCGCATCAGCGTCTGATCGAGCGCGCGCCCGAGGTGCGTGACGTGCTCGCCCACGTCGCGAATTTGCCGCACGTCCACGTCGACCTCGACAGTTTCGCAACGGTCGACGGCAGCTACACCGCGGCGGCCGACCTCTACCTCGGCGACACGTCGAGCCAGCTGATCGAGTTCCTGATCCAACCGCGTCCGGCGGTGTTCCTGAACGCGCAGGCACGCGACTGGGCAGATGATCCCTCCTACGCAATGTGGCGCGCGGGTGAGGTGGTGAACGACCTCGCCGACCTTCTCCCCGCGATCGAGCGAGCCCCTGCCCGCCACGCCGACTTCGCCGCCATCCAGCACAACCTCGCCACCGCCGCGCTCGGCGACGCGAGCGGCGCGGGTGCGGCGCGCGCGGCCGACGCGGTGCTGCGCGTTCTCGCCAACCCCCGACCGCGCCGCTAAAGGCCCGCCGATGCAGCCGACCGAGTCCCTCCAGCCCGCGGTGGTGCCGCTGGGCGACAATCCCGTGCTCCTCTGGGGCATGACCGCGCGCGAACGGTTGCGCCGCATCGCCGCCGCGCGCGCGCTGCCATTCGACGATGGGAGCGCGAGCGACACCGTCATCCTCTCCAACCTCGCCTTCGTGTTCGATCCCGCGTGGATCGCGTGGCTTCAATCGCGCCCGGGCACCGTGCTGACGCGCCGCGGCGAGATCGTGCTCGCGCACGTCACCGCCGCCGATCGTGCCGCGTGCGAACGCGCGATCAACGGCGATGCCGCGCTTCCGCCGCACCTCGAACAGGTCGCGACCGAGCGCGACGAAGGCATCTTCAACGAGGCGTTGCGCAAGCGCGAGCGTCCCTTTGCCGAGGCGCTGGTGCCCGCCGCAGTGCCCGCAATCGAGCGCGCAAGCTACGTCGGCGCGTACAAGGGGGTGACCGACCTCCTGACCAAATATCTCTGGCCCGAATGGGCGCTCGCGCTGACCAGACTAGCCGCGCGGATCGGCGTGTCGCCGAACGGCGTCACCGCGATCGGATCGGTGCTGTGCATCGTCGCCACGATTGCCTTCTGGTACGGCTGGTTCTGGACCGGGCTGCTGATCGGGCTCGTCTTCATGGTGCTCGACACCGTTGACGGAAAACTCGCGCGCTGCACGATTACCTCATCGAAGCTCGGCAATGCGTGGGACCACGGCGTCGACCTCGTCCACCCGCCGATCTGGTGGTGGGCCTGGGCGGCGGGTTGCGCGCCCTACGGACGGGCGCTGTCAGACGAGACATTCTGGGCGGTGATGGCGGCGATGCTGTTCGGCTACGTCGTCCAGCGGCTGATCGAGGGCGCGTTCATCGTCCGTTTCGGAATGCACATCCATGTGTGGGAACGGTTCGACAGCAGCTTCCGCCTCGTCACCGCACGGCGCAATCCGAACATGGTGATCCTGTTCGCCGCATTGCTGGTCGCGCGGCCCGATTGGGGGATCGTCGCGGTCGCGGTGTGGACGATCCTGTCGCTGGTCGTCCACGGCGTGCGGCTGGTGCAGGCGATCGTGCGGGCGCGTGGTGGCGAGCGCCTGACGAGCTGGCTCGCCTGAGGCAGCGCTGAGCACGCGGGTTGCAGGCCAACACCGCTGACCCATATCGACATCATGATACGACCGTTATTCTACACAGCAGCAGGCCTTGCCGCGCTGCTCGGCAGTGCGTTGCTTGTCCCCAATGCGGCGGCACAGGCGTGCGCGGGAACGTCAGGCGCGGGCAAGACGCGGCTGTCGGTGACCGCGACCGAGATCCGCAACGCGCACGGCGAAATGGTCTTCACGCTCTACCCCGATGATTCGAGCCGCTTCCTCGCGAAAGGCGGCAAGCTCGCGCGCGTCCGGACGCCGGCGCAGGCGCCCGCCACCACCGCGTGCTTCTGGGTCACGCCTGGTTCCTACGCGGTTGCCACCTATCACGACGAGAACGGCGATCACGATTTCAACCGCACGCTGTTCACGATCAAGGAAGGATTCGGCTTCTCCAACGACGCGCCGACGACGCTCGGGTTGCCTAGCCTGTCGCGGGTGCGCTTCCCGGTTCCGGCGGGCGGCGCATCGATTCGGGTGCGGACGCGTTATTCGCGCTGAATTGCGACAGATCAGCGGTCTGTCTCTCAATCGGGCGAACGTGACACAATTTCGCCCGATCATAGCTACAGGTGAACTGTTACACTTGCGTGTGGAGCGCCGATCGAGTGAACTTTTCCTTCAAGACTGCAGCGCCCGCGCGCGGACGGGCTCCGGTAGCGGGCGCACCAACGATTAAGGCACCACGCGGCGACGCGCAGATCGTGCCGTTCCCCCGCGCACAGACGGCGCGCGCACCCGAGCTGGCGCACGTGGGCGTCATCAGCAATCCGCGCAGCCGCCGCAATCGGCAGGGCAATCCCGTTCACCGCCGCGCGGGTGCGACGAGTGACATGCTGGTTGTCGAACCGGCGACTCAGGAAGAATTGTCTGTCGCGCTCGCCGGGTTCAAGGCGCGCGGCGTCGAGCTGATCGTCGTCGACGGTGGCGACGGCACCGTGCGCGACGTGCTGACCGCCGCGCCGCGCGTTTTCGGCGGGCGCGTACCTCCGATCGCAGTGATCCCGTCGGGCAAGACCAATGCGCTGGCGCTCGACCTGGGTATTCCGTGGGACTGGTCGGCGGGTGCGGCACGGCAGGCGCTCGCGGCGGGTCACCTCGCCACGCGGCAGCCGATCGAGATCACCGGCGAGGACGGCCTGACCCACCGCGGTTTCCTGTTCGGCGCCAGCGGCTTCACGCGTGCGACCGACCTGGCGCAGCGAACGCACGACATCGGCGCGTTCGGCGGCGTCGCGGTCGGACTGTCCGTCGCCGGTGCGGTGTTGCAGACGATGTTCGCAGGCGCGGACAATGCGTGGCGCGCGGGCGAACGCGTGCGCGTCGCCAATCTGGGCGACGGCAGCGAGTCGACCCATGACCTGTATCTGCTGCTCGGGTCGACGCTGCGGCGCCTGCCGATCGGCCTGCGCCCGCTCGGCGCCGCTGCGGAGGGGCTGAACATCCTGGCGGTCGAAGCTCCGCCGCGCCTGCTGCCGGTAGCGGTGCCTGCGATCCTCGCCGGGCGTGAGGGTGGCTGGCTCGCGCGTGCGGGCTATCATCATCGCCACGACGTGCCGCCCAGCCGGCTGACGCTGCCCGGCGGATTCGTGCTCGACGGGGAGCGCTACGCCGGTGGCGATTACATCGTGCGTGCGG
>NZ_CAJYVU010000040.1 GCF_913778135.1 uncultured Sphingomonas sp. | reverse complement strand
CGCTAAAGCCTTTACGTATTGTGTGACACGAGGCGCTTGTTTGGCCGACGAGCAGGTTACCTGCCGTATCGATCCGCGCCCGCTCTTGCCCGGCGCTGCCGAAGATCAAGCCGCCATAGCCCGACAGTACTGTTTTCGGATCGCCACCGCCGAGCGTGACACCGACGGTCATGCCATAGTGCGCGATACTGTCGCCGTTTAGCGGCCACTGCTGCGAGTCAGCCAAAAAGCCGATCCGTCCTGCGCCGCTTACGGTGCTCATGTCACCGAAGACACTGAGGCCAGAGGCGTTGACGAAGGCGCGATCGGCGCCACCGGTGACGAGCGCGAGCGAATTGGGATTGTTGCGACGGATGCCGGTGTCCTGATCCGCCGCGAAGCGGAAGGCCGGCGATGCTGCCGAGCCGTCAGGAAAGAGGCCTTGCCCTACGCCGTCGCGTACCGCGGCAAAGCTGGCGATCAGCGCAGCAACGGCGATCGCGAGGTCGCGTGCGAAGCTGCTGGTCGGCTGGATGCCGTAGTTTTGCCCGCCAGCGCTAGCGCCCTGATAGGCCGGCACGATGCGCAGCTCGGTCGCGGACGGCACCGCGCTGATCTCGTAGACGCGACCATCCGGGCCGAGAAAGACCTCGCCGGCTTGCGTGTTGGCGACAAAGTCGGTTCCCGCGCCGGTGACGACGGGCGAGCCGTTGGCGACCGTGACGGTGCCGGCGCGATACCAAGGCATGATTCTACTCCTCGACGGATACGATGCTGAGGCGCTGGCTGGAGCCGTCCTCGATGATGCCGAAGCCGCGGGCGAGCACGAGCTGCACGGTGCGGTCGGCGACGGTCTGCGTAGGATCGACGATGGTGAAGCCGCCGCCGATCGTGGTGGTGAAGGTGGCGGTGCCGGGCGCGTCGCCCGGTGTCGGTGCGGTGCCGGACATGGTCAGCGTCTGTGTGTCGAAGCTCACCTGCTTCAGCTGCTCGTAGGAGCTGCCGGCAAATGCCCGCTTGAGCGTGATCGTCGACGCGGGCTGCTTCTCCGTGACTGAGCCGAAATAGTCGAAGCCGTCGTCAGTCGCGGCGTTGTACCGCTGCGCCTCTGTTTTGAAGTCGCGCAGGCCTTCGTTGTCGGGCGTGTAGGACTTGACGCGCCGGAACGTGTACGACCAGCTCGCGATGTAGCGCACCGGCTTGCCGTTTGAGCCAAAGCGGGGAAGCTCGGCGATGGCATCCGCCGCGAGGCTGGGGTTCGTAGCCGGCACCGTCAGCGATCCAGCCGACAGACCACCGCCGAAATAGGCCTGCCCGGTGGTCGGCAGGTACATCTGGCCGTTCGTGCGTGAGCACTGCTCCAGAGCCATTGTCGGGCCAAACCACAGCAGCAGGTCGCGTTGAGCGCCGAAGCCGACGCCGGTCGCGAGCATCATCGTGCCGGTGTTCATGATGATGCGGCCATCGCCCATTTGCAGGTCGGCATTGATCAGCCCGAGACTTCCGCGCCCTTCCGAAGAGCCGACCAGCTGCGTGCCGACGAGATTACCGTTGACGTCGATCGCGACGGTCTTGGTCGCCATGATGTCGCCGTTGGCCTTCACCACCGCCTTGATCAGATCGGACACGGTTGCTTCGCCCAGGTCGCCTAGCTTCACCCGCACCTGCTCGATCAGCTTGGCGTTCGCCTCATCCGCCTTCGCCGTCGTTTCGGCCAGCCGTCCGACCGAGGCGTCGACAGCCGCCAAACCGGTGTCAGGATTGGTGATGACGCTTTCGAGCCCGTCGACTCGCTCGCCCATCGCCCCGTTGCGATCGGCGCTCAGCTTCACCTCGTCGGCCAGCTGTGCCCGCGTGGCGGCGAGGCCCGCAGCAGGATCGTCGAACTCGGCCACCAGCGCGTCGACGCGCTCGCTCATCGCGCCGTCACGATCGGCGCTGAGCTTCACCTCGTCGACGAGCTGCGCGCGCGTGGCGCCGAGGCCGGTCGCAGGATCACTGAACTCGGCGACCAGCCCGTCGACCCGCTCGCCCATCGCACCATCGCGGTCGGCGCTGAGCTTCACCTCGTCGGCAAGTTGCGCGCGTGTGACGGCGAGGCCAGTCTTGGGATCGTCGACGGCAGCTTCGAGCAGCGACAGTTTGCCGCTGGTCACCTTGTCGCGATCGGCGCTGAGCTTTTCTTCGTCGATCAGACGCGCGCGCGTGGCCGCAAGGCCGGTCGCAGGATCGAGCACGATCGCTTCCGCCGCCCTGATCCGCTCGGCCAGCGCCTGCGTCGTGGTAGCAAGCACGCGACTGGTCTCGACGATCGCGGCCTCGGCCGCGGCCATCCGTACCAGCAACGCCTGCCGAGCGACTGCGCTCGCCGCATCGTTGGCCACCAACGATGTCGCGAATTCAGTCTGTATCTGCACCAGCTGGTCGCGTCGGGCTCGGCTGTCGGTGTCGCCATTCACGAGCGCACGCAGGATCGCTTCATCGCTCTCGTCGGCGCGGCCGACCACCTGTCGGATCGTCGTCTGCGTGCGGGCGACGCCACCCGCGGCCGTCAGGATCGCCTCGGCGTTCTCGCCGATCGCCGCGGCCTGATCCCTGCTGGTGACGCCAAGCGCGCGAACGTCGGACGCGATCGCCTGATCGTCGGCAATGCGGGTTGCTGTCTCGCGCAGCGCCATCGCACGCACGTCGCCGACCTCGGCCGCAAGCGCGAGCCGCGCACGTGCCTCAGTCAGCTCGCCGGCGACGATCCGGGTGTAAACATCCTCGCGAGCCTCGGCCGCTTGTATAATCTGGCGGCGGACCGCCTCGTCACCCGAGAGCGATGCCCGCGTCGCCGCGGTCGCCGCATCGTCTGCGATGATCCGCGCCTGCCGGATCGTCAGCGACAGCCCGGTCGTGTCGCCGACCGTCGACAGCTTCTCCGATATGGACTGCACCGTCTTGCCGAGATCCTCGAAGGTCGTCTTCTCGACCTTGTCCTCTATCTCGCCGGCCAGCGCGTCGACGCGTTCCGATACGCCGGTCACGCGCTTGTCGACCTTGCCCAGCTCGATCACTTCGGCCTTGGTCACGATCGAGCCGGAGAGCCCGTCGATGGTCAGCTCGGCCGAAGCCAGTCGCTTGATGATGGGTTCCAGCTCGGCGACCTGAGCGGGATCGAGCACCGCCAGCGCGATCTGCTCGTCGACGTAAGCCGAGTCCGCCTTGAGCGCGATCGTGCCCTTCTGCGCGTTGATCGCGACCTCGGCGCGCGCGATCCGCTCTGCCTGCTGGTCGATGGCGTAGATACGGACCTCGGCCGTCGTCGGATCGATGACGATGCCCGCGTCACGCAACACCTGCCGCGTGCGCGCGCTTTCCATCACCTGCCGCAGCAGCGCGTCGTCTATCCGCCCAGCCGCACGTTCGGCCTGCCGGATCAGCGCGTCGTGGTCGACGGTGACCTGGCCAAGCTGCTCGAGCGTCTTGTCCTGTCCGACCGCGGCTTCCTTCAGCGCGTCGACATCGCTCATCGCCGGCTCGATCGCGTCCACGCGCTCGATCAGGGACGGCACCTTCTCGATCGTGAGAAGGGCCGAACCAACCGTCGCGCCGGGTCCGAACGGCGCATCCGGCTTCGCGGTGTTGGTCGCATTGTCGGCAGGCTTCGTGCCAGTCGGGTTCGCGACATCGTCCCAGTTGACCAGGCTACCGAGCGGCTTCAGCTTCGCGGCCGAGCTCATGCCCTCGATCGAAAGCGAGAGCTTGCTCAGCGTCTCGCCGATCTCAACCGAAAACTCCCTGAAGAAGCCGTAGATTGTGAGGGCGGCGATACCATCCTGCCCGATCCACAGACACGGCCGCGCGCGAACGTTGGCGATCCGCGCGGCGACCAGGTCAACCGCGGCGGTGTCGATCAGCGCGCGCGCGGACATGGTCTTGGCGAACGCGCGCTTGACGATCGTCACCTCGCCGAAATCGTCGATTACCTTGCGGCTGAAGTCGGTGATCGCCGCGGTTGGCGACGCTTCGGTGATGCCCAGCGACGCCAGCTGGCCGACCAGCAGCGTGCCGATCTCGACGCCGGCGTCGCCGATAACGGTGATCGTCACCGGAGCTGTACCGTCCGGCATATCAAGGAAGGTCACGGTGCCGGACGTCGCCGACGCCGTGCGATCGTAGCCGCCCGACTGCAGCCGCACGGTGTCGGCTTTGATGTCGATCAACGCGACGGCGTTGACCGCGCCGGCCGCGACGGTGACCTGCAGCTGTCGATCGGCACGCGTGACGGTACCGAGCGCCTGGTCAAACATCGCCCACCTGTTGGTCGGCCCGGCGTCCAGCCACGCGCCGACGGTGTCGACCGGGTGCTTGCCCGTGTTGAGCGGGATCAGGCTCTCGTAGATGCGGTGCTCGGCGCGGAGCATTACGCGCGCGCCGGCGGGATAGGTGGCGCCCGCAGCCCACTCGGGCGCATCATCCTCGGCAACGCTGCTGTAGCTCAGCATGCCGCCGGTCACCTCGACGGGGCGCAGCACCTGCAACGTCGACAGCTGCCCGCCGGGGCCGGGATCGAGCACGTCGTCGGGCAGCGGCTCGGCCGACGCCAGGCCCTCGACCGTCAGCGTGCAGTAGCTGATCGGAGGCGAGGCGAAGTCGAATCGCAGATCCTTGAAGAAGCCGCGTACGACCAGGCTGGCGAAGCGATCGTCCGCGACCCACGTCGCCGGCTCGGCGCGCAGATCGGCGAGCTGCAGCTGAAGCGTGCTCACCTGGTCGAACGGCACTGCGGCCTTGATCGACATGGTGCGCGAGAAGCCGCGCTCGACGACCGTCGTCACGCCGAAGTCATCGGTGACCCGGCGGCTATAGTCGACGATGCCGATTGTCGGCGCGGCTTCGGTGTCGCCGATCGCGATCGTCGCGCCGGCGTCGGTGATCACCTTCATGCCGCGGCCGCGACGCTGACCGCCTCGCCTCCGCTCGCCTCGGTGACCCGCTCGAGCCGCTTGTCGATCCGCCCGGTGTTGCCGGCGATCGTCGCCAGCGCGGACATCATGTCGCGGCGCGTTTCGGCGGTTGCCTCGCGCAGCTCGACCAGCTCGCCGGCGACACGCTCGTCGACGGGCGCAGGCACGACGGCGCTCGCCGAGCTGGCGGCCGACGTGGCCTGCTCGGTTGCGCTCTTCGGCGTGGCGGTCAGGCCGGTGATCACGCCGTAAGTCGCCTCGAGCATCGCGGCGGTCTGCGCCTGCACGCGCGCCAGCTCCTGCCGGCTGGTCGCGACATCGGCCGCCTTGCCGAGCAGCGCCTGGCTGAGCGCCGGCAGGCTCTTGGCCGCGTCCTGGTCGCCGGCGCGCGCGGCCGCGTTGGCGGCGTTGAACTGCGCCATCAACGTCGCGAAGCTGTCGCCATTGCCGACGCCGTTCAGGCCGCGGATCCGCTTCACCTCGTCCATGATGCTGTCGCCGACGCTGGTCCACGCCTTGCGCAGTTCGTCGGCCGCCTTGGCGGCTTCCTGCGCGTCCTGGATCGCGTAGATCTGCTCCTGCAGGCCGCGGTTGCTGGCATCGAGCTTGGCGAGGTCGAGCGCGCGGAGTGCCGCCGTGTCGCCGTTCAACTCGAGGATCTTGCGCTCTAGGTCGGCGCGCTCGGCCGCGACATCGGCCGCGCTCTTCGTGCCCTGCATGGCGGATTGCAGATCTGCGAACGCAGGTGCGAGCTGCAGAAGCGTCGCATAGGTCGCGTGCCCGGCCGCGGTGGTAAGATCCTGCGCCTCGACCAGCTGGCGGAAGCCCGCGAGCGTCGTCGGCATGGCGAGGCCGAGACTGTCGAACACGCGACCCATCTGCGCGGCCTTGGCGGCCGCCTGCTCGGCATCGGTGTAGAAGGCGCTGAAATAGCCCTCGATCGCGCTGTTGAAGTCGCTGACGCTGTCGAACTGGTCGACCAGCGCGAGCTTCGCATCGATGCCGAGTGCTTGCGTGCTGGCACCGAGCTGGTCGAGCCCGGTGGTGACCGCCTCGAGCGTCGATGCGACACGCACCAGCGTCTCGAACGCGCCCTCGCCCGCTTTCTGGAAGCGCGAGATGCCCGGGAACGCCGCCTCGGCCATGCCGTCGGCCGCGGCGCCGAACACCGCCTCGAGCTTCTCCTGGATCTCGGCGCCGGTCAGCCCCTTGAGGTCGATCTTGCCGATATTGACGACGAAGCCGTTAAGGCGGCTCTCCACGGCGCCAGTCGCCTCGCCGAGCGGCCCGGCCGCGCCGGCGATCGCGGACGCGAAGCTGCCGAGGATCAGCGTGAATTGTCGCTCGAGATCCGCGTCGGCCGCACCGAAGCTGGTCGACGTCTTCGTGCTGGTGGTGATGCCGAAGAGTTTCTTCTTCTTCTGCACGTCGCTGTAGGTCGACGCGTCGAAGCCGCCCGACAGGATGCCGCCGACCGACTGCGCGGCCCCGTAGAGGCCCGAGGCGAGCACGGTGGTCTTGCTGCCGAACAGCGACGACAGGAAGCCGCCGATCACCGGCACCTTGCCGAGGATCGAGCCGATCATGTCGGACTTGAAGCCCTCGGTCACGCCGCTGGACGCGTCGATGTTGCCCGAGCGGACCAGGACGGCTGCCAGGCCGCCGATCTGGTCGTCGATCGAGCGCAGCGATCCCGCCATCTGGCGCGCGAACACGCTCGTGACGGTGTCGACCTCGCGCAGCTGATTTATCGAGCGCTTGATGCTCTCGCTCTTCGCGTCGACGTCGCCGAGCACGGTACCGGTGCCGGTGCCGGTGTTGGACTTCGGCACCGTCGTGCTGCCACCACCGCCGCCGGCGACGATCGCAACGCCCGCCGCGACCAGCGCCGCGGCGGTTGCAGCCATCGCGGCGATGTTGAGCGGGAACGGAAGCTTCGCCTGCGCGGCTACGCCCGCGGCACCGTCGGCCGAGGCGCGCGCGGCCGCGTTCGCGACCGAGGTGGTTGTCTCGAGCGTATTCTGCACCATCGCCGACAGCGACATGGCGAGCTGCGCGACGCGGTAGATCTTCTCGGCCGCGGCCATCGCGCGGTAGCCGGTCGACCCTTCCTTGAAGAAGCCCTTCGCGGCCGATGCCATGTCGCCGTACATATCGACCTGCTTGCCGCCGGTTTGAATGGCGAACAGCCGATTCTCACGCTCGCGTGCGGCATCTGTGGTGGCGTTGCGCAGGCGTTCGCGGTGCGCGGCGTCGGCACGCTCTTCCTGTGCCCGGTAGTCGGCGTAGATCGACACGACACCGCCGAGCGCGCGCCCGGCCTCGCCAAACGCGTCGGCCATGCCCTGCCCGGCGTTCTGGATCCGCGACGCGATCGCGTCCCATTTGTCGGCGGTGAAGGTCAGCTGATCGTTGTAATCGCGCTGCGCGGCACCGATCCGCACCTGCTGCACGGCAATCTCGCCCTGCTGCTGAATCCACCGCTCGGCTTCCGGGCCGGTGCGATCAAGGCGCGAGGCTTCCTGCGTCGCGCGGAGAACCGCGAGCGAACGCACGCGCACTTCCTCGGTAGCACCGACGAGGCGCAGCTCTTCGCGCAGCTCGGCCAGGCGTTCGTCGCCGGTTGCGAGCGCCGCAATCAGCTGTCCCTTACGCTGTGCATCGGACAGGCGGTCGCGCGCGGAACGCTGCGCCTCGAGCGCGGCGGTGGCGGCCTCGGTGCCCTTCACGTCCTTGACCGTCCGCGCGGCCTCGATCGCGGCGAGCAGCGGCAGGTCGGCGATGCGATCGCGCAGCAGCTGGTTGGCGCGCTCGGCGGCGATCGAGCCGTCGGCGACGCCGGCATTGACCTGCTCCTGGATCAACGCTTCGTCACGCATGCCCGCGGTCGACTTGGCGCTGTCGGACACGCGCTGCGCCACGGCGAGGCGGACCTGACGCGCGACCCGCTCTTCGATGTCAGCGCGCTTCTTGATCGCTTCGCTCTCGGCCTTCACGCGCGCTTCGGCGATCAGCGCGGCCGCACCCGACACACCGTAAGCGTCGGCGAGCTTGTACAGGTTGCGGATTTGCGCCTCGGTCGCGGCCGCCTCGCGCGCCAGCTGGTCGGCGTGCTTGTCGGTTTTTGGCTTGGGTGCTGCGTTGAACCCGATCTTCTCGGCGAGCTTGTGCCGCTCGATGTTGATCGCTTCCTTTTTGACGCGCGCGCCCAGGTTGCCGAGGTACTTGTCGGCCACGTCATAGGCGGCACCGTAAGTGCGCTTCAGAACGTCGACGCCCTTGCCCGTGAAGATGTCGACCCACGCGCCGCGCTGCTGCATTTCGCCGAGATACGCCTTGGTACCTGCGACCCCGGCGTAGATCGCCGCCAGATCGTGCCGCGCCTGCCCGGTGATGTCGTCTAGGATCGCCTTGATGCTCTTTCCCATCCCGGCCATGTCGCTGACGAACACGCCCGCGATGTCCTTGCCGAGCACCGAGAAGAGCGCCTGCATCGTCGAGCCGAACGACACGCTCGAGTCCTTCAGCTTGTACAGCTCCTGCTTGGTCGCATCGGCGCCACCGGTGATGTCGCCGAGATCCTTGGTGAGCTGGTTGTTCGTCACGCCCTGGTTGACCCAGCGGGTGAACAGCGCGAGCCCGGCACCGGCTGCCGCGACGATGCCGATCAGCGGAGCAAAGCGGAGCAGCAGGCCGCCGATCTCGAGTGCGAGGCCCTTGGCACCACCCTCGGCCATCTGAAACACCTGGACGACTTGACCCGCCTGCGTGGCGAGGATCTGGAACGGCGGGCTCCCGGCGGCCGCCATCGTGGCGACGTCGTTCAGCTGGAACGATAGCTGCGTCAGCGCGCCGCTGCCGCGCTTTACGGCGCCCGTGTTGGTGTCCTGCACAACGGTGTGCGCGTTCAGGCGATCGGTGAGCACCGACTGCTGACGCAGGTATTCGCCCTCGGCGATCGCGCCGGCGCGGTAGAGCCGCGTCGATTCCGCGATCTCGTCGTTGACGCGCTTGGTCGCGGCGTAGAGCGGATCGGTCGATGCGCGCAGCCGCTCGGCCGCGGCCGCGTTGGCATCGATCTGGCGCGCGGCCGCCATGCCCTCGCGGGCGGCCAGCTCGAAACGACTGTAGGCAAACGCCGCGTCGCGCACCGCCTGCGCCTCGGCCTCGATCGCAGTCTCGGCGATGCGTGCGGCTTGGGCGCGATCCTCGGCGCCGGCGCGTTGCGCGGCATCGAGCGCGCGCATGCTCTTCAGCAGCCGATCGGCCGCATCGGTGTTGCCCTGGCGGGCAGCGGTCAGCGCCAGCTCTTCAGCGCGCAATGCCCTGACCTGATCCTTCGAGCGCCCCGTCGCGGTGGTCTCGCGATCGATCTGGGCAATCATCCGCTCGATCGACTTCTCGGTCGCGTTGATCTCGCGCGTGGTAGCTGCGGCCTCGCGCGTGGCGGCCGGGCCGATCGCACCCATCTTCACTTCGCTGCCGAGCACGCGATCGAGATCGCGCTTGGCCGCGCCGACCTGGTCGAACGACGACACCATCCCGCGCATCGCGCCGGCAGTCTCGGTCGCGATCGCGCGCACGCTGGCGGTCGGCGCGGCAACGTCGATCATGCCCTTGGTGGCCTTCTCGATCGACAGAGCCTGCGCGAGGATCTTCGCCTCGGTCGACTTCATCAACGCGTCGAGCTGCGCAAGCTGCGCGTAGCTGTCGCCGGCGTCTATCTGAAAATCGACACCGAAGCCGGGCAGATCGTCGTTCATGGGCGCCTCCCGGCTTCGGTGTGATGATGGTGGCAGATCAGCCGAGCACGCTGCGCAGCTCGGCTTCCTCGATCTCGCGCTCGCGCGCGGTCGTCTCGATGCGCCACGGTGGCGGGCAGGTCTCGGCCTCGGCTCGCCTGACCTCGGCGAGATACGCGAGCGACAGCGTGCGCAGCAGCCGCGCCTCCCACGGCGCGATCGGCACGCCGGTGAGCCGCTGCCAGGCGTCGATCTGCACCCAGCTGATAGGGCCGACGCCCATGCCGGCCGCTTCCGTCAGGCCGATCTCGATCAGCCGGTCGGTGATGTGCGGCGCGGGGTTCGGCGGGAGCTTGGGCTCGATCTTCCGCCGCTTGCATTCCTCGAGCCGGCTAGTCCGCACCCTGTCGGGCTCGGCCTGGCCGCGCTTGCTGTTCGGGTCCGGCTTCGGCGTGGCATTGTACCAAGCCAGCTGCCGGACCCAGAGCGTCAGGCGTTGCTCGAGGCGCCGTTGAAGTTTCCCCAGTCGCCGAAGAAGCGCGCGACCTGGCGCGTGATGAAGCCGAGGCCCGGATCGGCATAGGCGGCGCGGAACAGGGCCTCGCCGGTCAGCGTCTCATCCTCGCCGTAGGTGAAATTCTCGAAGCGCACGGTCAGCGCGGCCAGATCGTCGGCCGTCTCGGCGCGGCGCTCTTCCGGGGTGGCGGCGGTCACCTTGCCGTCATTGTCCTGCATACGCTTCAGCGATCGCGCGGTCTGGCGACCCTCGACGACACTGGCGATGTCGCTGCCCGGGCCGTGGAGATGAATGCGTACCGGCAGCTTGCGCTCGGCGTCGGCATAGAGCGGCTCGCCGGCCGCGTTCTTGACGTGGACGCAGGCAGTCGCGGCTACGGCGAGCGAGGCGATGTTCAACAGCTTCTTGGTCATGATCATTCCTTCGCGGGAAGAATGGCGCATCGACCCGCCCCGCAAACCCGCGACGAGCGGGGCGAGCCGATGCAAAGAGAGACGGCGTCGCGGGCGCCGGAAGGGAACGGGTGGCCTTGGTGGCTCCATCGCCACGGACGCGGGGGCGGCCAGCTCCCGCCTAAGCCTGATCAGGCGGCTGCGACCTTGACGATCTTGGTGCAGATCTCGATCGCCGGCGCCGCGGTCAGCATGCTGTCGGCACCGTCGGCATTCTCGGGCATGCCGAACACGCGACCCATGAAGAACCGCTTCGAGCCGTCCTGATAGGTGACGCAGAAGCCGTAGAGCTTCTGCGTCTCGTCGTCGGAGGCGGCCTGCAGCAGCGTCTGCCCCGCGTCGTCGCTGTCGAGCGCGAGCGACGGCTGCAGCGCGCCATAATCAACCGAGCCCTTGTACTTCTGCTTCGGTCCTTTCAGCGGCTGGAACTCCACCTTGGCAAAGCTACCGCCGAACGCGCCCAGCTTCTCGATCTGACCGATCGCGGTGAAGGTGAGCGCGCCGAACCCGGCCGCGTCCTGCGTGGCGGGTGCGGCAACGGTGATGGCGAGCGTCGAGCCCGCCGCAGTCTGCGACTTCATGTCTACCTCTTCGATGATACGCCGGGCTCACCGGCAGGGATCGTCCGCCGGTCGGCGGGCGAGCGGATCAGCCGCGCTTCTGCTGCCGAGCGGGGGGCGTCTCGCCGGCATCGGCCGCGGGCGCCGCATCGACGTCGGCCTCGGGCTCGACCAGGCCGACCGCACCGAAGTTATCGGCCTCGCCCTGCGTCAGCTCGACGATCTCGCCTTTGGTGAAGCGGCGCTCGACGGTCGCATCGTTGAAGTTGCGGGCGACACGGTACTTCTGGGTCTTGGTGACGGACATGGTCATGCTCCTTGAGTATTGGGCTTGTCGAAGCTCGCCCGGAAATCCTGCGCCTGCTCGTAGCTGTCGCCCGGGCCCTCGACGTCGGGGCCGCGGCCGGCGGTCAGCACGGCGTAATTGCCGGCGCCGTCCATGCTGCCGGTGCGATCGGCGCACGCATCGACGACCAGGTCGAGAATGGTGATCTGCTCATCCCAGCTGGCGGCGCGAACCGTCACCTGGATGCGATCGTTGGTGCGCACGGTTGCGCCACGCTTCAGCCGCTGGCGCTCGACACTGCTGACCGTCTTCACCAGCAGCGCCGGCAGCTTGGTGCCGAGCGGCAGGCGGCCGCCCTTGATGCGGTCGGCCGGCACGATGTCGACGAGCGGCGGATAGTCGCGCAACAGCGCGCCGACGATGTCGGCTCCGGTCATCGATCGATCTCCGGATCTGCGGCTGCGTTGATCCCGGCCTTGGTCACGCGCTGCGCCATGTAGGCGAGCGCCGCGGCCTTGGCGGCGTCCTCGTTGGTGTCGCTCGCCGGGCGCAGGAACGGGTGTGGCTTGGCGCCGGGGTGATAGACCGAGGGGCCGACCGGCTTGCCGTTGATGAACAGCGACGCCTTCACCTGCTCGTCGCCGGCTGCGATCTGGCGGTTGATGCGGCGGGCCGTCCGACCCTCGCGCGCCTCGGCCGCCACCGTGATGAAGTGGCCGCTGGTGCCGTATTCGAGCCAGCGGCCGACGTAGGCGCCGGGGCCGATCAGCGTCACGCGCGCGGTGATGATGCTGCCGTTTCGCCGCACCTTCACCTTGACTGAGTCCGCGATCAGCACCTTGGCACCGCTGGCGGTTTCGGCGCGCCTGGTGCCGAGCAGCTGCTTGGCCGCGTCGGCGATCATCAGGCCGCCAGCCTTTGCGGCACCGGGCAGGATGCGCTCGACGAACAGCTCGGGCAGATCTTTGATCTGGCGGCCGCTGCGCTTGCTGCTGCGGCGCACGGCCATCTAGGCGGCGTTCCCGGCCGGCGAGACTTCCTCGACGACCATCTCGAGACCGGCGCGGCGCCCAAGCGTGACCGGACCCGACACGATCTGCAGCACGTGCTCGCCTTCGACGATCCGCATGTCGGGCGTGATGTCGTCGCGGTAATCCATGCGGACACGCGCGCGGCGGAGCGCGACCGGCATGCCGCTGGCCGGTTGCTCGCCGCGGCTCGGCAGCATGTCGCGCAGCTCGACCCATTCGTCGCCGACGCTTTCCCATGTGCCGGCGCCGGCGCCGCGAAAGCCCTTGCTCGCGATCGGCCGCTCGAACGTCACCAGCGTGTCGCGGTCGCCTGGCGGAACGCTGATCATCCGATCGTCACCAGCATCTTGCTGCCGATTATGGGGCGCAGCTGTTCGTCGGTGAGCTGCGGCGCCTCACGATTCACGTAGAAGTCGGACAGCGCCAGCTTGACGCAGTGCCGCACGAGCGCGGGGACCGCGTCCACGGTCGCCCAGCCGGTCGCGCCAACCAGCTCGCGGCCGAGGAAGCTCTCGATGCGCCCCTGCGCCGCGACGACCAGGTCGGACAGCTCGGCATCGGTGACCTTGGAGCCGACACGCAGGTGGATACGCGCAGCGGCGACCGTCAGCACGGTGCCGTCGATCGCCGCCACGTCGGTCATTACTGCGCGCTCGCGCCGGCCGGCTTCTTCGGCTCGTGCTTTTCCGCGATCTCGCGATCGATCAGGTCTTTCTCGACCGCCGGCTCGAACTTGGCGATGTCGCCGGGCACGTACAGCGCGCCGATGCTGTGCTGGATTTTGAACTTCACTGCCATGATGGCACTCCCGAAAAGCGGCGAGCGGGATCAACCGCTCGCACGCCGCATGTTGATGGTGGAGCGTCGCCTGCGGGCGACGCGGGTGGCTTAGTCGACGTCGCCCGGTGCCCAGGTCACGCCGGTGAGCGCCGCGAAGGCGACCGCGTAGCGCGTGCCGGTGTCGTGCTCGGCGATCAGGCGGACGACCGTCTCGTCGTTCGAGAACGCCGAGCGGATCGTGCCACCGTCGTCGTATGCCGCGGTGTCCGAGCTGGCGATCGTGACCGTCTCGGTGTCGCCGATCAGCAGCTGCGAGAAGTCGCCGAAGTAGATCTCCGACTCGTTGCCGCCCGCACCGAGGTTGTCCGGCACCGAGGTCGTCATGCCGATCGGGTAGCCGTACAGCGTGCCGTTCGCACCAATCTCGGGGAACGCGATGTTGCCGTTGCCGTCGCGCAGCGTCTCGAGGAACATCTTGCTGCGCGGGCTCATGATCCAGCCGCAGCTGATCATCGGCACGTTCGCGTTGATGACGCGCAGGCGCAGCCGCGCCAGATCGTTCGTGACCGTCGCCAGCGTCGGGTTGGCGGTCATCGCCAGCTTGTTGCCGGCCGGCATCAGCGCCAGCAGCCCCTTCGGCGTCACGTCGTCACCCGGCGAGCGGATGAACACCGCGTCTTCCTTGATCGCCACGCCCTCGAGCAGATCGTCGCGCACCATCGCCACGACGCCCATCGAGGCGCGGCGGATCAGCTGGTTGGTGATCGGCACGAGCGCGCGCAGCGACTTCGCCGACATGGTCATGCTGTCGACGCGAACGTCGGTCGTCGGCGCCGGCGTGCGCTCGCCGACGTAGCCGGCCTGCGTGCCCTGCGTCTTCTTGCGCATGGTGAGATTGCCCTCGGGCATCGGGATCGACCGAGCGCCGAGCTTGCGCACGACCACGCGCGGACGCAGCAGGTCGATGAAGTCGGAGCTGTACGCGGTGTTGATCAGGAAGCCGCCCTTGACGTTGGTCGACTGCTCCTGGTTCGCGACGATCTGCCCCGTTTCGGTGCCCCACAGCCTCTCGGCGTGATCGGCAGCGGCCCGCTGATCCATGCCGCATGCGGCAAGCGACATGGTGATGCGGGTGAACACGGTGCCCGCGGGCAGCTGCGCGATCGGCGTGGCGGGCACGGTGCCGCCGGCGCCAGGCTGTCCGCCGAGCTGGCCGCCGGTCGCGCCCGGGTTGCCGGGAACGTTGATCGGCGCGGCCGCGGTCGACTTGAACGCGAGCAGCGTCTCTTCCTTCGCAATCTTCGCCTGCAGGCCCTTCGCCTCTTCGGCGTGAGCGTCGAACACCGTCTGCTCTTCAGCGGTCAGATCGCGGCCGCCGTCGTCGGATGCGGCCTGCATCAGACCTTCCATGTTGGCGACCGTGGCCGCCAGTGCCTGCTTGAGCGCGGTAATGCGCATGGGTCATTCTCCTCGGGTGGTTAGGACGACGCGCGGATCTGCGCGAGCTTCAGGGTGTTCGCGGACGCCGAGCGGCGCGGCGCGGGGGGCGGAGCGCCGCGGGCAAGCCGACGGATCGCGCCGTCGAGGCCATCCGGCTCGACACGGTCGACCATGCCGGCCGCTTTCGCGTCCTTGCCGGTCAGGGTGCCGCCCTTGCCGAACTCGGCCCGGACGTGCGCCTCGGTGACGTTGCGGCCCTTGGCGACGGCGGCGATGAACACGCCCTCGATCGCGTCGAGCGTGGCGCGTACCGATGCCTGCCCCTCGGGGGTCGAAAGGTCCGGCCGCTTCTGCGGCGCGTTGGTGCTGGTGATGTCGATCGACCGCCGGCCGCTCGTGTCCGGCCCTTCCTGGTACGACGTCGACATGCACACGCCGATCGAGCCGACGAGGCTGGTCGGATCGACGCTGATCCCGCCGGGCGCCTGGCTCGCGAACCAATAGGCGGCTGAGCAGCATTGCCCGGTCACGTGGACGCTTAGCGGCTTGGTGATGCTGGCAACGACACGCGCGAAGTCGTGGACGCCCGACACCACTCCGCCTGGGCTGTCGACCACCATCAGAATCGACCGCACCTCGGGCGACGCCTCGAGCGCGCGCAGATCGGCCGCCACGGCATCGAGCGTGGTGGCGCCCGACGTCGCCATGCCGCCAGCGCGCGGGAACACCGGGCCGAATACCGGCAACGAACCGACGCCATCACGAAGCGCGGCGGTGCGCGTGCCGGGCGCGCGATCGCCCATGCGCGTGCTCGCCTCGAGGAAGCGCGCCTGGTGACCGTCGCGCTCGACCTCGATCAGCGCCGGATGCTCGATCACGCGGAGCGCAATTGCCTCGATCGCGTCGAGATAGCCGGGCACGATCGCCCACGGCTCCGACCGGATCGCGGCCAGGATGTTCTGGTTCATTCGTCCTCCTGGGGAGCGGGCGCAGGCGCCGGCGGCCGATGGTCGACCTGCTTGCCGGGCTGCTGACCCTCGATCGTGGATCCCGAACCGACGCGGTACTCGTCGCCGCCAGCGCGATCGTTGAGGTTCTCGCGCCGGCGCACCTCATTCGGGTTGAGGAAGCCCTTGTCGACGGCCAGCGCGTAGGCCTGGTAGCGACTCAGAAGGTCGCCCTTCAGCAGCGCCGCGGGCTCGAACTCGAAGAAGTGACCGTCGCGGGCGAATTGATGCGTGGCATGCGCAGCGACGCGCTCGAAATGCCCCATCATGCAGTACAGGATCAGCTCAAGGCTCTGCTGCTCGATGTTCGAGAAGGTCGCACGGCTCAGCTCGAACAGCACGTGCGGGGGCACACCCCACGCGCGCGCGATCTCCACGACGTAGAACTGGCGGACCTCGAGGTACTGCGCCTCCTTGTTGTTGTGCGACAGGAACTTCGCATCGAGCTCCTGGTCGAGCACGGCGACGCCGCCGGCGTTCCGCGGCCCTGCGAAGCGGCCCTGCCAATCGGCGCGGATCTTTTGCTTCTCTTCGGGGTCGACCTTCGCCTTGGTCGTCAGCACCGTCGAGGGCTGCGCGTTGTTCTGCCAGAAGCGCGCCGCGAATTGCGACGTCGCCGCGGCGGCCTCAATCGTGTCCTGCAGCAGCTTGAGCCGGTCGAGGCCGACCAGGCCGTCGCGGCTGAACCCGGGCACGAACCAGCAGTCGTTTCGCGTCAGCCGCTCGCGCTTACCGTCGGGCAGCTGGACGTCGTAGAACACCTCGAGCCCGTCGGTACGATCCCAGTGCTGGACCGGCGATCCGATCCCGGCGGGATCCAGCCTGGTTAGCTTGTCGGCCCGGTAGAGGCCGTCGCGGTGGACGAATGCGCCGAACTTGCCGCGCATCAGCAAGTCACCGAGCATGACCTCCTTCAGCAGGTACGCCGGCTGCACGTTGTTCGCCCGCCGGCGAAAGATCATCGCCTCGGGCGCGTCGTCGACCCGTTCTTTGCCGGTCGGCGTGTCGCGGAGATAGTGCAGTGGCGTCATGGCGAACAGCGCGCAGAGCACCTCGAGCGCGCGCAGCACGGCCGGGATCGACAGCGCCTCACTCTCGCCGATCGGCGCGCCGCGGCCCGAGGCGGGCAGCAGGTTGAGAACGGTCGATCCGCCGACATCGCTCATGCCGTCGGCGCCGGCGACGATCACGCCGTCGGTGCTGCCGGCTTTCGTGGACGCGCTGAGCGCCCGCGCCGCGGCGCGAGCACGGCTTTTCTTACCCATGCTCACATTCCCGTATAGGTGTAGGTGCTGACCGACGGATTGCGCGTCATCAGCTGCACCGCGTTGAAGCCGGCGAGCAGCGGGTCGATCTTGGCGGTACCCGACACCTGCTTGGTGATCAGGATCGCGCTCGCCCGCGGCTCCACCTTCGCATTGCCGACGCACCAGGACATGAGCGGCTGGCCGGCATGCAGCAGCGTGCCATCCTTCAGCTTGCGTTCGGTGCCCTTGATCGCGCCGGTGAGCCGGAAGCCCTGCGGCACCGCCACCAGCTGGTCGGACGTGAAACCACGCCCGGAAAGCTCGTCGACCATCGCTGCGACGCCCTGCGGATCAAGCCCGACCGCGCCGATCGCGGGGAACAGCCCCGCATCTTTCACCTGCTCGAGCAGATCGGCGACCTCGACCAGATCCTGCGTCGGGTCGATGCACTTGATCAGATCGCCCTGCTTGCTGAAGTCGTTCAGCCGGCTGACGATGTCCTTTCGGCGCTCGAACACGTCGAGGTGCGCCCATGCGCGGTTCCACAGCAACCAGGTGCGCGGGTCCGAACGCAGGCGGCCGAGCAGCGCCAAGCCGAACAAATCATCGAGCCCGCCACCGTCGAGCCCGGCGACCGCGACCTCGACTAGCTCGAGGAAGCCTTCGAACGATCCATCCCACAGCTCGGCCGCGGCTTTGGCCTGCGCCCAATAAGTCGCGCCGACCCAGGCGTCGTGCCGGAGGCCGATGCCGATCTCGACGTTCAGATGCTTGGCGAAGAACACCTGCTTGGTGCCATCCTCGGCGTTCTCGATCTTGGAGAACTCAGACTCGAGCCACTTCTGGCTGACCGACTTACCGAGGTTCGGGTTGGTGATGTAGAAGTTGGCCGGATCGAGGTGCTCGTCGTTGGCGAGCATCTCGTCCGGGAACTCGTACAGGACCGGTAGGAATTCCTTGTTCTCGACCAAGCCGTCGCGGACGTCGCGCGCATAGGCGAGCTTGTCCTTGAACACGCCGGCGGGCGGCTCGTCCGACTGCGTCGTCAAGTAGAGCGTGTAACCTTCCGGCCGCGACACCTGACCGCCAGTCGCCTCGCGCAGCATCGCGTCGGCGTTCGCCCGCTTGCCGAACAGCCACAGCTCGTCGACGAGCACGCGGCTGGCTTTCTTGCCCGACACGGTCGCAGCATCGGCCGCAACCACCTTTAGCGTCGCCTTTGTGACGCGGTTGGTAATCAGCCGGATGTGCTCCTGCGGATGCAGGAGATCGATCAGCTCCTCGTCGGCGCGGATCATGTCGAGCGCCGGCTTGAAGCTGTTGCCCGCGACCTCGATCGTGGGCGCCAGGATCAGCAGCTCGTCCGACGGTCGCCAACCGACGATCAGCTCGGTCAGCATGATGCCGGCCGCGATCGTCGACTTCGTGTTCTTCTTGGACACGAGCAGCATGCCCTCGCGGATCAGCTGCTCGCCGGTGTCACCGTCGTAGGCGCCGAAGATCGCGGCCGCAAAGTCGAGCAGCCACGGCGCGGCCGATTCGCCGATCGTCCAGGTATCGTCGGTCGCGGGGTTGATGCCGAGGTCGGCGATGCGCAGCGCCTTGAACACCTCCATCTTCGCGGCAGCAATGTCAGGGAACAGAGGATCGAACGGGATCAGCGACTGCCGGCCGCGAATGCGCTCCTTCCAGTCGATGCACGCCGTCGACCATTCGACCATCGGCAGCGCCTCAATTCGGGGTCTTTGCAGCACCCGGCGCCGCGATCGTGCCGAACTTGCTGCCCGCTGCGCTCGCGCGCTGCTGAATGGCCGCTTTCTTTCCCTGCGGCGCCGACGCTTCGTTGATCGTCTTCAACGCGGTCGCGAGGTTCTTCACCATCTGCGTTCGCGCCGGCAGCGAGATGGCCTTCATCATCGCGTCGCGCTGGCGATCGTCGTCGTCGTCGATCGTCGCGATTTCGATTACGCGCTCGAGCTCGCCCTGGTTGCTCGTGACCGCGTCCAATTCCTCCAGCATCCGGGCGACCAGCTGGCGGCCGGTCTCGGCGATCGTCGCGGCGTCGACCGGCTCGGCCGACCGCGGTGGTGGCGGTGCGATCGGCACCAAAGTGCGCACTATCTGGCGCTTGCGCACCGCGCGAACCCACCCGTTTTTATCCGCGCGCTTCCGAATAGCTGCTTCGGAAATCTCGTGCCGATCAGCAATTTCGCGGATGGAGTCTTCGCCCGCCAAGTATTCGCGCTCGATCCGCTCCCATTCTTCCGATGTTTTCCGGGCCGCCATCGATCAGCCCTCCGCAACGAAAGTACGCACCCCAAACCACCAGCAGAAAAAAATCTGCGCGTGAGGGCCAATGGGGTGCAGGGGGTCGGGCCGCCCCAGGGATCGACCCACCCCCCCGGTTTGGGAGGGGGTCGTCAGGCCCCGCATGCGGCCCACACAGGGCCTTGCGGCTCAATCAGGTCAGCGCATGGCTGCGCGCTCGGCCCGCTGCTTGCGGCTGTCGTGGCACGGCTTGCAGAGCGTCTGCAGGTTGCCCTCCGACCAGAAGCGCGCCTCGTCGCCGCGGTGCGGGTCGCGGTGGTCGGCGACGAGCTGCGAGGTGTCCGCGGTTGTGAAGCCGCAGCCCGGCCAGCGGCAGGTGTAGAGGTCGCGTGCGAAGATCACGAGGCGGAGCGCGCGCCACCGCTTGGTCCGGTACCAGGCGCGCCAAGGCGATAACAACTCGCGCTTCTGCCCCTTGGTGCGCTCCACCGCCGGCAGCGAGCCGAGCGTGGGCGGGAGCGCGCCAAGCATAGGCGGCATCGCCTTCAGCCGAGCCATCAGCCAAGCATGATCGCGCGCGCGATCACCATCAGCAGCAGCACGATAGCGGCCATGAAGATCCCGTACCCGACGCCCTCGATTAGCTCGCGCACGTCATGCGGCCGCGATGTCGAGGGTGATCGCCTGCCAGCCTGCCTCGGGCGTGGCACGCTGGTAGAAGCGCATGTACTGCCGCGACCCGATTACCCGGATGCTGTCGCGGATGGCGTCCATCGCCCGGACCCAGCGCTCGTCCGTGATGTTGACGCGGAGCAGCATAAACAGCTCGGCCCGGTTGATCTGGCCCTTCTCGACCGAGAAGGCGCGGGTCACGAGCGCGCGCAGCTCGGTGCCGCTGTCCTTCGACCAGCCGGTCAGGCATTCGTCGACGAGCGACTTCGCCGCCTGCAGCTCGGGCCCGAACTCGAGCAAGTCGGACACCTGCACCTGCACCTTGCGGCAGCCGTCAAAGGACGTGAGCGTGATGTTGCCGCGCTTGCCGCCTAGCGTGGCGCCATAGTCCTGCGCGAGCAGCGCCTGGAACTCGCCGACCATTCCGAATGACTTGGCCTTGAACTCGGTCAGCTGCCCGGACAGGTCTTCGGCTGCTTCGGTCAGCCCGCGTACAACCTCGTCCATGAGCAGATCGGCGGGCTTCACCGACGCGAGCGGCACCAGCGCACCCTTCGCATCGCGCAGGTACGGCGTGCCGGCGACGTCGATCGCGGCAGGGTGCGCGCGCTCGGTCATGCCGGTGCTCCGGCCGCGCTGGCAGCGACGGCGGTCATGGTGCGCAGGTTCGACAACGCACGGCGGGCGTTCTGCCCGACCTCAAGCTCGGCGAACATCTGCGCGGCCTGCGCCTTCGTGAAGGCGACGGTGTCGCCTGGTGCTGCCGCCATCGCGGCGCGAGCTTGTGCGACGTTGATCATCGGCTCACCAGAGGCAGCCGCTGCCAACGCGGGCGAGCGGCGGGTTGACTGATCGACCAGGGCCACGAGCGGCGCTCAAGAGACGCGTTGCGAGCCCCACCACCTGGTCAACGTGGCCGTCGTGTCTGGACTGGGACGGCCGCCCGTTCTCCATATCCGCCATCACAAGGTCGAGCTCGGCGCTCACGCGCCTGCATTCGTCGTGAAGGGATAGGTTCTGGGGCATAGGTAGGCTCCAAGAACGCGAAAGCCCGCACGTGGCGGGCTGCAGGCGCGGCTGTGGCGGGGTCGTTTCTGCCGCTTACGTGTCGATTTCGCACCGTGCACGTTGGTGCAGTGTAGCAAGTTGCACCCCTAATCAGTCGCCAGCGACGGCTGCGCGGCCGAAGCGGTTGAACCAGGTCGTCAGCGCCGCGCGCACCAGGTCGCGGGTACGTGGCACACTGAGCGCGTACCGCTTCGCGGCAATCGTCAGCCCCAAATCGCACGCGATGATCGCGACCATCGCGTGCGGCTGCTGGATTGAGGCAAGCCACCACTCCATCGCGAGATCGTCGAGCGTGCGTGAGAACAGCGGCCAGTCGTGGCCACCGGGCCCGCCGCCCGTTGCGGTGCGCGTTTCCCAGCTGGCGGTGCGCAGCGGCGCGTCGGCGGTGACGGCGCGGTACGCGGTGGCGATACTGTCCGCCGCGGCGAGCTGGTCGGCATCGATCGCGTGCGAGGCGTACAACCGCGCAATCGCGCCCGATCGCCGGTGTCGTTGGTCGAAGGCAGCCAGCGTTTCCGGCGTGCCCTGCTTGCCGCCATACGCCTCAAGCAGCTGGACGTGTTCCTCGACCCCCGGCAGCAGCTCACCGCCGCGCGCCCGTAGCTCTTCCTTGCGAACACGCCACTCGGCTTTTGACAGCCCCTTCGGCTTGGGACCGACTACTGGCGCTGGCCGCGGTCGGCCGAGCACGAGGTGGTTAATGCGCTGCTGCTCGCGCTGTGTGGTGATCGTCATGGCGGCCTCGGTCAGTCGGGATCGGGAAGATGCTCGAACGCCGGCATCAACGGCAGCTCCAGTGCGTCTACGCCATCTGGCGGCGTGAGCGAGCCGAGCGGCGAAGCGTGCCACCAGCCGCCGACACCAAGCGCACCCTCGATCATGCTTCTACAACGCGACACATCGCGAATGCGTATGCCTCGCTGCGAACCAGGATCGCGGTCGATAACGCCTAGTACAGTCAGCTCGTTAATTAGGTCACGCACTCGCGTGATGCCGACGCGGGGCCGCATAGCCTTGCCGATCTCGGCATAGCTTGGACTGGTGCCGGATCTAACGATCCGCTCCACGATGTAGGCTAGCGCTTCCTCGCGACGAGGCGGCGCCGGCGAGGCCCCCTGCATGCCGTGAACATAAGGGGCACGCGACTCGGGGGGAAGTGGTCAATAGCCGGCGTGCGCGGCGGATAATCCCTCCGCCACGAGGTCGAAAGAGGCGCAGAAAAGCGTCAATTTCTGGCGCAGGGATTTGAGCGGTACCCGCGCGATACCCGCAAGGGGGACAGCGTCAGCGGGAAAGCCAAAGGGCGAAAGCGATCAAGAACGCCATCGTAACCACGGCCACAATCAGGAGGCCGCCAAACACGTGCTCATCGTCGTCACTGCTCCCGGTCTCCATGCGACACGGCTATCACGGTCAGTGCTCGCATGAAGCCGCCAATTCTTACATGAGTAAGGAAGCGCGCTTGCGCCAGACGAGGCCATGCTGATGCTGGCGAGGCGCAAGTTCGCCCCCCAGCAACCTGCGCAGCCGGCCGCGCAGCGCGCGCTTTCAGCGCTACAAACACGCGACCGCGGCCGGCGCCCTTGCGCGAAGCAGTCAGTCGAGCATAACAGCGGCGTTTGGCGCCTCGTAGACCGTCGCCAACATAGCTTCGGTTCGCTCGAGCCCCACTCGAGTCAATTGAAGATCATCCACACTTGCCGGAGCGATCTCGATGATGTCACGCTCCTGCAAGAGCTTGACCCAGCGCCCAGCGGTGCTCGTCGGTATAGCGGCGTAATCGGCGATCTGCTCGATCCCGATACTCCGCCCTTCAGCTTCTGCCAGATAGATACCAATCAGCAGTGATCCGATTGGATCGGTGCTCAGATCTCTTCCTAACAGCTTGATGCGTGCGACGTGCACGTGGCGGACACGCAGCGCAGCCTCCCACAGCTTGGCGGGGGGAAGCGGACGTCCGTTGTCGTGCCAGAACAGGGTACTGACGAGGCGGTCGGGGCTCGAAAAGCGGGTAACGAGCAAGTTCGCCGCCACCGAGGTTCCGTCTGGGCGAAGGTAGCGTTTTTGCCACCGGATAGGAGCAGCGCCGTCTTCCAGCATTGTTATCATGTCAGCGCTTCGCTCGAGATCACGTGGGTCTGTGAGCTCGCGATAGGACATGCCGATTACCTCGGCCTCACGACGTTGCAGCAGATCAAGGAAGCCCTGATCGGCCTGCAGGATGACTCCTTCGAGTGAAGATACGCAGTGCCCTGCTGGCATAGTACCTCACAGCTGATTACGATCGACGATGTAGATCGCCTGGTTGAGCGTTCAACAACCATGACAAGCAGATGAGGGCCAGCAACGATCATTCACAAAGTGTTGTGCAGTGATCGTTGCGGTGAGCCTGTGCCTAGTCTGAGGTCAGTCGAACTCCGCGAGTTGAAGCCGTGATCGTTCAATCAGGTTTCGCACCTTGCTCCGGCTTTCCTCTGAGAGCGTGATGAAGTAGCGGCGGCGATCGTGCGGGTCAGGCTGCCGCTCCACAAAGCCCTCGTCTTCGAGACGCTTCAACCAGCGCAAACCAGTCGTGGCCGGCACCTCGGTCCTCAGGAGATCGGAGACAACGCGTCGATTACCTTCCTCGCCGGCGATGAATAGATCGAGCAGCACATCGAGCCCGGGATCGCAGATCAGGCCGTCTGGAAACGCCTGCGCTGCCTCAGCACGCAAGGCTCGGATCGCCCGCGCCTTTGCGCTTAACGCGGTCTGGTGGCGTACGACGGAGAAGCTAGGCCTTGTGCCTGATCGGGCAGATCGGCCGCCAAACGCCGAGGCTCTCGTAAGCTCACGAGTGTTTGACCGATTGATGGCTCTTTGATCAGCAGAGATGTTGCGTAGTACACGCAGCACACTGGATAAGTCCATTTTGGATTGATCTATCGACATCTTCCTACCCCCCCCCGGTGGAGTATCTAACCATACAGCCGTTTAGAACTCGCGTCATGCTACTTTCGTCTAACATGTAAGAACGCGTACTCGCGCCGGTGATGATAATTGGGCATATGTCTATTATGGACGGTTTGGATACAGAGTTCACAGTCACTTCAAGTGATCTGGTGCGAAACTTCGGCACATGGCAGGAGCGCGTCCAGCGATCGCCTCTCTACATCATGCATCGCGGGCGCCCTCGAGCTGTAATGCTCTCAGTGGACTCGATGACCGCGCTATGCGCCCGAGTGGAGGGCCCAGTCGCCGGGGCTAATGAACAAGTTGGTGCGATCGTCGAAGCATATGACGAGGCGGTGATCCTGGCCGATCCTACAGGCACCGTGACCGGCTTCAATCATGTAGCGAAGGCGCGCTTTCCATCTGTAAATGAGGGATCGCTAGTCGTTAGTCTTGGGGGCGACTTCCTCAAGGCTGCCGTTGTCCGAGTGGCGGAGAGTGGCACGAGCGAAGTGCTTGAAGTCACGCTGTATGACCGTCCGAGCCGAGAGTATGTGGCTCGAATATGCGCAATGCCCGAAGGTGTTGTTATTCTTCTGCGCGACGTCACGGCAGCGGAACGCTTGCGTGAAAATGACGCGAGAATGCTCGCCTTGATTGAAGCGGTCGAAGCGGGAGGGAACGCGGCTACGTTTCGGCTCGATCAGAGAGGCTCTCTTGTCGAGCCGCGGCAATCCCTAGCAAGGCTCGTGCAGGCAGCGCACGATCAGCTTGCCGGCGTTCGTCTGGTGACATTGGTGTCGACCGCTGATCGCCCGAAGGTTGCGGAGATGATCAGTCAGGTGCTTGCGACTGGTAAAAGCGCCAGTGATCAGATCACTGTGCTGGTTCAAGGGCGCAAACTACAGACAGCCAAACTGTCGCTTGGTAGCGTCAATCCGATCGGGCGAGTGACTGAGCTCCAGGGGACCCTGACGTTCAATTAGTGCGTCGAAGCGGACGCGATCTCTTCATTGACCCCAGCGGTCGATCCGACTCCTCGAAGCTCATGCAGAGCCATGTCGAGGTGAGGTGCAGCGCGCAGCTCGCCGGCTTCGTCGAGGAGAGCAAGAGCCATGCTCATCAGCCGCTCGGCTTCGTTGATTTTCGACAGCATAAACGCATCCTCACGGCAATCGTCGACGCTGCTCTAAGCGCGGCTACACGCATGTACATAGCTATTTGTGACCATCACCTACCCATATGCGCCAACCAGTGCGTCATGCGGGTATGGCCATCTTCGCTGAGCGCGACGAAAATGCGGCGCTTATCATTGGGGTCTTGGCGCCGAACCACGTATCCAAGCGCCTCCAATCTCACGACCCATCGAAGGCCGGTGGTCTGCGGTATGCCGCCAGCGGTCGTTACATCCCCAACCGCCATCGCTTGCTGCTCTTCGTATGCGATGAAGAGCTGGAGCATGATCTCCATTCCGGGGTCGAAGAAGATGCCGTCGCGAAAGCACCAACGCCCTTCCGCTCGCATGGTGCGGTGTAGCTTGGCTTGAGAAAGCGCTTTCGACTCGGTCTGCATATCGACCAGGCTGGAAGTTTGCGACATTCGAGGTTCTCAAACGGAGAGGCTGTTCTCCATTAACCACTTCGATCAAGAGGCGCATCGGGCAGCAACCTAACGCAAATTAAAGTGTAAAGAAGTACAACGAGCACCTTATCAGCGGGGTGAATGGATCAGCGGATTTGGTGCCATGCGTTTGTAAGCGCCCACCTAATCGGCGTCTCGCTACATGATACGGAGAGACTTACGTCGACTGGGTGAAAGCGGACATTCGTAGCGGCGGACAGACCCTCCGCCATGCTGCTTTAACAGTCGGAGAAAGACGTGATTTCTCGATCTTGGCCGACTGGTAGTACCCAGCTTGTACCCGCGTCCGAATGTCCGCTTAGGGGTGGAAAGTGGACATTCGCGGAGTGGCATGGTGGAGGTCCGCGAGTAGCAGAAGCGGACTGATGTCGACGAACTAGGCAGGGAAGTGAATTCCACAAAGTTTGTTGCCATCGGGGTCACGAAAATACGCCAGCTCGATGGTCCCCATGGAAGCAGTTTCGCGTGGTCCGGGGCGCGCTTCGATCGAGGTTCCGCCAGCGGCAACGGCGGTGTCGTGAAGCTGCTTCACCTGCTCGGGCGAGTCGCAGGAAAAGGCAACGGTGCTGCCGTTGGCAACGCTTGCCGGTTCGTCGTTGATCGGCTGGCTAACGATGAAGTTGGTCCCGCTGCCGTTGTTATAGATCAGGCGTGTATGGCCGCTATCGGCGATGTTTCTCGTCCCTTCCCCTGCACCCAGGGTGCCGAGCACCGTGTCATAGAAGCGCTTGGACCGTTCGATGTCGTTTGATCCGACCATGGTGTGAAACAGCATGCATACTCTCCTGAAGGCTGATCGACTTCCGATCGCCATTAGCAATTTCATCTAACCGGCCCATAACTCGCGGTCACCGTCAGGCTCTCGCCTGGTGCCCGACAACTTGATCCGTTGAACGTCTGCCTCTGAAAGCGAAATAGACCTTCGTGCTTCTAGGCTTGGGATACGAAAGCAGCTCCTGCTTGATCTCGCGGTGCTCGCCGGGCGAGCCGCAGTGCACGAACGGCCAATCTCGCTTCAGGAGAGTAGACCCGCCATGCTGACGCATCAACGAATTCGGCGGTGGCGAGTGCACGCGCGACAACCTCAATCCGCCGCATAACCGCTCCCGCCGCGTGACCTTAACTGCTCAACAAGGTCGGTCCAAAAGGCCGCTGAGTCCAGGTGCGCTTGCCGGCCCGTCTCGTCGTCAATCGTTGCGTCCGCAAGCTTGCGTTGTTGGTCAGCGTAGAACGCGTATGCCGCTGCTCTATCGCCCCTCACCGACTGCCGCCGTCGTCCGCCCATCTGTCCTCGTTCTCGCTTGGCGCAGAACGAAACGATAACGAAACGGAGCTGCGGTGCGGGAAACTGCTCGCCGCAAGCAAGTGACCATATGCCGTCGCGAGCTGCTCATGTGCTATGCGGGCCGGCGCCGATTGAGCGTGCGCAGCATTGTAGAGCGACGTCTGCTCACGCCCAAGAATATAATTAACGTCCATGACGCTTCCTCCTCTAAGGTACCGCTCAGCATTAGTGTTGGCAGGTCACGCGTGATGAGATGCAAGCAGCTCTAGTTTGAGCCTATCGACCATCCCGCAGAGTAATTCGCAGGCGAATCATCATGTGGTGCACGTCTTCAGATGATCGACCCAACATCATAGCGAGATCGATGAGCGGAGCGCCTGAGCTTGCTCGCTCGCGTAGGCTGGTGATGTCCGATTGCGTCCAGCGCGCGTGCGGAAACGCCGCACCTAACCCCGTCAGCCATTCCGCACCCATCTGGTTCTCACCACATCGCCATTGATGAGCGACTGCGAGAACACGTCTCGCATGCGGTCGGCGTCCAACATGTTCATGAAGACGACCCGTGTGCCGCCGGACAGGATTGTCTCGATGGCGCTGATCGGTGCCTTGTGGCGCTCGGCTTGCGAGCGAACGACCTGCTGATCGAGCGTCACGTTCATGGAGCGGTTCAATTGAACGCACCCCGTCGAAGGTCACAGAGCCGCATGTATGTAAGCGATAAACAAGGTGCAGAGCAAAGACGCATCGCGGCCTCCACGTCGAGCGGGAGCGCCAGGTCTCTCAGCCGCGCAACGCTCAGGAAGAGTGCGCGATTGTACCTAGATCAGGCGTGGCTCAGCCATTTACAAGGTGCGGACGAACAGGAGTCTGGCTGGGCGGAGCTGCAAAGGGGAAATCCCCGTACAGCAGCGTGACGAAGCTTGCAGCCGCCGCGTCAGCCACGTCCGTCACAAGCGCATCTGCCACAAGCGTACTCGCTCGAGTGCACCGCGGCGACTGCTCAACTAAATAGCCGATCGTCCGGCGAAACCATGCGCCGTCGATCGTAACCGTGTCAGCTTCTACTACCATGTGACATCCTTCCGCCTGCGTAGCAGCCGGAGACGCTTACGGTGCGCGCCGACGCGGTCAGAGCGCAACGGA
>NZ_CAJYVU010000039.1 GCF_913778135.1 uncultured Sphingomonas sp. | reverse complement strand
GTCGAAGGCGACCGTCGCTGACCAAGCGGTTGGCGGCAATTTAACACCGGCGACTGCATTGCCGATTTAATCCGAGAGCTGGGTTCTTCCGTAAGTTGGGGAGGCTGGGTTTCGGCTAGCGCTTGATAGGCACGCGTATAGGAGAAGGCGGCACCAGCAGGTACCGCCTCACTCGTAGCTTACCGCGCGTCCTTGTCGATGCGCGCTGGTTCGGCGTCGATCGTCTGCGGTGGGCGCGTATTTCCCCTGTTAGGCGCATCTGGGTCTTCGAGCAGCTCCTCGGTCGCCTTCTGCACGTCGTTCTGCTTGTCCGACATCGGCCTCAGTCCTTCATGCTGGCGGGCACGGTGCCGCCGTTCTTCTCCAGCTCGCGCATCACTGCCTTGTGAAGCCAGATGTTCATCTCGGCCGACCCGTCCTTCGCTCCGCTGTAACCGAGCTCGGTCGCGAGCTCCTTGCGATTGTCGAGGCTTGAATCGAGGTCGAGCAGCTTCATCAGGTCGACGATCGACGTGCGCCAGTTGAGGTTCGGATTGCCCTTCGGCGCGGAAATGTTGGTCAGCACCTGCTCGACGTCGACCGGCCGCGCCGGGGTCGGGGCGGGCGTCGCGGGAGCCTGCGCCGGCGCGGACTGGGGCTGTTGCTGCGGTGCCGGGTGCGCGGCGCCACCCACCGGTGCAGGCGCGGGTGCGGGGGCCGCCTCCTTCTTGCCGCCGAACTGACCACCGAGCGGGCCGTTGTGACCGAAGATCGCGTCCTTGATCTTGCCGAAAATGCTCATCGTGACAGGTCCTTTCTCATTCAACCGTTGGCGAGGTTCTCGGCCGGCACTTCATAGTAGCGCGCGACGCTGTCGGCGTAGGACTGGTTGAACACCGGGGGGTTGTTCGCCCAGCTCGGCCCGCCTTCCAGCATGCGCCGATCGATCGTGACGACGTAAAGGTCGCGCACCGCGTCGAGCGACAACAGCCCGAACGGCAGCGGGTAAAAGCTTTTTCCCATGCCGAGAAACCCGCCCAAACTCAGCACCGCGTGCGTCACCCGGCCCGATCCCTTGTGCACCATGAAGGCGTGAACAGCGCCGAGATGGTCGCCGTCGCGACTGTCGACCCGCATCGAGTCGGACAGCGTCGAGCGGACCAGCAACTGAGTCGGCTCTCCAGAGGTCGTTGATGCGGCGTCGTGGTCGGACATGGGGGCTCCTGTGATGACGCCTGCGGCGCTTGCGCCGGAACAACCGTCTGCCGTGGCGGCGGGTTCCAGCCGTGGTTGAGCCTCCGAGACGCATCCGGCATAGCAGGACGGATGATCGCACCGCGCCACCGCTTCCACTCGCCGCTCCGCCTTTCGCCCGTCGTCGCGCTGCTATGGGTTGCCGCCTGCGTCGCGCCGCCGCGTGCCCCGGCCCCCGTCGACGTGCCGCGCCCCGCGCCGACCCCGACGATTGCGCTGCCCGCCCCGTCGCCGGTCGATTGGCAGGACTGGCCGCGGATGCCTGGCACGTGGAGCTACGGACGCGACGCGCGCGGCAGCCGCGCCCTGTTCGGCACCGCGGGACAGGATGCGCTGGCGGTGCTGCGCTGCGATCTGGGCGAGCGGCGGGTGTTCCTGTCGCGCGCTGGCACCATAGCGACGCCGTTCACGATCCGCACGACCTCGGCGACCCGCAGCGTCGCGGCGCAGCCGACCGGCGGCACCCCACCCTATGTCGCGACTGCCTTAGCCCCGAACGATCCGTTGCTCGACGCGATGGCGTTCAGCCGCGGGCGCTTCGTGATCGAACAGGCGGGCACGCCCGCGCTGGTGCTGCCGCCCTATGCCGAGATAGGTCGCGTGATCGAGGATTGCCGCGGCTAATTGCGAAGTCGCGGCCACGCTGCGGCGGCGGATGTTCGATCAGACCGCGCGACAATACAAGCCTTGTATATCACCCGTCGCAGGGACACATTGAAGACGCGATCAACGCAGGTCGCACGAGTCTTCAACCAGCGAAAGGAGGTGATCCGATGTCTCATGGTTCAGCAGTGGGTTCGGTTCAGTTCGTTCGGGGGACTCGCTTCTAAGGGTGCGTTGACGGACCGGAGGAGATTGCCTCCTTATTCTACGGTTCGCTGATGCGTTCACAGAGGCGTTCATGGTCTCCCGGGCTGGAGCTCTCCGGCCGCTGACCATGTCTAGGGGCTGTCGGGTTCGTCGAGAGACGGTCCGGCAGCCTCTTCTCATTTCCGAGCTGGTGGATGCGCGCAGGACATCTGTGTCACGCCCCGCGGAAGGTCACAAAAGTCATACCTAATGTGCGCGTGCCCGCGAGTGCGCGCGCAGGCGCGTGGGCGGATTATAGCGTTATCAGAGACGAATCCGGCGTAACGCGCCCGATCGTTGTAGGACATAACCCACGCCGGCGGCCCTGCTTATGCGCTCACCTCAGTCGGTTTGCGGCATGCGCAAGTACGGCAGCATGTGCGCGCAATAGTCGGCTTTGCCCAGCTCGACGCCCTGCGCGCGCAGGATCGCGTAGACGGTCACGACGTGAAAGTAGAATTGCGGCAGCGCCCAGTCGCGCGCGTACACGGTTGCGGTCACGTCAAGCACCATGCCGTTGGGCAGTTCGTGGGAGAGCGCGGCATTGCCATCGAGCAGGAAGCCGTCCCGCCCTGCCGTCTTGACGACCGCCAGCGTCTCACCAATCCGCGCCCGTGCGTCGGCAAGCGTACCCGGCTCGTCACCCCCATTTCGCGCCTCTTCAAGCAGCGCTTGCAGTTCGGGTGGGAAGTCACGACCCTGCAGGCGGAACACCGCCTCCTGCGCCTGCCGGCACGCGAAGCGCACCTGTGTGGCAAGCGGGAACATGTCGGGCGCGAGCCGCGAGCCGAGCAGCGCATCGACTTCGTCGCCGCGCGCGGCTTCGGCCTTGTCGAGCCACTTGGCCATCGTGCCCAGCATCTGGGTGTAGGTTGGCAGCAGCAGATCTGACAGGGTCATGCGGTCGCTCGCTCGGGGCTGTGGAACGGGAATGCACCCATCCGCCGCGCACCGTCGCTCGTCAAGCAAGCCGCCGGGCGCGGCAATCGTGTCACCGCGACCGGCGCGCGCGCGTCACACCGGCTGGAGCAGCCCCTCGCGCGCGATCTTCTCGCGCCACACCAGCGGGGCGAGCTGGTGGACGTTCTGCCCCTCGGCATCAACCGCGACCGTGACGGGGAAGTCGCTGACCTCGAACTCGTAGATCGCTTCCATCCCAAGATCCTCGAACCCGACGACCTTCGATCCCTTGATCGCGCGCGCGACCAAGTACGCGGCGCCGCCGACCGCCATCAGATAGGCCGACTTCGCCTCACGGATCGCCTCGGTTGCCGCCGGCCCGCGCTCAGCCTTGCCGACCATCGCGAGCAGGCCCTGGTCGAGCATCATGCGCGTGAACTTGTCCATCCGCGTCGCGGTCGTCGGACCAGCAGGCCCCACCACTTCCTCGCCCACCGGGTCGACCGGCCCGACGTAATAGATCACCCGGCCCCGGAAGCTGACCGGCAGTTCCTCACCGCGCGCCAGCATGTCGGCGATGCGCTTGTGGGCGGCGTCACGCCCCGTGAGCATCTTGCCGTTCAACAGCAGGCGGTCGCCGTGCTTCCACTGCGCGACCACCTCGGGCGTCAGCGTGTCGAGATCGACGCGGATCGCCGCGGTGTCGGGCTTCCAGTCGACCTTGGGCCATTCGTCGAGCTTGGGCGCTTCCAGATACGCCGGGCCGCTGCCGTCGAGTGTGAAGTGCGCGTGGCGGGTCGCGGCGCAGTTCGGGATCATCGCCACCGGCTTGCCCGCGGCGTGGCACGGCCATTCCTTTATCTTCACGTCCAGCACGGTGGTGAGGCCGCCCAGCCCCTGCGCGCCGATGCCCAGCGCGTTGACCTTTTCGAAGATCT
>NZ_CAJYVU010000038.1 GCF_913778135.1 uncultured Sphingomonas sp. | reverse complement strand
TAGAAACAGCGCGGCGAGCGCGACCGGATCAGCCACGCGCGAGTGCACGGTCGAGGCGGTCGAAGGCCGCGTCGTCGGCGGGCAGACCTAAGCGTAACCAGTTCGGCTGTGCGTCGAACGGGCGCGTTAGGATGCCGGCGCGGGCGAGCAGGTCGAAGATGTCCCAGGCGCCGGGATGCTCGACCAGGCGGAACAGCGGGCAGGCCCCGCCGGCCTGGAGCCCGTGCGTGGCGAGCAGTGCGTCGAGCCGTGCTGCCTGGTCGCGGAGCCACGTGCGCGTCCCGGCAATCCATGCCGCGTCGTTGTAGGCGGCGGTGCCCCATACGATCGCCTGGGTGCTGACCGGCCAGTCGCCGAGCAGCGCGCGCACGCGATCGATTACGGCAGAACCTCCCACGACGAAACCTAGACGTACGCCGGCCAGCCCGAAGAACTTGCCGAACGAGCGCAGGACCGTAACGTTCGAGGCTTCACGAAGATGCGGCGCGACGCTGGACGCAGGGTCGACGTCGGCGAAGGCTTCATCGATCACGACCGCGCCACCTGCGGCTCTTGCCCGCGCGGCTAGGGCGAGTAGATCGTCGTGGGTACGTAGCAGGCCGTCGGGGTTGTTCGGATTGGCCACCAGCAGCGTGCCACCATTGTCGGCCTGCTGCGTGAGCGCGGCATGGCTTACGGCGTCCTCGGCAACCTCGCGGTGCGTGCCATAGGCCGTCGAGGCGGCTACCAGCGGACGGGGTAGCCCCGTGAAGGGTAATAGCCTGAGCGCGACCTCACTGCCCGGCACCGCCGCGACTTGGTCGGGCGCACATCCGAAGAACGCTGCAGCAGCGCGCTCCAAGTGTCGCAAGCTGCTCATCTCTGGAAGCGGACCGCTGTCGAAATCCACTGACACGGGCGCCCACGGACGCGGGTTGATGCCTGTCGAGAGGTCGAGCCAGGGCTTGGGCGCGTCGGGGTAGCGCCGCCGCGCGTCGTCGAGGCGACCGCCGTGCCGGGCGAAACGGGATGATTCTGCTTGCGTCACGGCGTGCGCCTTCGCCATTCACGCGTCCGTGGGCAAGTCGGGAGCATCATGAGCGCGCAGGCGAGGACGACGCTGGTGCTAGGCGGCGCGCGATCGGGCAAGAGCCGGCATGCGCAGGCGATTGCGGAGGCGTCTGCGGATAGGCGGATTTTCGTCGCGACCGCGCAGGCGTTCGACGGCGAGATGGCGGAACGGATCGCGATGCATCAGCGTGACCGCGATGTGAGCTGGCGGACGATCGAGGCGCCGGTCGATCTGCCTGGCGTGATCGTCGCCGAGGCGGGCAGCGGGCGCGTGCTGCTGGTCGACTGCCTGACATTGTGGCTGTCAAACCTGCTGCTGGCGGAGGCCGACCTTGAGGCGGCGAGCGACGCGCTGGTTGGCGCCATCCAGCGAGCGGAGGCGAACATCGTCTTCGTCAGCAATGAGGTCGGCTTCGGCATCGTCCCCGACAATGCGCTGGCGCGGCTATTTCGCGATGCGGCCGGACGGCTGAACCAGCGCCTCGCCGGCGTGTGCGACGCGGTGGAACTCGTGGTCGCCGGCTTGCCGCTGAGGATCAAGGGCTGATTAGCTGCGCGGCCGTGAACAGACGATCGACATAGGAGTGCGCCATGCGCAGTGACGAAGAACATGCCGCGAAGATGGCGAAGAAGAAGGTGGCGCACGACAAGATCGTGGCCGCCAAGCAGGTCGAGAAGGGTCTGCTGATCGTTCATACCGGCAAGGGGAAGGGCAAGACCTCCGCTGCGCTAGGAATGGTGGTGCGCGCGGTCGGACACGGAATGAAGGTCGGCGTGGTCCAGTTCGTCAAGGGTGCCATGGAAACGGGCGAGGCGCCGGTGTTCCGCCAGCTGGGTGTCGAATTCAAGCCGATGGGTGAGGGGTTCACCTGGGACACGCAGGACCGCGCGCGCGACATCGCGACTGCGCGCGCGGCCTGGGACGAGGTCAAACGGATGATCGCCGACCCGAGCTACCGCATGGTGCTGGCCGACGAACTGAACATCGTGCTGCGCTACGATTATCTGCCGCTGGACGAGGTGCTGGAGGTGCTGCGCGCGAAACCTGAGATGACGCACGTGATCGTGACCGGGCGCAACGCACCCGACGCGCTGATCGAGATGGCCGACCTGGTCACCGACATGACGCTAGTCAAGCACCCGTTCCGCGAGCAGGGCGTGAAGGCCCAGGCCGGAGTGGAATTCTGATCGAGCGGTAACGCCGACCGCTTCCGGACGCTGGCCTAGCGCGCCAGACGCTGATCGTAGCCCATCGCCTGCGCGGCGACCGCGACCTGCGTCCGGTTGCGCACGTTCAGCTTGCGCATCAGCGCGGTCATGTGCGCCTTCACGGTCGCCTCCGCGATGCCGAGGTCGTAAGCAATCTGCTTGTTGAGCAGGCCGGAACGGACGCCGTCCATGACCTTGAGCTGGGTGGGCGTCAGTCGTGCTGCAGGCGGCGTGAACGGGACAATTGTTCCTGCAACGATGCTTGGTGCTTCACTTGCTTGCTGAACGTTCATTTCCGGACCCTCCCCGATGCGGCCATTCTGCCGCTGTTCTAGGGTCGGTTTACATCATGTAGTTGGACAGGTTCAATCCCCGGAAGGACAAATCACGAGCGATTCGCTTGATTGGGACGAAGGCTGTCGTACAGCTTAGGCGAATAACGGACAGTGAACGTGCCGGGACGGGGAGAGGTGAGGTGACGATCAGGCAAGAAGCGCGTCGAGTTCGGCTCACCCGCGCGTGACGACGGCCGACCTGCATCTTCTCGGTGCCGCCTTCACTGGCATTGCGCTCTCGGTCGCGTTGATCGTGAAGGCGCGGCTGCATCCCTTCGTCGCCCTGCTGTGCGGCGCGTTCGCGGTCGGCACATTAGCCGGTCTGCCCGTGGCGGACACGGCCAAGGCGATCCAGAAGGGCGCGGGTGATATTCTGGGCGGCACTGGCCTGGTCGTCGCATTGGGGCTGGCGCTGGGCGCGATGCTGCAATTGTCGGATGGTGCGGGCGGAATCGCGCGGGCGGTGTTGCGCTGGTCGGGGCCGGCGGGTGCACCCTGGGCGGCGTTGTTGACCGCGCTGGTGATCGGGCTGCCGCTGTTCTTCGAGACCGGACTGGTCCTGCTGCTGCCGATCGTCGTGGCGGCGGCGGCCGCGATGCCGAATGCGGGCGACGCGACGAGGTTACGGCTGATGCTGTCCGCGATCACCGGATTGTCGGTCGTCCACGCGCTGGTGCCGCCGCATCCGGGACCGCTGCTGGCGGTCGAGTCGCTCGGTGCGGATCTGGGTCGCACGATGGTGTACGGACTGATTGTGGCAGTGCCGACCGCGGTGATCGCGGGACCGCTGCTCGCGCGGTTCACTACGCGGGGCGTTCAATTGGGAGCACCGACGCTCGCGCCTGCTCTCTCGATGAGTGCCACGCCATCGATCGGCCGGGCGCTCGCGGCGCTGCTGCTTCCCGTGGCGCTAATTACCGCGGGGCAGTTGCTCGCCTTGCTGCCGGGTGACCTAGCCGCGCACGCCGAGGCGCTGGCGTGGGCGAGCAACCCGATCGTGGCGCTGCTGATCGCCTGTCTGGTGGCGCTGCCGCTGCTGTTCGGTCGCGCTGCGCTGGACACGCCGGTGCAGACCGCGATCTGGAAGGAGACGATGGCGCCGGCGGGCGCGATCCTGCTGTCGATCGGGGCGGGCGGCGCGTTGAAGCAGGTGCTGGTTAGTGCAGGGCTGTCCGACCTGCTGGTGCGTGCCGCGAGCGGCGCGGCGGTGTCGCCGGTCGTGCTCGCCTGGGGCGTCGCAGTCTGTATCAGGTTGGCGACGGGCTCCGCGACGGTCGCCACGATCACCACCGCGGGCGTCATGCCCGGCGTCGTCG
>NZ_CAJYVU010000037.1 GCF_913778135.1 uncultured Sphingomonas sp. | reverse complement strand
GCCATGACCAGGGCCTGCGCGTCAGCCGCGCGCTGATCGGCAGCGAGATCAAGGGCATTCCCGCGTTTGCAGGCCCGACCGGCCAGTTCGACCAGCAGACCTATGAGCGGCTGATCGCGCAGCGCGGCCTCAACGACGCGCAGGTGCAGGACGAATTCGCGCGCAGCATCATGACGCAGTTCCTCGTGACCCCGACGATCGGCGCGAGCCAGGTGTCGGAGAAGCTCGCGCTCCCCTACGCCTCCCTGCTGCTCGAGCGGCGCGAGGGTCAGATCGCTCTGATCCCCGCCGCGGCCGTCCCCACCGGTCCCGCACCGACCGACGCCGAAGTGCAGAAATTCTATGCCGGCCACCTACCGCGCTATACCGTGCCGGAACGCCGCGTGGTGCGCTACGCGGTCGTGACGCCCGACAGCGTCAAGGCGCAGGTGACGCCGAGCGACGCCGAAATCCAGCAGGCATATAACGGCAACCGCGCCGCCTATCAGCCGCGCGAGCAGCGCACCGTCAGCGTCGTCACCGTGCTCGATCAGAAAGCCGCAGACGCGCTCGCCGTGAAGGTGAAGTCGGGCACCGCGCTCGCCGCCGCCGCCCGCGCATCGGGGCTGGAGCCGCGCACGATCGAAAAGGTCGAGAAGACCGCGCTCACCACGCAGACCTCAGCCGCGGTCGCCGACGCGCTGTTCGCGGCGCAAAAGGGCGCGGTGGTCGGCCCGATCAAGGGCACGATCGGCTTCGTCGTCGCGCAGGTCGACGGCGTGACGCAGGTTGCCGGCCGCTCGTTGGCACAGGCGCGTGACGAGATCGTCCAGACGCTAACGCGCAGCAAGACGACCGATGCGCTGTCGCAAATGCAGAACAAGATCGACGACGCGCTGTCCGACAACGCCAACATCAACGAGGTCGCATCGGATCAGAAGCTGACGGTCTCCAGCACCAAGCCGCTGCTCGCCTCGGGTGTCGACCCCGACGATGCCGCGACCAAGCCCGATCCGCGCCTCGCCCCGATCATGCAGGCGGGTTTCGCGGCGGAGGAAGGCGACACGCCGACGATCGTCGCGCTCGGTACCGACGGCGGCTTCGCGGTGGTCGCGCTCGACCGCATCGTCCGTGCCGCACCGCGTCCGCTCGCGCAGGTGCGCGCACAGGTGGTGAAGGACGTGATCGCCGAGCGGCAGCGCAACGCCGCCAAGCAGATCGCGACGCAGGCGCTCGCCAAGCTCGACAAGGGCGCGACGCTCACCGCGGTGCTGTCGCAGACGGGCGTGCGCGGTCCGGCACCGCAGCGGATCGACACGACGCGCGCGCAGCTGAACGCCGATCGCCGCGGCGTCGAGCCGACGCTCGCGCTTCTGTTCTCGATGAAGCAGGGTAGCGCCAAGATGCTGGCGGCGCCCAACAACATGGGCTGGCTGCTGATCAAGCTCGACCGCGTGACGCCGGGTGACGCGAAGACCAAGCCGGGCGTGATCGCCGCGACGCGCGCGGATCTCGGTCGCGTGATCGGACAGGAATATGCGCAGCAATTCACCCGCGCCGCGGTCGAGACGGTGGGCGTCAAGCGCAAGCCTGATGCGATCGCCGAACTGAAGCGCGAACTGGCGGGTCAGGGTGGCAATCAGTAACGCGGCCGGTGGGGGCGGCGGGGCAGACGCCCGCGTCGATCCGCGGGCCGAACTCGCCGCTGGCCGCCCCGCGCTCGTCTGGCGGCGCCGCATCGCCGACACCGAGACGCCGGTCGCCGCCGCCCTCAAGCTGATCGAGGCGGGTCGCGGCGACTTCCTGCTCGAGTCGGTCGAGGGCGGCGCCGTGCGCGGGCGCTACAGCCTGCTCGGACTCGCCCCCGACCTCATCTTTCGCGCCGAGCGTGAGCAGGCCGCGATCAACGCACACTGGCTCGACGATCGCAATGCGTTCGAGCCGTGCGGCGAGCCGACGCTGTCGGCGCTGCGGACACTGGTCGCCTCATGCCGCATGACCGTGGCGCCCGAGCTGCCGCGCGCGCTCGCCTGCCTCGTCGGCTATTTCGGCTACGACACGATCCGGCTGGTTGAGCAGCTTCCCGCGCCGAAGACCGACGCGCTCGGCGTACCCGACATGATGTTCGTGCGCCCGACGGTGATCCTGGTGTTCGATCGTCTCGCGGACGCATTGTTCCTCGTCGCGCCCGTCTGGCCCGATGCGGCGCGCACGCCCGAGGCGCTGGTCGCCGCTGCCGAGGAGCGGCTCGACGTGGTCGAAGCGAAACTGGCGCACGCCGCGCTGCCGCCGCGCGTGCGCGCCGACGCAAGCGACATCACGCTCACGCCGACATTGCCTACTGGCCGCTACGCCGAGATGGTCGCGGCGGCGAAGGAGTATATTTTCGCCGGCGACATCTTTCAGGTCGTGCTGGCGCAGCGCTTCACCGCGCCGTTTACCCTGCCCGCGTTCGAGCTGTACCGCGCGCTGCGGCGGATCAACCCGTCGCCGTTCCTCTATCACCTTGACCTGCCCGGCTTCTCGCTGACGGGATCGAGCCCGGAGATCCTCGTGCGCGCGCGTGATGGCGAGGTGACGATCCGCCCGATCGCGGGCACACGCCCGCGCGGCCGCACCGCTGCGGAGGATGCCGCCAATCGCGCCTCACTGCTCGACGATCCGAAAGAGCGCGCCGAGCATCTGATGCTACTCGACCTCGGGCGCAACGACGTCGGCCGCGTTGCCCAGTCCGGCAGCGTCACCGTAACGGATAGCTACACGGTCGAATTCTACAGCCATGTCATGCACATCGTGTCGAACGTGGTCGGCCGGCTCGACCCCGCGCACGACGGCGTCGATGCGCTGCTCGCGGGCTTTCCCGCCGGCACGGTCAGCGGCGCGCCCAAGGTTCGCGCGTGCCAGATCATCGCCGAGCTGGAGCCGGAGAAACGCGGCGCCTACGCCGGCGGGGTCGGTTACTTCTCGCCCGACGGCAGCATGGATTCGTGCATCGTGCTACGCACCGCACTGGTGAAGGACGGGGTCATGCACGTCCAGGCAGGTGCGGGCATCGTCGCCGACAGCGATCCGGCGTACGAACAGCGCGAATGCGAGGCGAAATCGGGCGCGCTCCTCGCCGCGGCGCGCGAGGCGATCCGGCAAGCGAGGGAGCCCGCGTTCGCGCAGTAAGCCAAACGCCGGCCAAGCACTTCAAACGGCCCCGCAGTTCACCCGGGGCTGCTGCTCCTGTACCGGCTTAGCGTGGCGCGGCCCCCGGCATCATTGCGTCGTTCTTCTCGGCAGCTTTCTTCTCCGCCGCATAAGCGCGCGCCCACATCTGCGCACAGCCCGACTGACCGCCTGTGCCGACCGGCGAGCAGGTGTCGGGCAACCCGCCGGCGACGCGCCCGACCTCGTCTGCGACCGCGGTGCGATTGATCCAGCTCTGGTTCTGCGCGGCCGGCTCAGCGGTGTTCCGTAACTGCTTGGGAATACGATATTGCTCGTCCGGGTTGATCCGGCTGCATACCACGACCTCGTCGCCCTGCGCGGTCGGGCATTTGTCGTTGCCGGTCAATTGAACGTTGCGAATTCGGCTCGGCGCGCGTCCGGTCGCCGCCTGCGCCTGTGCGGTCGAGCTATCCTGAACGGGACGCGCCAGCGCCGCCGACGGCAGCAGGATAATGGACACAGCGGATAAAAGACGCAGCATGCGAGAGACGCTCCTTGGATACAGCTACAAACGCGTTCCCGCCTGAATATCTCCTTACTTCTCGTCCGTTATCGTGTGTCCCGCCAGTTTCCTGGGCGTGACGTGAGCGGGACACGTTGCGCGCGCCTGCGCATCGGCTATGGCAGCGGGCATGATCCTGGTGATCGACAATTACGACAGCTTTACCTGGAACCTGGTCCATTACCTGATGGAGCTGGGCGCCCCGGTTCGTGTGGTGCGCAACGACGCGCTGTCCGCCGCCGACGCGCTGGCGAGCGGGGCGAGCGCGTTCCTGATCTCACCCGGGCCGTGCACCCCTAACGAGGCCGGGATCAGCCTCGATCTGGTCGCCGCCTGTGCCGAGGCGCGGCGTCCCCTGCTGGGCGTCTGTCTGGGGCATCAGGCGATCGGCCAGCATTTCGGCGGCACGGTGCGCCGCGGCGGGTTGATGCACGGCAAGACCTGCCCGGTCGAGCATGACGGTACCGGCTTGTTCACCGATCTGCCCTCGCCCTTCACCGCGACCCGCTACCATTCGCTCATCGTCACCGACGTGCCCGACAGGCTCGTCGTCAACGCGACCGCCGCCGACGCCTCGGTCATGGGACTGCGCCACCGCGAGCTGCCGATCCACGGCGTGCAGTTCCACCCCGAGAGCATCGCGACCGAGCACGGCCACGCGTTGCTCGCCAACTTCCTGCGTATCGCCGGGATCGCTGCGAGCATGCCGGCGTGACCAGCTTCGCGCAGCTGCCCGATCCCGTCTCACCGCTCAGCCGGCAAAGCGCGGCGCAGGCCTTCGCCGATATCCTCGACGGACACGCGAGCGAGGAGGCGATTGCCGAATTTCTCGTCGCGCTGTCGATCCGCGGCGAAACCAGCCTGGAGATCGCCGAAGCCGCCCGCGCGCTGCGCGAACGACTGATTCCGATCACCGCGCCCGCGAACGCGATCGACGTGTGCGGCACCGGCGGCGACGGACAGCACACGTTGAACGTTTCGACCGCGGTCAGCCTCGTGGTCGCGAGCTGCGGCGTACCCGTCGCCAAGCACGGCAACCGCGCCGCCTCGTCGAAGGCGGGTGCCGCCGACACGCTTGAGGCGCTGGGCCTCGACATGGACCACGCCGGCGCACAGGCGGAGGCGACGCTCGCCGACCTCGGCATCTGCTTTCTGTTCGCCGCCAATCACCACCCGGCAATGAAGCGGATCACACCAATCCGCCGTCGCATCGGGCGACGCACGATTTTCAACCTGATGGGACCGCTCGCCAATCCGGCGCACGTCACCCGGCAGCTGATCGGCATCGCGCGGCCCGATTACGCGCCAGTCTTTGCCGAGGCGCTGGCGCAGCTGGGCAGCGAGGGCGCGCTCGTCGTCTCGGGCGAGGAAGGGCTGGACGAGATTTCGGGTGCCGGCGCGACCGTGGTTGTCAGCATCGGCGACGTGACGCTGCCCGCGCGCATCACGCCCGAGAACGCGGGCGTCCCGCGACACCCGACCAGCGCGATCCGCGGCGGCGATGCGGCCTTCAATGCGGTGGCGCTTCGCCGGCTGCTGCTAGGCGAGCACGGCCCGTATCGCGATGCCGTCCTGCTCAACGCCGCTGCCGCGCTGGTGCTGTCGGGTACGCAGTCGACGCTCCCCGACGCCGCCGCTCGTGCGGCGGAAGCGATCGACCGCGGCGACGCAAACGCGCTGCTCGACCGCTGGATCGCCTACGCATGACCATCCTTGACCAGATCATCGCCACCAAGCGCGAGGAAGTTGCCGCGCGCAAGGCCGCAACCACCCGCGCCGAGCTCGACGCGCGTGTCGCTGAACAATCGCCGCCGCGCGGTTTTCGCGCCGCGCTCGACCGCAGCGTCGCCGCCGGGCGTCACGCGCTGATCGCGGAAATCAAGAAGGCCAGCCCGTCAAAGGGTCTGATCCGCGCCGACTTCGATCCGCCCGCGCACGCGCGCGCCTATGCGGCCGGCGGCGCGACCTGCCTGTCGGTGCTGACCGACGAGCAATATTTCCAAGGCTCCGACGCCTATCTTCGGGCTGCGCGCGCCGCGTGCGATCTGCCGGTGATCCGCAAGGACTTCACCGTCGACCCGTTTCAGGTGATCGAGGCGCGCGCGCTCGGCGCCGACGCGATCCTGCTGATCGTTGCCGCGATCGACGACGCGACGCTCGCCGAATGCGAGGCGGCCGCGATCGAGGTCGGGCTCGACGTGCTGGTCGAGGTCCACGACGCGGGCGAGATGGAGCGCGCCGCGCGGCTGCGTTCGCGCCTGATCGGCGTCAACAACCGCGACCTGCGCGACTTTACGGTCAACTACCGCCGTACCTACGACCTCGTCGCGCATGCCCCCGCCGGCTGCACCTTTGTTGCGGAAAGTGGCCTGACAACGCGCGCCGATCTGGACGCGATGGCCGAGCACGGCATCGGCTGCTTCCTGATCGGCGAAGCATTGATGCGCCAGGCGGACGTCGAGGCAGCGACCCGCGCGCTGGTCGGATGAGCGACCTCACCCACCTCGACGCCGCTGGCGCGGCACACATGGTCGATGTCGGCGACAAGGCGGTGACACGTCGCGAGGCGACCGCGACCGGGCGCGTCGTGATGTCGGCCGAGGCCGTCGCGGCGATCCGCGCGAGCGCGGTAAAGAAGGGCGACGTGATCGCGGTCGCGCGCGTCGCCGGGATCATGGCGGCCAAGCGGACCAGCGACCTCGTACCGCTGTGCCACCCGTTGCCGATCACGCGCGTCTCGCTTGATCTCGATATCCGCGAAGATGGCGTTGCCGCGACCGCAACCGTGCGCACTGACGGCAAGACGGGCGTCGAAATGGAGGCGCTGACCGCCGTCTCGGTCGCGCTGCTCACCGTCTATGACATGGCAAAGGCGATCGACAAGGCGATGATCCTGCAGGATCTCCAGGTCGTCGCGAAGAGCGGTGGCCGCTCCGGCGACTGGCAGCGTTGAACGACTTCGACGATCCGGCGATCGTGCCCTGGCGGACGACCGCGCGTGAGACGTTGATCGACGACCGCTGGCTGACGCTCCACGCTGACACCTGCGTGACCGATGACGGCGCGACGATCGCGCCCTTCTACGTCACCGACTACCCCGATTGGGTGTTGATCGTCGCGATCGACGACGCCGACAATCTGCTGATGATCGAGCAATATCGCCACGCACGCGGCATCGTCTCGCTCGAGCTGCCGGGCGGCGGTGTCGACGCGAGCGACGCCAACCTGCTCGCGGCCGCGCGACGCGAGCTGCTGGAAGAAACCGGCTGCGTCGCCGACACGTGGGAGATGATCGCCTCGCTCAGCCCCAATCCAGCGATCCACACGAACCGGTGCCACGCGGTGCTGGCGCGCGGGACACGCTGCATCGCTTCGCCGCAGGAAGAGCCGAGCGAGCGCGTGCGCCGCCAATGGGTGCCGATTGCCGACGTTGTCCGCCGTGCGATGGCGGGCGAGGTGCAGCAGGCGGTTCACGTCGCCGCGCTCGCGATCGTGCTTGGCCGTATGAACCGATGGAGTCCCGCATGAGCCTGCTCCCCATCAACGAAGCGCAGGCGCGAGTCCTGGCACTCGGCACCCTTGCCGCCCATGAGGATGTCGACATCCACGACGCACTCGGGCGCTGGGGGGTCAAGCCGATCGTCGCGCAGCGAACCCAGCCGGCGCGCGACCTGTCGGCGATGGACGGCTACGCGATTCGCTTCGCCGACATGCCGGGACCGTGGCGCGTCACGGGCGAGAGCGCGGCTGGCAGCCCGTTCGCAGGCAGCATCGGTGCGGGCGAGGCGGTGCGCATCTTCACCGGCGCGGCGATGCCCGATGGCGGCGACACCGTGCTGGTGCAGGAAGAGGCATCGCGGGACGGCGACCGCCTGCTGCTCGCCGGTGAAGGGCCACCGTATCTGGCGCGCAACGTGCGCCGCCGAGGCCTCGATTTTGCCGAGGGCGACGTGCTGGTCGACGCGGGCGAGCGGCTGACCCCTGCCCGGCTCGCCGTCTGCGCCACCGGCGGCGTCGGGCGCGTCGCCGTCGCGCGCCCGATCCGCGTCGCCATTGCCGCGACCGGCGACGAGTTGGTCGAACCCGGCACTTCGGCCGGATCGGACGCGCTGCCCGAGTCTAACCGGTTGCTGCTACGCTCACTCCTCGCCGACCTGCCCGTCACATTCGTTGACCTCGGCATTCTGCCCGACCGGCTCGACGTGCTGACGACGGCCTTCGCGAAGGTAGAGGCCGACGTACTCGTCACCACTGGAGGTGCGTCTGTGGGCGACCATGATCTTGTTCGTCCCGCGCTCGACGCGGCTGGCTTCTCGCTCGATTTCTGGCGCATCGCGCTGCGTCCGGGCAAGCCGATGCTGGCTGGGCAACGCGGCGCGACCGCAGTGGTCGGGCTGCCCGGCAATCCCGTATCCGCCTTCGTTACAGCGCTCTTGTTCGTGCGCCCGCTGGTGGCGCATTTGTCGGGTGCCGCCCACCCGTTCCCGCGCGCGACCAGCGCGATCCTGGGTGAGCCGCTCGCGGCCAACAACAACCGGACCGACTATCTGCGTGCCGAGATGCGCGATGGCCGCGTCTACGCTTCGACGATCCAGGACAGCTCGATGTTGCGCACGCTCGCGCGCTCCACCTGCCTCGTGATCCGCCCGCCCCACGCCCCCGCGGCCCAAGCCGGCGACTCGGCGGAAATCCTGATCATCGCCTGACCGCGTCGCTTGACGGAACACATGCTGTTCCATAAAGGTTCTGCATCTGTTCACCAAAGGAGCCGCGCGATGCTCACCCGCAAGCAGCATGAGCTGATTTGCTTCATCGAAGATCGGCTCGCCGCGACAGGCGTGTCGCCCTCGTTCGAGGAGATGAAGGAGGCGCTCGAGCTCAAGTCGAAATCGGGCGTGCACCGCCTGATCAGCGCGCTCGAGGAACGCGGCTACATCCGGCGTCTGCCCAACCGCGCACGCGCGCTCGAGATTCTGCGTACGCCTGATCGTATCGATGCCGACGGAACCGAGCGGCCCGCCTCCCGTGTGGCTCCTCAGCCGGCGAATGACGTGGTCGAGCTGCCGCTTCACGGCCGCATTGCGGCGGGCGTACCGATCGAGGCGTTCGAAGGCTCGACCAGCCTGCCCGTCCCCGCGGCGCTGCTGGGTGCGGGCGAGCATTATGCGCTGGAGGTATCGGGCGACTCGATGGTCGAAGCCGGCATCCTCGACGGCGACTATGCACTGATCCGCAAGCAGGAGGTCGCGCGCGACGGTGAGATCGTGGTGGCGCTGATCGACGACAGCGAGGCGACGCTCAAATATTTCCGTCACGAAGGTGCGATGGTGCGGCTCGACCCTGCCAATCGCGCCTACGATCCGCAGCGTTACGCCCCCGCGCAGGTGCGCGTTCAGGGTAAGCTGGCCGGTATTCTCCGCCGCTACGCGTAATCCACGGGTGCGCGTCGCCGCGGACGCGCACCGTTGAGACGCTTGCATCGTCGAAACTCACCGCGACTCCGCCGGTGCGCCTTAGCGACGCACGGTCCAGCGTCAGCCACCGTGCGCGGCATCGCCGCGGGACGCGACGCTCGCTCACGACGATGTCGACGCGGCGACACAGGTCGATGAAGGCGCCTGCGGGCACCAGATAGCCGCTACGCGTGGCGAGCAAGGTGATCCGCCGTTCGCCCATCTGCCGCGTGACCCAGCACAAATCCTGATTGCAGCGCGCGTTTTGCGTTTCCGATAGCACTGCCATCTCGCCGTCGAACCCGCCATTCTCGGCGAGCGTATCGCGCGTATAGTCGCCCGCTCGGTCGCGTAGCATCGCCAGCCTGCCATCATCGCCGCGCCACGCCAGATGCCGTCCGTCGCCTGTCACGATCAGGTCGGGCGCAGGCGTCGCGATCGTCCAGCACGCCCCGGCGACGATTGGGAGCAGTCCGGCCCAGCGCGCACGCGTACGCCACAACGCGATCCACAATCCGCCTGCTATCATCAACGCGAACGCCCCGCGCGGCATCGCCGGCAGCGCCGTGACCGATCCCGGCGCCGACGCGACCGCGTGCGCAATCCATAGCAGCAAGCGCAACGCCTGACCCGCGACCCACCACAATGGTGTGCCGAGCCCGGCGGCATCGAGCATCAACGCGCCCGCCTCCACTGGCATCACGACAAAGGTCGTCAGCGGAATCGCGACGATGTTGGCGAACGCGCCGTACACGCCTGCCTTGTGGAAGTGGAACACCGCGATCGGCATCAGCGCCGCTTCGACCAGCGCTCCGGTCGTGAGCAGCGAGCCGCCTTCCCGCACCCCTCGCCGCCACCACGCCTCCTCGCGCGACAGGAACAGCGCGCGGGCACGTGGATGTTCATGCAATGCAACGATCGCCGTCACCGCCGCGAACGACAGCTGGAAACTCGCGCTCACCAGCGCCTGCGGCCACGCGACCAGCACGATCAGCGCGCCGGCCGCGACCAGCCGGAGCGTCACCGCCTCGCGCCCGATCGCCAGCGCCGCCAGCACCAGCAGCGCGGCGACGCAGCTGCGGATCGTCGGCACCTCCGCCCCTGTCAGCCAGGTATAACCGATCGCCGCTAGTGCGGCGGCTCCTCCGGCGAGCAGCGGAACGCGCCCGGTCAACGCCAGCGCCGGCGACAATGCCAGCAGCCGAAGCGCTAACGCCATCACGATCCCCACCATTGCTGTGATGTGCAGCCCGCTGACCGACAACAGATGCGCAAGGCCCGCACGACGCATCGCCTCCGCGTCCTCGTCGCTGATCGCGCCTGTATCGCCGGTCGCCAGCGCAGCCGCGATCCCGCCGGCACTGCCGGGCAGCTGCGCCTCGATATGACGCGTCAGCCTCGCACGAATGCCGTCGCGATCCGATCCGGCGCGCGCGATCACGGCGACGTCGAGTGCGCGTCCGGTCGCGCCAAGTCCCTCGAACCACGCCACTCGTTCGAAATCATACGCGCCCGGCACCGCGGGCGGCGCTGGCGGCATCAAACGCGCGCGCACCCGTACCCGGCTTTGTTCGACGACGCCGGCGGGCAGGTTATCGTCCGTGACATTGACGCGCACGCGTCGCGGCACGTTGTCGCGCGCCTGCCCGTCCCAGCGCTCCACCGCGATCCACACGCGCGTCAGATCACGCGCCGGCTGCGCCTGCACCCGCGTCACGCGCCCGACCAGCTCGACGATCGCGGGGCGGGCGAGCACCGGCGCGCGCACCGCCTCCGCTCGCCACCACACCAGCGCGAGCCCGAGTGCGAAGGCGATCGCGCCGGCCGCGATCGTCACGCCGCCGCGGCCACCGCGCGCCAGCGCCAGTGCTGAGCCCGCCACTCCGGCACTACCGAGCAACGCCGCGGTCCAGCCCGTCGCCTCCGGCAGCACGAACCACGTCGCGATTCCCGCCCCCAGCATGACCGGCAGCCACAGCACCAGCTGGTGCCGCTCCGCCTCCAGCCAGCGCTCCCACGCGCCCGACCACGCCGCCGCGATTTGAAGCGACGCTTGTGCTTTGCTAGGGGCGGTCGCGGCTGAACTGGCCATCACATTCCTCGCAGCCTGGGAGCAAGCGCGCTTGAGCGCAACCACCAACTCCGACGCCCATGCGGCGCCCGCCGACGCGACTCAGAACCCGTCCACGGTCGTCACCCGCTTTGCGCCGTCACCGACCGGCTTTCTCCACCTGGGCGGCGCGCGCACCGCGCTGTTCAACCTGCTCTACGCGCGCCACCACGGCGGCACGTTCCGGCTGCGGATCGAGGATACCGATCGCGCGCGCTCAACCGAGCCCGCGATTCAGGCGATCCTGGGCGGCATGCGCTGGCTCGGCCTCGATTGGGACGGCGAGGAAGTTTACCAGTTCGCGCGCGCTAACCGCCACGCCGCGGTCGCGCACCAGATGGTCGAGCACGGCCACGCATACCGCTGCTACATGACCCAAGATGAGATCGACGCGATGCGTGCCGAGGCGCAGGCGGCGAAGAAACCGCTGCGCATCCGTTCGCCGTGGCGCGACCGCAATGACGGTCCTGCAGACCAGCCCTTCGTCGTCCGGCTGAAGGCGCCGACCGAGGGCGCGGTCACGATCCACGATCAGGTTCAGGGCGCGGTGACCGTCCAGAATGCCGAGCTCGACGACATGGTCCTGCTCCGCTCCGACGGCACGCCGACCTATATGCTCGCGGTCGTAGTCGACGATCACGACATGGGCGTGACGCACGTCATCCGCGGCGACGATCACCTCAACAACGCCTTTCGCCAGCTACCGATCTACCGCGCGATGGACGCGATCTCCAAAGAGACTGGTGGGGGCGGGTGGCCCGACCCGATCTACGCGCACATTCCGCTGATCCACGGCTCGGACGGTGCCAAGCTGTCGAAGCGCCACGGGGCGGTGGGGATTGAGGCGTACCGCGATGAACTCGGCATCCTGCCCGAGGCACTCGACAACTACCTGCTCCGCCTCGGCTGGGGCCACGGCGACGACGAGATCATCGCGCGCGACGACGCGATCCGCTGGTTCGACCTGTCGGGCGTCGGCAAGAGCCCGTCGCGCTTCGACCTCAAGAAGCTCGAGAACCTGAACGGCCACTACATTCGCGCCGCCGACGACGCGCGGCTCGCCGGACTGGTCGCGGACAAGCTCGACCTGGCACAGGATGATCCCCGGCGCGCCAGACTAGAAACGGCAATGCCGGCACTGAAGCCGCGCGCCGCCAACATCAACGAGCTCGCCGACGGCGCGGCGTTCCTGTTCGCCGAACGTCCGCTCACCATCGACGAGGCCGCAGCCCCGCTGCTCGCCGGCGACGCGCCGGCGCTGCTCGCCCGGCTCCACGCAGCGCTTGACGCAGTGCACAACTGGGATACGGAGACGGCAGAGGCCGCGGTGCGGCAGGTCGCCGAGGATGCGGGCGTGAAGCTCGGACAGGTGGCCCAGCCGCTTCGCGTCGCACTAACCGGACGCAAGACGTCGCCGGGCATCTTCGACGTACTCGTCCTTCTAGGACGCGAGGAAAGCCTGGCGCGCATCGCGGATCACACACCCGGCAACGGGGCCTGACAGGAGACGATCATGACCGACACAGCTACCTTCGATCTGGCGGGCAAGAACTTCGACTATCCCGTGCTCTCCGGCTCGGTCGGCCCCGACGTGGTCGACATTCGCAAGCTCTACGGCCAGACCGGCGCCTTCACCTACGATCCCGGCTTCACCTCGACGGCGTCGTGCCGGTCGGAGATCACCTATATCGACGGTGACGAGGGCGTGCTGCTCCACCGCGGCTATCCGATCGGCGAATTGGCCGAGAAGTCGAGCTTCATGGAGGTCGCCTACCTGCTGCTGAACGGCGAGCTGCCGTCGGCGGACGAGCTGTCGGGCTTCAACCACACGATCAGCCGCCACACGATGGTGCACGAGCAGCTGGCGACCTTCTTCCGTGGGTTCCGCCGCGATGCGCACCCGATGGCGATCATGTGCGGCGTCGTCGGCGCGCTGTCGGCCTTCTATCACGACTCGACCGACATCCACGATCCGCAGCAGCGCATGATCGCGTCGCATCGTCTGATCGCCAAGATCCCGACGATCGCGGCGATGGCGTACAAGTACAGCGTGGGTCAGCCGTTCCTCTACCCTGACAATTCGCTGTCCTACACCGGCAACTTCCTGCGCATGACCTTCGGCGTGCCCGCGGAGCCCTATGAGGTGAACCCGGCGATCGAGCGTGCGATGGACCGTATCTTCATCCTCCACGCCGACCACGAGCAGAATGCGTCGACCTCGACCGTCCGCTTGGCGGGCTCCTCGGGCGCGAACCCGTTCGCGTGCATGGCGGCGGGCATTGCGTGTCTGTGGGGTCCGGCGCACGGCGGTGCGAACGAGGCCGCGCTCAACATGCTGCACGAGATCGGCACGCCCGATCGCATCCCCGAGTTCATCGCGCGGGCGAAGGACAAGAACGATCCGTTCCGCCTGATGGGCTTCGGTCACCGCGTGTACAAGAACTACGATCCGCGCGCGACCGTGATGCAGAAGACCGTGCGTGAGGTGTTCGAGACGCTCAACGTTTCCGACCCTGTGTTTGAGACCGCACTGAAGCTGGAAGAGATCGCGCTCAACGATCCGTATTTCATCGAGAAGAAGCTGTTCCCGAACGTCGACTTCTATTCGGGCGTCATCCTGTCGGCGATCGGCTTCCCGACCAGCATGTTCACCGTGCTATTCGCGCTCGCGCGCACCGTCGGTTGGGTCGCGCAGTGGAACGAGATGATCACCGATCCCGACCAGAAGATCGGCCGTCCGCGCCAGCTCTACACCGGGCCGACGCAGCGCAGCTACGTCGCCGTCGGCGAGCGTTGATCTGACATGCAGCGGCTCCGGCCGGTCCTGCTCGTTCTAGGCGTGCTATGCACGTTGATGGGCGTGCTCTGGATCGGCCAGGGCCGCGGCCTTATCCACTGGCCCGCGTCGAGCTTCATGCTCGACCAGCGCGTCTGGGCCGACTACGGCGCCGCGCTGGCAGTCGCGGGATTGCTGATGATCCTGCTGGCGCGGCGGATACGGCGGTAAGGCGCGGGGTTACTGCGGCGGCAAGGCAGCGCGCAAACGCTCCGCAATCATATCCATTTCGGCCCGCGTGGGACGCACTCTCGGCACAGCCGGGGTGTTCGGTATCACGTGGAGGTGGAAGTGGCAGACATCCTGCCGACTGGCATTGTTCTGCTGCAACGAATAGCCCGTGCTGCCGAGCGCGCGCTGCTGGGCGACCGCCACCCGCCTGGCCATGTGTAGCACCGCCAATGCGTCTGCGTCGCTCAGATCACCCAGATTGCGGACTGCTGATTTCGGGATGATCAGCGCATGTCCGGGATGCTTCCACTCCAGCGGGATGATGGCCATCACCGTCGCGTCCTGGGCGATGATGGAGGCTGGCAACTCCCCTCTGACGGTGCGAGCAAAAGGGTTGCTGGGGTTATAGGGCGTAGAAAGAGGGCACCTTAGTGCTCCTTCCTGCGCACCAGCCGCAGGTGAGGCGATGCTGAGCAGGCTTGCCGCGAGTATCCCTGCCAGCCTGAGATGATGACCGATCACCCGCCCCCCCCATGCACGCGCGGCTATCCACCCGAACGCCGACGAAATCGCACAGACATAAAGCGCGCGCCAACGTCGGCTGAGCCACTCAGTCCATTTACGAACGGTCGTCCTAGCACATAGGAGATCTCGACAGCGATCCGCCGCCTACGCCCCCGCCGGCAACCACAGCAGAAAGCGCGCGCCCATGCCGACGTCGCTGTCGACGGTCAGATCCCCTCCCATCGCCCGCGCGAGGCGGCGCGCGATGTAGAGGCCGAGGCCGCTGCCGCCGGCCTCGCTCGCGTCGACGCGCTCGAACTTGTCGAAGATGCGCGCCTGGTCGTCCGGCGCGATGCCCTTGCCCTGATCGGCGACGATCACCACCGCGCGGTCGCCGTCGCGCTGCGCGCGCAGCCAGATCGTCGCGCCTTCGGGCGAGTAGCGCACCGCGTTGCCGATCAAATTGACCAGGATCTGCAACGTGCGGCGAAATTCACCGCGCGCGGGCAGCGCATCGTCGAGCCCGTCGCGGTCGATCACCACACCCGCGTTCGCCGCACGGACCTGCAACAGCCCCGCCGCGCGCCGCACCACGTCGGCCAGGTCGATCGCCTCGTCCTCGACCGTGAAATCGTCGCGCTCGATCGCTTCCAGATCGACCAGATCGTCGACGAGGCCGAGCAGATGGCGTCCCGCGCTGGCGATATCGGCGGCGTAGTCAGCGTAGTGCGGGTCGAGTGCGCCATCCATCCCGGCATTGATCGTGTCGGCGTTGGCGACGATCCGGCCGAGCGGTCCGCGCAGCACCTGATCGAGGCGCGCGTTGAACGTCTCGCTGACCGGCTCGGGCGGCGCTTCATCGAGCAGGTAGGTGCCTCCGACAAAGCCGTCGAACCCGCCCAGCGCGTCGCGCCGGACCGATCCGGCGAGAAAGACGCGCACGCCGCTCTCACGGATCGTCGCCAGCTGCCGATCGAAGTCGACCCGCTCCGCCACCGCATCAAGGATCACGACATTGCCGTCCTCGTCGGGCTCCATTGCGAACAACCGCGTTAGCGGGCGTGACAGCGCAGCCACCGCGTCGAAGCCCTGACGGATGCCCGCCTGCTCGTCGATCCGCGTGACGCGCAGCTCCGCATCGACCTCCCACTGCCAGTCGGCACCGGGTGGTGGCGGCAGGGCCGCGACCGTGTTCGCGCTCGTCGGCGTGCGCCAAGCCGGCCGCTCGCGCAGGATCGAAACCGCGAGCGATGTGCCGCCGTCGCCCGGCGTCGCCTTGATCCAGCAATCGAGATCAATTTCGCCGTCGGCGATCGTCACGCCTCGGGTAATCAGGATGCGAAGTCGCCGTGCGAGCCGGACCAAGGTCGCGAATTGCGGCACAGCCAGCACCTGCCCGCGGCTGCCACCCGCGCGCTCGTTGATGGCACCAAAGCCCTCGTCGGCGTCGATCAACCGATCCTCGCGGTCGAGCCGCGCGTGCAAGATCAACGGATCGTTCACGCAGCGCTGCCCATCGCGAGCGCGCGCACCGCCTGGCGGAAATCACGCGTCAGCATCAGCGGTGCGATGACCGCCCCCGCTTGCTCGGGCTGCACGCCGGCTGCGGCGTCAATCGCCTCGGGCAAGGCCTCGACATCGCGCGAGCGGTCCGCCTCGCCCAGCGCCCAGCCGACACGCGCCAGCACGTCGCGGTTCATGCCCAGCGCACGCAGCGCGATCCACAACCGCTCACCGTCCGGTTCAAGTGCCAGCGCGCGCGCCTCGTCCATCTCGATCCCCAGCGCATGCGCCAGGAACGCCGCGAACAGCGTCAACCGCCCCTCAGTCAGCGCCTCGATCAGCAGTCCGGGCAACCGCTCGACATCGGCGTCGATCGCGGTCGCGAGCCGGTGCGCCGCAACGATCGTTCCCGCCGCGCCGTCGAAATGCGCGATCCGCTGCATCGCCGCGTCGACTAGCGCGCGGTCGGCGGTGGCGGACACACCGCCCAACCGCTCGCGCAGCGCCGCCGCCACCCACCAGACCAGTTGATGATGCAACTCGGCGGGCAGTTCGGCGCGGCGCTCCTCGATCGGCGCGCGTCGGCGACTGTCGGCCAGCAGGTAATCGATTGCGGCATCGCGCACCATCGGATCGGCATGATCGCGCAGCCTTGCGAGCAGCCCGGTTGTAACGCCCGGCGCGCGGTTGGTCACCAAGGCCTCATCGATCAGGTTGACGCGCGCCTGCGCCACGATCTCGTCCATCAGCGCACGATCGCGGAGCAGCCCCGAATCGATCAAGCGCGCAAGGACGCCCGCGTTGCCCGCGGCCAGTGACTTCGCCGCCGCGCCGTCGCCGCGCGCGGCGAGCAGGCGTGCCGCGGCACTACCGACATCGTGCTCGATCGCCGCCACGCTCGCCTCGACCATCGCGCTGATCAGTGCGCGTGCGCGGTCGTCGAGCCGATCCTGTTCGACGCGGAAGAAGTCCTCGATCGCGGCGCCGAGCCGGCGACCCGCGCGCCGCTCGGCCGCCGCCGCGCGCAGCGCCAGGTCCGCGGCCGACACGTCCGACGAAGAGGAAGGGGAAAGCGACATGGTGCCCGCTTGTAGCCCGGCTTCGTTAAAGGGGCGCTAAGCCTCAGGCCCGAGCGCCTCGATCGTCCCCGCGAGCGTCGCCGTGGCATAGAGCGCCGCCGCCGCCAGCCCCCACAATGGCAGGCTCAGCAGCGTCCCCGCGGTCACGACCGTCAGATAAGCGGGGGCGCCGCCCCACCAGCGTCGCCGCAGCGACGGACGTGCCGCACGCTCGGACAGACCGCCGAGGACGACCGTCTGGACCGCGAGCAGCAACGCAACTGCACCAAGCCCCTGCCCCAGCAGCAGGATCGCGAGCGCCGGCGCCGCCAGCGTGGCGACGCGGATCCCGCGCTGAACCTCCGCCTCGTCACGGAAGAGCGCGAGCGATCCCGCCAGTTCGGCTAGGATCACCCCGGCAAGCACCGCCACCAGACCCGACGCGCGCCATCCCGTATAGACGCCCGCCAGCCCGACGAGCGCAAGCACGCCGCCGACGCCCGCCACCGCCATCGTCGCTACGCCGCGTCGCGCCACCTCGGGCACTGCCAGCCGTGCGAGCGGTCGCAAAACCACGCGGTCGAACCAGCCCGGCCGCGCTGCCATCGTTGCCGCCAGCACTGCGCGACCGCGCTGATCGAGCGCGCTGGCGCGGTGCTCGATCCCGTGCCCCTGCGCAATCGCGTGCGCGGGCAGTTCGACCCGCTCGGCCCGCGCCTGTGCCAGCACGTGTAGCAGCGTCGATTGCAGATCATAATCGGCGGGCATCTTTGCGGCCTCCGACAAGCGCCGCGCATCCATCCGCGCCAGCCCCGCCCAGGCAACGCCGCCGCCGATCCGCTCGAACTCCGTACCCGCCGCAGCCTCGGCCACGACCAACAGCGTGTCGTCCTTTTCACCGGCCAGCGCATTCACCACCGGCTCGCTCGTCACCAGTCCGTCGGCGATCAGCAGCACGCGCGCGAGCGGGTGGAGCTTGCCCAGCGCATCGGTCGCGCTGCGCACCGCGTCGACCGCGACACCGCGTTTGCCGATCCGTGCCAGCGCGCCGATCAACTCGGGCGTCAGCCGCGACACGATCACGACGATCTGCGATGCACCGGCGGCGATCAGCAGCCGCGCCTGATATTCGATCAGCGTCGCGGCCGCGAACGGCAGCGTCGCCGTCAGCGTACCCGGCCGATCAACCGCTTCCCGTGTCGCAAATAGCAGCCCTGCCAGCATCCGTGGCGCTTACGGCGGCAACCAGGCGCGGGCAACCCGCCAGCCGCCCGTACCCTTCGTCGATCAAGTCACAGGCGTTCGATGTTACGCCTGATCAGCCGCAGCGCGCGTGCGTCACCAACCGACGCCTCACCCGCATCGAGCGCGAGCGCGGCGAGCCTGACCGCGCCGAAACTCGCCGCCAACCCGCGCAGCCGCAACAACCCATCGCGCCAGGCCAGATCGTCGCCGGCCAGTTCAAGCGCGCTGAGCACGCCCTGCGCACTCTCGATGAACGCCGCGCGCAGGTCGGCGATCAGTGCAGGGTCATCGCCGACCGCAGCGGACAAAGCGTGGTCGATCGCTCCGGGATCATAGGCCATGTGATCGATGGTAGCCGCGGTCGGTTAACGCCGCGTTGGCGCCCGCCCCTGATGCAATCGGATGCGATCCGCCGCACGCTCCGTCGCGAACCGCTTTCGCATCCTCACAAACATGGTAAGCCGATCGTCATGAACGGGGGGCCGTCAATCGTCGGTATACGCGTGTCCGAGGACATGCAGCAGCGCAACCTGCTCGGGGACGAGCCGGCGGTGCCGGTCGCGTCATACGGCGACGCCGACTGGCACGAGCCATATAGCGCGAACGACGGGGTCGAGCCGAAGCCGGCGTGGCGCACGATCATGCCGTGGCTGCTGGTCGCCTTCGCTTTTCTCTGGGTCGCGGCACTGGTGGCGCTCGCCTGGGGGCGAGTTTCGAACCCGCTGGAGATCTCGCAGATCGCCGCCGCCGCACTGCTCGGCCCGCTCGCCGCCGGTGTCGCATGGCTGCTCGCGCTCAGGACCAGCCGCGCCGAGGCGCAGCGGTTCGGCGCCAGTGCACGCGCGATGCGGCTGGAGGCAGAGGCGCTCGAATCGACCGTCGGCTCGCTCGGCCTCGTGATCGATCAGCAGCGCGCGCAGCTTGCCGAACAACTGCGTATGCTCGCGACGACCGGAGACGCCGCGACCGCGCGGCTCGCCTCGATCGGACGCGGTTTGTCGGAGGAGATCGACCAGGCCGACGTTCATGCCCGCGCGCTCGCCGACGCCGCGTCATCTGCGCAGGCGAGCCTGTCGACGCTGCTCAACAGCCTGCCGCATGCGCAGGCGGAAACGCACGCGCTGACGCAGTCGATCGAGCAGACCGGCCTCACCGCCTGCGAGCGCGCCGCCGCACTCGACGCGCAGATTGTCGCGCTGACCGCACGCGGGCGCGAGGCGGAGGCGGTTGCGGGCGGCGCTGCCGAGAAGCTCGCCGCGCACATCCGCCGCATGGAGGCGACTAGCGAGACTGCCGGCGCTCGGCTCGAGTCGGTCACCTCACAGGCGGCGGGTGCGGTCGATGCGCTGCTCGACCGCACTGCCAACGCAATCGACGAATCGCGCAAGGGCATTGCCGCGCAGGGCGAGGCGATGCTCGCGCTCATCGGCACCAGCCAGGTCGCGCTCGATCAGGCCGCGCGCGAGAGCGCGGAGGCGCTGACGCAACGGATCGAACTCGTCGAGATGGTGATCGAGCGGATCGCGCGCCGTCTCGACGCGCAGCGCGGCGTCGGCGAGGAACTGTTCTCCGCGCTCGAGGACAGTCTCGGCCGCAACGAGCGCCGCATCGAGGCGCTGCACCTCAGTGGAACCGAGCGCACGCAGCAACTCGCCGCCTCGATCAGCGCGCTGACCAGCTCGGCCGAGGCGATGGGGGACGCGCTCCAGTCGGGCGACCAGCTCGCCACGCGCACGATCGCGACAACCGAGACTTTGCTGACCGCGCTGGACGCCGCGACGCGCGAGATCGACGAAACGCTCCCCGAGGCAATCGATCGGCTCGACGCGCGCATCGCCGCGAGCCAGTCGGTCGTCGTCGCCGCGCGCCCCGAGCTGCTCGCGCTCGTCACTGCGGCGGAGAGCACCCACGGCGCAATTGAGGCGATCGCGCAGGTCATTGCGGAACAACGCCGCACGGTCGACGCGCTCACCGGCACCCTGCTCGACGCGCTCACCAGCGGCCGCGCCAAGGCTGACGCGATCGGCCACACGGTCGATGAGGCGACCGAGCGCGCGCATCGCCTGGCGGAAGAGGCGGCACCGCGGCTGATCGAGGCGCTGATGCGCGTCCGGGACACCGCTGCGGCGGCTGCCGACCACGCCCGCGACACGCTGGCGCAGGTCATTCCCGAGGCCGCCGAGGCACTGCAGGCCGCCAGCAACGACGCGCTCCACCGCTCGGTCACCAACGGGGTCGAGGCGCAGATCGCACAGGTCTCGGCGGTCGCGGAAACCGCAGTCGAAGCGGCCGCGCGCGCGACGCAGCGGCTCGAGCAGCAGATCGCGGTGATCGACGCTGCCGCCGCCCGCGTCGACACGCGGCTGGCCGAGGAACAGCAGCACCGCGACCGCGTCGAGCAGGACAGCTTCGCGCGCCGCGCCTCGCTGCTGATCGAGCAACTCAACTCGGCCTCGATCGATCTCACCCGCACGCTCGCGCCCGACGTGTCCGACAGCGCCTGGGCCGCGTATCTGAAGGGTGATCGCGGCGTCTTCACGCGCCGCGCGGTGCGCCTGCTCGATGCCGCCGAGCAGCGCGACATCGCGCATTTGTACGACGAGCAAACGGTGTTCCGCGATCAGGTCAATCGCTACATCCACGATTTCGAGGCAATGCTGCGCACGATCCTGACCCAGCGCGACTCCTCGCCGCTCGGCGTGACGCTGCTGTCGTCGGACATGGGCAAGCTCTACGTCGCATTGGCGCAGGCGATCGAGCGGCTGCGCTAACACGACGGCCTACTGGCCCGCGCTACCTGCTAAGATATGGACGGAGCATAAAGCGCCCCGCAGCTGTCAAACCGCGTTGGCAGCGTCCGAATAGTCGAGCGAACTGGCGTCGACCCAGCCGAACTCATAATTGGCGATGAACAGCGCGAACATGATCGTCGCGACGATCGTCGTGCGCACCGCCACCTTCTTCATCGAAAACTCGTGCGGTGAACTCTCCGCGGTGCCCGGCACGTGCTCGGCCCCCGCCTCCGCCGAGGTTTTCACCCCGAACGGCAGGACGAGAAAGACCGAGAACGCCCAGAACAGGACGTAGATCGCCAGCATCGAGGTCCAGCGCATCGTGCGTCAGACCTGAACGACGACCACGTCGATCACCGGCTTCTTGCCGGTCCAGCGCGTCGCGACACGACGCACCGCGAGCCGGACCTGCTCACGCAGACGCTCCCGATCACGCGGCGCGCCCCGCATCGCCTCGCTCGCGGCCGCAATCGCGTCTTCGAGGAAAGCGTCACGCTCTTCCTCGACCGGCACGCCCTGCACGCGTACGTCCGGCGTGCCGCCCGCGCGCCCGTTGCGATCGACCGCGATCCCGACCGAGATCTGGCCGTTAACCGCGATACGGCGCCGCTCGTTGATCGTGCTGCCGTTAGACGGCAGGATCACGTCGCCGTCGAGCACCAGCCGGCCCACGGGCGCATTGCCGATCTTCTCCGGCCCGTTCGGCGCCAAGCGCACGATATCACCGTCGGTCTGCACCAGCGCGTGCGCGATCCCGTTCGACAGGCCGAAGCGCGCCTGCTCCTTCAGGTGCCGCATCTCGCCGTGCACGGGGATCAGCGCCTTGGGGCGCATCCACTCGTACATCGACTTGAGCTCGGGCCGCCCAGGGTGACCCGAGACGTGAACGTGTGCCTGCTTCTCGGTCACCATCTCGACACCCTTGGCGGCGAGCTGGTTCTGGATACGCCCGATCGCGACCTCGTTCCCGGGGATCTGTTTGGACGAGAAGATCACCGTGTCACCCTCGTCGAGCTTGATCGGGTGCGTGCCCTCGGCGACGCGCGCCAGCGCGGCGCGCGGCTCGCCCTGCCCGCCGGTCGCGATCACCAGCACCTTGTTACGCGGCAGCCGCATCGCGGTCTCGGCGTCGATCAGGTTCGGCAAGTCCTTGAGGTACCCCGTCGCCTGCGCCACGCGGATGATCCGGTCGAGCGAGCGGCCCGCGACCGCCAGCTTGCGCCCGGTCTCTTCCGCCACCTTGCCGAGCGTCGCGATCCGCGCCGCATTCGACGCGAACGAGGTGACGAGCACGCGCCCCTTAGCCTTCGCCACCGTTTCGGCAATGCCGCGGCGCACGTCCGCCTCGCTGCCCGACGCCTCGGCGTTGAACACGTTGGTCGAATCGCAGACAAGCACGTCGATGCCCTTGTCGCCGATCGCGCGCAATTCCTCGGGCGTCGAGGGCTTGCCGATCAGCGGGGTCGCGTCGAGCTTCCAGTCGCCGGTGTGAAACACCCGCGCCGGCTTCGTCTCGATCAACAGCCCGTTTGCCTCGGGGATCGAGTGCGCGAGCGGCACCATCGTGAACTTGAACGGACCGACGTCGAACGCCTTGTTCGCCTCGACCAGCTTGATCTTGACGCGGTCGTCGATCCGCTCTTCCTCGAGCTTGCCGCGGATCAACCCGGCAGTGAACGGCGTCGCGTAGAGCGGAACGCCGAGATCCTCGGCCAGATACGGCAGCGCGCCGATATGGTCCTCATGCCCGTGCGTCAGCACCAGCCCGACCAGACTGTCGATCTGCTCCTCGATGAAGCGCAGGTCGGGCAGGATCACATCGATGCCTGGGAAGCCTGCGTCGGCGAACGTCACCCCGCAATCGACCATCACCCATTTGCCGGCGTGGCCGTACAGGTTGACGTTCATCCCGATCTCGCCCGAACCGCCGAGCGCGCAGAAAAGTAGTTCGTTGTTCTTCGGTGTCATTCTCGTCCTTAACGCGCCGCTCCGCTCGGACGCATGGTCGAACGGTAGCTCCAAAGCGCGGTTTTCGCTGTTTTCCGGGCTGCGGCCCCGGCGCCGATCTCACTAATCTATATGGGCGCGCTGCCACATCATCGCCAGCCCCTGGATCGTCAGGTCGGGCTCGATCGCGTCGAACACGTTCGTGTGCCGCTCGAACAATGTGGCGAGCCCGCCGGTCGCGATCACCTTCACCGGGCGACCGACCTCGGCCTTCATCCGCGCGACCAGCCCCTCGATCATCGCGATATAGCCCCAATAGATGCCGATGTTCATCTGATCGACCGTATTGCGTCCGATGACGCTGTCGACCGCCGGCGCCTCGATTGCAATGCGCGGCAGCTTGGCGGCGGCGGCGACCAGCGCGTCGAGCGACAGGTTGATGCCTGGCGCGATGATCCCGCCCTTGTACGCCCCCTTGTAGTCGGAAAAGTCGACCGTCGTCGCGGTGCCGAAATCTATGACGATCAGGTCGCCTGCGTGTAGGGCATGCGCGGCAATCGTGTTCACCGCACGATCCGCACCCAGCGACGCGGGCTCGTCAACGTCGATCGACACGCCCCATTCCAGCGGTGCACGCCCGGCAACCAACGCCTCGCCACCGAAATACTTTGACGCCAACACCTGCAGGTTGTGGAGCCCACGCGGCACCACGGTCGAGATGACCACCGCTGAGACATCGTCGCGCGTGAAGCCTTCGAGCGCGAGCAGCTGGCTCAGCCACACCGCATATTCGTCCGCGGTTCGCCTAGGATCGGTCGCGATCCGCCAGCGCGCTCGGATTTCACGCGCCTCCGCGGACACCTCGACCAGCGCGAAGACCACGTTGGTGTTGCCGGCATCGATCGCGAGCAGCATGGCTTCCTCCTAGACCAGGAACACGTCGCCGGCGTGGATGACACGGGTATCGCCATCCTCCAAGCGCAACCGCAGTGCACCCTGCGCGTCGAGTCCGTCGAACACGCCTGCCTGCTCACCACCGTCAGGCAGCCGCACACGCAGCGACGCGCCAATTGCATGCGCCCGCTCGCACCAGCGCGCGATCACGGGTGCGAGACCCTGTGAGCGCCACAGCGACAGCCATGCGGACATCAATTCAGCCAGCCGCTCTGCGAACGACGAAACCTCCACGCTCGCGCCTTGAGCGTGCAGGCTGGTTGTCGGCCGATCGGCTAGGTCCGGATGATGCGCGATGTTCACGCCCATGCCGATCACGACGTGGGCACCAGCACGTTCCAGCAGGATGCCCGACACCTTTGCGCCGGCGATCAACAGATCGTTCGGCCATTTGATCGCCAGCTTACGACGAGCCGAATCGGGCAAGATCCCGTCGATCGCCTCGTCGAGCGCGACCGCCGCCACTAGCGCGAGACTGGGCGTGGGCGGGTCGTCGGCGCGCACGGTGACGATCGTGCTCGCGTAGAGATTACCGACCGGCGACGACCAGTCCCGCCCGAGCCGCCCGCGCCCCGCCAGCTGCCGATCGGCGCGCAGCCATACGCCCTCACCTGCGCTGCCCGCTTCCGCCATCCGCAGCAGGTCGGCGTTGGTCGATCCCGTCTCCGGAACCGAGATGATGCGTGGGCCCGTCAGCGTGGAGATCAGAACAATGCCCGCGCCGCGGCCAGCGTCCAGCCCGACAACAGCGGGATCGCGAGGTAGCCCAGCGGTGAGACGATCACCGCCGCCACCGCGATCAACCCGCCCTCGAGCGC
>NZ_CAJYVU010000036.1 GCF_913778135.1 uncultured Sphingomonas sp. | reverse complement strand
AGCGGGGGGACTGAGGAGAATACATTTGTCAGCAATCGTGCCGGTGATCCTGTCCGGCGGATCGGGAACGCGTTTGTGGCCGATGTCGCGGCCGGAGCGACCCAAGCAGTTCCTGGCGCTGACCGCGGCCGAGACAATGCTGCAACTGACCGCGGCGCGCGCGCACGGCGACGCCTTTGCAGCACCCATCGTGGTCGCGAATGCGGCGCATGCCGATCAGGTCGAGACGCAACTAGCCGAGATCACCGCCTCGCCGCAGGCGGTAATCCTGGAGCCCGCCGGCCGCAATACCGCACCGGCGATCGCGCTGGCTGCGCTCGAAGCCGACGGCAAGGCGCCACTGCTAGTCATGCCGTCGGATCACGTGATCGCCGATCCGGACGCCTTCCACGCCGCGATCCACGCTGCACTGCCGCTGGTCGAGGATGGCTGGCTCGTCACCTTCGGGATCACGCCAGATGCACCGGAGACGGGCTACGGCTACATCAAGGTGGGTGACGAGGTCGCTGCCGGTGTTCACCGCGTCGCGCGCTTCGTAGAGAAGCCGCAGCGTGATGTGGCGGAGGCGATGATCGCGAGCGGCGATCATGCCTGGAACGGCGGCATCTTCCTGTTCTGCGCCGATGCCTATTTATCGGCACTAGAGCAGTTCCGACCCGATATCCTCGCGGCCGCGAAGGCGTCTCTCAGGGGCGCGCAGCGCGATGGTGTGCGGGTTCACCCCGACAAGGCGGCGTTCGAAGCCTCGCCGTCGGACTCGATCGACTATGCAGTAATGGAGAAGGCCGATCGCGTCGCGGTGGTGCCGGTCGCGATGGGATGGAGCGATGTCGGCAGCTGGGACGCGCTGCATGCGATCGCCGACAACGACGAGCACGGCAATGTCGTGAACGGCGATGCGATCGTGCTCGACAGCCGCAATTGCCTGGTACGCAGCGATGGCGCGCGGATCGCGATGGTCGGCGTCAACGACCTGATCGTGGTTGCGAGCGGCAACGATATCCTGATCCTGCCACGTGGCCGCAGCCAGGACGTCAAGCTGCTGCAGGAGGAGATGAAGCGGAGTTGAGACGCACGCGGCGTGGCAGCCACGCCCAGCACTCCTCCGGTCCGGCTATTAACTGATCAGCTTCAATTTCGTCTGTGCGCAACTTGTTCAAGTCTAATGCCGATCACATGTGAACACCACTGATTGTAGCTGATCGACTGGCATACGTTATGGACGTTCATTCGTCGCATGTGCGGGAATGGTATACGAACATAGTCGGCTCGTGTGCATGCGACGTGCCGCACGTAAGTGGCCACATGTAGTGAGATACAAGGCGCTGCGTTGGCGCGCGGCATGTACGCGATCGGTATCTGTTTGGAAATTTCGCTGGAATGGTGTAAACAGGCTAAGTCCGTAGTAATTACGCGCCAGCGATGCCGACTGACGGGCACTTGATTTGCAAGCGGATCGATAATCGTCCATGCAACGTCGCCGCTTTAAGCTAACGCTACTACATACGCTACGTTGCTGTCGAATATAATTGTTTAAAGACTTATTGCTCTGCATTTCACGTGGTTACTAGTCTTTTGCCAATGAGACAAGTAAAATAACGGGTTATAAGTTTTATAATACTGTGATCTTTTATCCTATAACTTATTTATAGATTTTAGCGCACTTTTGATGTTTTAAACATGCGCAACGTACAAAACAGCTAAATTCATTATGTTCATACCACGTACACCCTCAGGAGTGATAAGGCCCTCGTGTGAATTAATGTAGGTAGCAAAGATTGCTTAGCTTATTGCCAGCTTCTGCTTTAGCTGAGATGTGTCTTTTTTGCCACTACCTTTTCGGGTGGTGATTGGCTACCCGGCATGGTCTTAGTGGTTAGTGTGTAACATGTTGGATACGACCGTCGCAGGAAAGCGGATGTCGCTGAAACGTCAAACGCGCATGCGGCTTTATGCCGCAATCCTGCTCGTTGACGCGGTGGCGGTGTCGCTGGGCTTCTGGCTGGCGCGCTACCTGCAGCCGAGTGTTTCGCCGGATATCCCGACGCTGGGACTGTTTGTCGCCACTTTCTCGCTGTTCCTGCTGCTTGAGGTTCGCAATCTGCGTCCATCTACGCTCGAGCAGTGGCTGCGTGGTACCGGTGCGAGCCTCGCATCTCTGATGGGCGCCATGTTGCTGGCTGTGTTCATCTCCTTCTGCCTCAATCGCGCCGTTTACGTGCCGCGTCTACTCGCTGGCACCTCGCTGCTGCTGTCAGGGGTGCTGCTGACCATATTACGTGCCTTGTTAGGCGCTGTCGGCGCGCGGTTGCTTGCTGGTTCAGCGGTATCGCGCCTGGTGGTGCTCGACGGCTTGGCAATCGATCTGCCACCTAACGTCGCAACGCTGGACGCGCGCCGGATCGATCCTGGCGCAGGAACACCGCACCCGTATTTTCTCGATCGGCTGGCACAGGCGCTGAAGGGTGTAGACGAGGCGTTCATCGCCTGCCTGCCCGAACGACGCGCATTCTGGGCTGTAACGATGAAGGGTAGCGCGGTGCGTACCGAGTTGCTGGTGCCCGAGCTCGATCAGTTCGGCGCGATCGGTAACAAGCATTTCGCCGGGATTGCCACCGTTCTCGTCTCCATTGGCGCGCTGCCACTTCGTGAGCGGGTGATGAAGCGCATGCTAGACCTCGCAATCGTAGTGCCCGCGATTATTCTGCTTTCCCCTCTGCTGCTCGCGGTGTTTGTCGCGGTCAAGCTTGACAGCCCGGGCTCGGCCTTCTTCGTGCAGCCACGGGTTGGTTACGGCAACCGGCTATTCCCAATGTTTAAATTTCGCAGCATGCGTAGCGAGCTATCGGACGCCGCGGGTGCGCAATCGACGTCGCGCCACGACAAGCGTGTGACCCGCATGGGCAAGCTGATCCGCGCGACTAGCATCGACGAGCTGCCTCAGCTGTTCAACATCCTGCGCGGCGACATGAGCTTCGTGGGTCCGCGCCCGCATGCGCTCGGGTCGCTGGCGGGTGACCGCTTATTTTGGGAGGTGGACCCGCGATATCACCATCGACACGCATGCAAGCCAGGACTTACCGGCCTCGCGCAGGTGCGTGGCTTTCGCGGTGCGACGCATCGTACCGAAGACTTAACCAATCGGCTCGATGCTGACTTGGAATACATCAACGACTGGAGTGTGCTTCGCGACATCCAGATCCTAATCGCGACATTCAAGGTGCTGGTCCACCGCAACGCCTTCTGAGCGAGGCGCTGCGGTGAAAGCACGACTTATGCCGGGATCGTGAACACCGATCCCGCGTCGACGCGGACGCCCGCGCCGGTGATGAAGCTCGCGCGTTCGGAGCAGAGGAAGGCGGCGACGGAGGCGACTTCCTCCGGGCGGCCGCGGCGACCGAGTACCATGCCGGGGCGCTCTTCCTTGAGGAAGCTGTCGATCGCCTCGTCGAAGCTGGTGCCTTTTTCCTCCGCACGCTTTTCCATCATCTTGTCGGTCATCGGCGTTGCGATGAACGCGGGCGAGACGGTGTTGACCAGCACGTTGTCACAGCCGTACGCCTTCGACAAACCCTTCGCCAAGCTCAGGATTCCGGCTTTGGACGCGCAATAGGCGAGTTCGTCGACATAGGGCTGCACGGCGTCTTCGGACGCGAACAGCACGATCCGGCCCCAGCCCTTCGACCGCATCGCCGGGATCGCCTCGCGGCACATCCGAACCGCTCCCATCAGGTTGATGTCGAGCGTTTCCTGCCAGCCGGCATCGTCAACCCCGAGGAAGTCGCCCGTCGCGCCCGTCACACCCGCCGCATTGACGTAGATGTCGGGGTCGCCGAGCTTCTCGCGCACTTCCTGCCAGAGCTTCTTCACCTCGTCAGGCTTCTGCACGTCGGCCGCAACCGCGATCACCTCGCCGAGCGACGACAGCTCTTTTGCCGCCTCGTCCAGCGTATTGTCGCCCTTGTCGGTCAGCGCGACGCGGCAGCCCGCCTCAAGCAGCAGCCGCGCGGTCTCCTTGCCCATGCCGGAATCGGCGCCGCTGACCAGTGCGACGCGGCCCTTGATACCCAGATCCATCAACGCTCTCCTTCTTGTTCGATATGGCGGACGTACGCAGCAATCAGCGCGGCGAGCGCCTCAGGCTGCTCGTAGGGGATGAGGTGCGCCGCATCGGCGACCGCCTCGATCCGTAGGTGGGTGTAGTGCGGCGCGTTGAGCCGGCGCTGCGCGTCCTCGCCGAGGTCGCCGTCCTCGCTCCCCGCGACGATCAGTGCGGGCAGGTCGATCACCCCTACCCTCGCGTCCCAGTCCTCGCACGCGCCCTGTTCCAGCCAGCCACGCCACGCCGCGGGCGAACTGCGTCGCACATCCACGATCGCCTGCTCGGCGAGGTCATGCGGCAGCGGACCCGCGGTGTTGGCGGAAATGAACTTTTCGGCCTGTGCGTGGGTAGCGGGACCATCGGCGAACCAGCCGATCATCTCGGCGCGGCGTGCCTCGTCCATCGGCTCGGGCGCGGGCGGCGAGGCCGCTACGAGGACGATGCCAGCGAGCCCGGCGGGGCGACGCGCGACGGTCAGCGTCGCGATCTTGCCGCCCATGCTGTGGCCGACGACGATCCAACGTGCGCTGTCATGACTTGCGACCTCGCCCGCGAACCAGTCGAGCGTCTCGGCAACACTCAGGTGTCCCATCGCTTCATGGTCGCCGAACCCCGGCAGGTCGAGCGCGACGCAATCATGGCCGGGCAATGCCTCGATCACCCGGTCCCACGACCGCGCGCTCGCGCCCAGCGCGTGGAGGAAGAACAATCGCGTCATGCACATCCGGGACAGTGAAGCTGATGCACGTTAAAGACCGGCGTGCGCGAAGCGTTCCCCCGCTGCATCGCGCATGCGCGAAAAGCCGGCCGCGACCATGCACTTGGTCGAAATCACGCCCGTCAGGGAACAATCCCAACTTATGTTGGTTGGTGCGGCCGAGGGCCGGCACTTCGGGGTTTGCCTCCACGCATGTACCCCAGGGACATTGATGGCCGACGAGACGAGTGAAACCCCGCCCGGCGGCCCGCCCCCGCATCTGGCCGGCATGGCGAATCACGACATGGGGGACGATCACAACACCATCTTCTTCGCGGCGGTGAAGACCACGCGGATGCCGATGATCGTCACCGATCCGAACAAGCACGACAATCCGATCGTCTTCGCCAACCCCGCGTTCATGAACATGACCGGCTATGAATGGGACGAGCTGGTCGGGCACAATTGCCGCCTGCTGCAGGGCCCCGACACCGACCGCGACACGGTGGCGGAGGTGCGCCGCGCGATCGAGCAGCGGCGTGAGACCTCGGTCGAAATCCTCAACTACAAGAAGAATGGCGCCTCGTTCTGGAACGCGCTGTTCATCTCGCCGGTGTTCGATGCCGACGGCAAGCTGATCTACTTCTTCGCCTCGCAGCTCGACGTGACGCGCCGGCGCGACGCCGAGGAAGGCCTGCGTCAGGCGCAGAAGATGGAAGCGGTCGGGCAGCTGACCGGCGGGGTCGCGCACGATTTCAACAACCTGCTGACCGTGATTCAGGGTTTCGGCGACATCGTGCTCAACAATCTGGAGAAGCCGGGCGAGTTCGACCGCGGCAAGGCCGCGCGCTCGATCCGCGCGGTGATGCAGGCGGCCGAGCGCGGTGCGACGCTGACGCAGCAATTGCTCGCCTTCTCGCGCAAGCAGAAGCTGCAGGGACGCGTCGTTAACCTGGTCGACCTGATCGACCAGTTGCAACCGCTGATCGAGCGGACCGCGGGCGGCGCGATCCGCATCGACATTCGCCATGCCGAGAAGACGTGCAACGCGCGGATCGATCCGACGCAGGCCGAGCTCGCGATCATCAACGTGCTCTTGAACGCGCGCGACGCGATGCCAAACGGCGGCACGATCACGATCCAGGCGTCAAACCGCACGCTCGAGGCGGGCGACAAAGGCTTCGGTGAGCTCGAGCCCGGCGATTACGTCATGCTGACGATCGCCGACCAGGGCACGGGCATGTCGCCGGAAATCCTTGCGCGCGTGACCGAGCCGTTCTTCACCACCAAGGACCAGGGCAAGGGTACCGGGCTGGGGCTCTCGATGGTCTACGGCTTCATGAAACAATCGGGCGGGTCGCTCCGGCTCTACTCGGAGGAAGGCCACGGCACGACCGTGCGCATGCTGTTCCCGTGCGAAGCCGCCAAGGTCGAGCCCGAGGGCGCGCAGCCGCAGCGGTCGATGGCAGACAAGCACGGCAACGAGACGGTGCTGGTGGTCGAGGATCAGGTCGATGTCGGCGACTATGCCGAGGCGGTGCTGAGCGAGTTCGGCTACACCGTGCTGCGGGCGGAGAATGCCGATCAGGCACTGGCGGTTCTCGACGGCGCGGGCGTGAAGATCGATCTCCTGTTCAGCGACCTGATCATGCCGGGCGGCATGAACGGCGTGATGCTGGCGCGCGAGGTCAAGCGACGCCGCCCGCGGATCAACGTGCTCCTGACCACCGGCTACGCCGAATCCTCGATCGAGCGCGTCGACGCGCGCGGCGCGGAATTCGAGCTGATCCAAAAACCGTACAAGCGCACCGAACTCGCCACCAAGGTGCGCCGCGTCATCGACGGTCCGACCGGGGTCGGCACGCACGGGGCATAAACCGAACCGATACCAAGAAGGGGAGTGCAGATGGAAAGCTACTACCGCGAACAGGCCGCATCCTGCGCCCGCGACGCCGACGCCGCAACGCTCCACCACGTCCGCGAACGCTGCCGTCGTTCGGAAAGCGCCTGGCTCCAGATGGCCGACCGCGCCGCCCGCACCGCGAAGTTCAAGGCAGCGAACGAGGGGTGATCTACCCCGGCGCGTGACGCGCCCGATCGAGCCGGGCTCAGTCGTACCATCGATAGGGACGACCGCGCCCGCGTTTGCGCGCGAGCTGATGCGGCAGCCGGGTCTCGAACCGTTTCATCTGCGTGAGGTAGTCGGGATCGAACCGGCTCGCACGCCGCAACCAGTATCGATAGCCGGCGCGATCGCCGCGGTTGAAGGCGTCCATTGCGAGATGCTGCGCAGCATATTCATACCCGCCCCTGTCCGCGCGGCGGTACAGCCCTGCCCTGCTGAACCGGTCGGCCATCCGCCCAGGACGATCAAACGTATCGGCGAGCGTCACCATCGCCGAACAATCCCCGCCAAGCGCCAAGTGCCACAGGATCGGTGTCCAAAAACCGCAGCCGTGCGCTTCCCTGATCGCCCAGTAGCGCGCCCATAATCGATCACGCTTTTCGTGGACGTCGCGCCGAGCCATCCATCATCTCCTTGCTACACGCCATGTCACAGGCTGTGCCGCGTCGATGATCGCGCCACAGCCGAACGCTGGTTGAGCAGGTTTCCACTGCCACGCGTGCCCCTCTAGGGCGTGCACAGCTCAGGCATAATGCCGCCTTTGCTCCACCGCTTACAAACGCGAATGCGAATATTGTTTCATATCAACGCTCTAGCTTTGCGCCAGAACTACTTACCAAGACAGTGATTATCACGCTTTATTATTATGTTATCGCTGCAGCTAATAGGACAATGATTGTTGCTTATTTTGTGTCATAGATGACACATTAATTTACAATGACGCATTCCCACTCACATGATCGTTGCGCGGAAACTACCACTGCAACATCATCCTCTCGGGCCGAAACGGTCGCAACATGCCGTCACCGGGGGGTGACGAGAGGGGAACAATAAGTGGCATCACCGATCCGTCGTTATCTGCTCGCGTCCACGTTGCTGATGGGGGCGTTCACCGCGGCGTCCGGCGCGTCGGCGCAGGTGACCCAGCCGGCCGAGGCCGCGCCCGAGGTAAAGGAAGAGACGACGCAGCAGGCGGACGCGGACGTCGTCGTCACCGGTTCGCGCATCGCCCGCCCCGACCTGACCACCGCCAGCCCGGTCAACGTCGTCAGCGGTGCGGAAATCGCGTTCCGCCAGCCCGCGACCGCCGACGACCTGTTGCGCAGCCTGCCCGCGGTGCGCCCGAACCTGGGTCGCGCGGTCAACAACGGCTCCGACGGATCGTCCTCACTCGACCTTCGCGGCATCGGCACCAACCGCACGCTGGTGCTGCTTGACGGTCGCCGCATCGTGCCGTTCGGTCTCGACAACATCGTCGACACCAATGTCATCCCGGTCGCGCTGCTCGAGCGCGTCGACGTGGTGACGGGTGGCGCCTCGACCGTTTACGGCGCCGACGCGGTCGCGGGTGTCGTCAACTTCATCACCAAGCGCAATTTCACCGGCTTCGACGCGCGCGCACAATACGGCATCTCGGAACGCGGCGACGCGCGCCAGTTCAAGGCCGATCTGACGATTGGCTCGAATCTCGCAGACGATCGCGGCAACGTCGTGCTGGGTCTGGGCTATACCAAGGCAGCCGAACTGCTGACCACCAACCGTGCGTCGGGCACGATCCCGATCAGCTCGGTCACGGGTCTGTTCAGCGGATCGACCGCATCGGTGCCGACGATCTTCACCTCGCCCAACGCCAGTGCTTTCTTCGGCTCGACTGCGGGCGCGCAGGGGATCATCGGCGGGGTGATCAATCCGACAACAGGAGCGCTCGACCGCGCGACCGCGGGCAACACCTACAACTCGAACCTCGGCACCTATTACCAGACGCCGATCGACCGCTACAACGTGTTCGCACAAGGCCGCTACGAGATCACCTCAGGGATCGAGGCGTACGCGTCGGCGATGTACACGCGCAGCGAGGTGCGGTTGCAGCTCGCCCCCTCGGCGACCTTCACCAACACCTATCAGCTGTCGCTCAACAACGCCTATCTGCCCGCGGCCGCGCGCAACCAGCTGTGCGCCGCACGCGGCATCACGGCAGCCGCCTGCGCGACCGCGGCTGCGGTACGCGGTGGTCCCGGCACGCCCGGCTATCTCGAGATCCCGGTGATCGCGCAACGTCGCTTCACCGAATACGGCCCGCGCGGCAATCCGATCGAATCGCAGCAGTTCCAGGTCCAGGCCGGCCTGCGCGGTGAGATCGTCAGCGGTCTGAAGTATGACTTCTCGGCGCAGTACGGCGAGACGACGCAAAACCAGGATCGCGAGAACTGGGGCTCGTTCACCCGCGTCCAGCAGGCGCTGCGCTCGTACCGCAACGGGGCTGGCGCACCCGTCTGCACCGACACGACGAACGGCTGCGTTCCGCTCAACCTGTTCGGGGCCGAGGGTTCGATCACCCCCGACATGATCAACTTCTTCGATCTCGACGCGCGTATTCGTCGCAAGACGCGGCTGACGGTCGTCAACGGCAACATCACCGGTGATTTCGGCCGCTTCGCCTCGCCGTTCGCCTCGGCGCCGATCGGGTTCAACATCGGTGGCGAGTATCGCAAGATCGAGGCCGCCTCCTTCCCCGACTTCCCGTCGCAGATCCAGGGCGAAGTGCTCGGCACCGGCGCGCGTACCCCACCCGATCGCGGCCAGTATGACGTGAAGGAAGCATTCGGCGAGATCATCGTGCCGCTGATCGCCGACGTGCCGTTCCTTTACCGCGTCACCGCAGAAGGCGGCATCCGCTATTCCGATTACTCGACCACCGGCGGGTCGACGACGTGGAAGGCGGGCGGCAGCATCGAGCCGGTGCGCGGTTTCAAGTTCCGCGGCATGTACCAGAAGGCGGTCCGCTCGCCCAACATCTCCGAGCTGTTCCAGAGCCAGGTGCAGGGTCTGGGCAATCTGACCACCGACCCGTGCCAGCTGGCGCTACCGAACGGCAATGCCGCGCTGACCGCGCTGTGCGTCGCGACCGGCGCACCCGCGAGCACGATCGGCAGCATCTCGCCGCCTTCGTCGACGCAGATCAACGTCACCACCTCGGGCAATCCGAACCTGGATGTCGAGCGCGCCAGCACCTACACCTTGGGCGCAGTGATCGCGCGCGAGGACGTACTGCCGGGCTTCTCGCTGACGGTCGACTATTTCAACATCAAGGTGACCGACGCGATCACGACGCCGGCGCAGGGTGACATCCTGAACGGCTGCTACTCGGCCGCGCTCAACCCCACCTTCGCGTATAACGGCTTCTGCCAGCTCATTCAGCGCAACCCACTGAACGGCACGCTGAACGGCGCGGGCGAGACGCCGGGCGTAATCCTGGGTGGATCGAACCTGGGCGTGATCCACACCGCGGGCATCGACATCGGCGTGGCGCAGCGCATTCCGCTCGAGGACTTCGGCCTCAACAATGCGGGCGCGCTGAGCATCGGTTTCAACGCTACCTGGCTCGACTATTACCACTTCCAAGCGACGCCGAACTCGATCAATCGCGACTGCACGGGCTATTACAGCACGAACTGCCTCAACCCGCGGCCCGAGTGGAAGTGGAACGCGCGCACGACCTACTCGCTCGGCGGGTTCGACGCCTCGATCCTGTGGCGCCACATTAACCGCGTCGACCTGGAGCCGTACCGCGCGACCGCGACCAACCCGCTGACGACCGCGCAGCCGGGCGGTCCGAACCCGGCGCTGTCGGGCAGCTCGACCGTGGTCATCAACGGCGTCACCTACACCGGCGTGCCGACCGCGGGCATCCAGCCCGGCTTCCGCTCGATTGACGCATATGACTACTTCGATCTGGCGCTTCGTTTCCAGGTCAACGACCAGCTCGACCTGTCGCTGACGGTCGACAATCTGCTCGACAAGAAGCCGCCAATCGTCGGCTCGGGCGTGGGCGGCACCGCGTTCAACAGCGGCAACACCTTCCCGACCACCTACGACGTGATCGGCCGCTACTTCACCTTCGGCGCGCGCGTACACTTCTAGGCGCCGGCGACATACCTGCGGGCGACCGAGACCCCGCCCGCAGTGTCCGCTCAGCCGCGTGAAGGGCCTCCACCCTTCGCGCGGCCTTTTTGGCTAACCCCCGCCGCTCTCCGATATTTGCATGGCTCTTCTTCGATGAAGGGCCAACCCGAACAGACGAAGCTTGTAGCGGTTCTCTCGAATATGCGGATCAAGTTGCTAAGGATGACTGAAGCGATGAGCGACAGCCCGCGTCATCGATCGCATCTTGTCACGTAGCTTGACTGATCTCGACGCGCCGGAAATCCAACCCCGGCTTTTCGCCTCGGCAGCGAACGCATTGGCTACCGGGTCACCGGACGACGAGTCGCTTTGGATCCACTCGGCAAGCAGCTTCTCATCGGACCACTCACCGATTTCTTCTGGTGAAGCATGAGGATCGGACATCGGATCAGCATAATGGCGCGACGCAAATTTACAAAGCAGCGCCGTCACATTCTGATCAAGATCGGACTTAAAACCATGCATTTTCGCAGACTGGTACATTCGCGCTGGCCTCCTGCACACGCTGCGACCTTGGCCCTGCTCTACGCACCAAGCGTTACAAACCGGTTAGTTGCCGGCACGCCAACTCACAGCGATCTGACGGGCACATCGAGATCGCATGCAGGGGATCGGAACAAGGCGAACTACGCCGAGTACCACATCGGTGTTATTGATAGTCACTTGCATTAGCTTTCGATCACCGCCAAGAGACCACCATAAGGTTCTTGGAGGAACACCATGTCTGCCCTGCTCGCTGCCCTGATGGCGGCTGCCGATCCCAGCGCGATCGCCATCGCAACCCAGCCTGTCGCCGCCTCCGACGCGGCGCCTGCCGACACGACTGCGGCTGCACCGCAGGCGGGTGAGGACATCGTCGTCACCGGCGCACGCACTGAGGGCAGTCAGGACTATACTATCCCCGGGCAGACCACCGCGACGCGGATGAACCTGTCGCTGCGTGACACGCCACAGTCGGTCAGCGTGGTGACGCGCGCGCAGATCGAGGATTTCCAGCTCAACGACGTCAATACGCTGCTCGGCACCGTGCCCGGCATCAACGTCCAGGCGGGCGAGACCGACCGCGTTTATTTCTCCGCGCGCGGGTTCGACATCCAGACGTTCCAGATCGACGGCATCGGCGTGCCGTTCGCCTTCGGCATTCAGACCGGTTCGATCGACACCGCCTTTTACGACCATATCGAAGTGGTGCGCGGCGCGCCGGGGCTACTGTCATCGACCGGCAACCCGTCGGCTGTCGTCAACTTCATCCGCAAACGGCCGACCCGCGACCTGCAGGTGCGCGCATCAGCGCAATACGGCTCGTTCGACCAGTATCGCGGCGAGGCGGATCTGAGCGTGCCGATCACCAAGGACGGCAGCGTCCGCGCACGCGCGGTCGGGGCGTATCAGGACGGCGACAGCTATCTCGATCGCTACGGCCTGCGCCGCTGGGTCGGCTACGGCATCGTCGAGGCCGATCTCGGCGCCAACACGACGGTGAGCGGCGGGTACGGCTACCAGGATCACAAGAGCCGCGGTGCGATGTGGGGCGCGATCCCGCTGACCTACACCGACGGCACGCCGCTGAACTTCAATCGCTCGTCGAACGTCGCACCCGACTGGTCGAGCTGGAATGTGATCGACCGGCAGATCTTCGGCGACATCACGCACCGCTTCGGCAACGGCTGGATCGCGCGCGCCTCGGCGATCCGCCGCGCGACTGATGAAAATAACACCTTGTTCTACGTCTACGGCAACCCGGTGCGCGGCGCGCCAAATGGAATCGGTACCGACGCCGATGGAAACTCGATCGGCATCGCGAGCTACCCAGGCAAGTTCCGCGCGACCACGCGCAATCTGACGATGGAGGCCTACATAACCGGCCCCGTCACGCTTCTGGGACGCGAGCACGAGATCAACATCGGCGTGAACCGCAGCGCGCAGGAGTACGTCCAACTCTCGAGCTACGACAACAGCACGATCGGCAACATCCTCCCCTATCCCGACCTGTTCGCGGGTGATTTTCCGCTGCCCAATTTCCCGACGACTTTCTCGACCGATCCCGCGTCGAGCCAGAACACGCACACGCGGCGCGAAACGGTCTATGGCCTCGTCCGGCTCAATCCCGGCGACGGCGTCAAGGTGATGTTCGGGGGCAACGTGACTCACGCCAAGAGCACCGGCTTCTCCTACGGCGCGAACACCGATTTCGACGCGACGCGCTTCCTCCCCTTCGCCGGCGCGACCGTGGACCTGTCGCGGAACGTGAGCATCTACGGAAGCTGGACGACGATCTTCAATCCGCAGAACCAGCTGCTCGACATCAACGACCGCATTATCGACCCGATCGAGGGCGAGAACCTCGAGGTCGGTCTAAAGGGCGAGTGGTTCGACGGACGCCTCAATGCGACGCTGGCGGCATTCCAGACGCGGCAGGACAACACCGCCGAGGCCGCCGGGATCAAGACCGTCGATGGCGTCACGCGCACCTATTACCAGGGCATCGACGCGCGGTCGCGGGGACTCGAACTCGACATCGGCGGGCAGCTCGCACCCGGCTTGCAGGTGACGGGCGGCTATACCGTGATGCGGATCGAGGATCCGGAGGGACGCCCCGTTCGCCGCTACGTCGCGCGCAACACCGGGAGGCTGAACGTCAGCTACACGCTGCCGATGCTACCGGCGCTGAAGCTAGGCGCGGCCGCGCAATACCAGAGCCGCATCATCTCGCCGACCGGCCTCGGCCGCCAGGGCAATTACGCGCTGCTCGACCTGCTGGCGGCGTACAGCATTACCCCGAATGTCTCCGCCGCGGTCAACCTGCGCAACGTGACCAACACCAAATACCTGACCGCGACCAACTTTGACGGCGGATATTATGGTGCGCCCCGGACGGTGATGGGGACGATCAGCGTGCGGTATTGATGCGGCAGGGCTGGACCGTGTGGTGGTGACGGTCCAGCATCCCCACGTGACCGTCAAAGGCATGAATGCTTCATCGACACCGGGAGTATTATCGACACCGGGGGTATTGCAGGATGGCCAGGTACCGCCTGCTTACCGCTGTCGCCTTTGCCGCCTCGGCATCCGCCGCGGTGGCACAGTTCGAATCGCCCGATCCGAAGGTATACGCCCGCGTGGAAGACCGCACACGTGCTCAGTTGCGTGGGGTGCCAGGCACCGAGGCCGATGTCGACCGCGGCTGCTATCGAATGGGCGAGCGCCTCGTACGCGAGTCCCCTCTGCTCGACGTACCGCGATTGCGTTATCTACGGACTAACGACTGCCAAGTGCGTCAAGATGACCCGCTCGCAACGCTTCCGCGGCATATGGGTCGACCACTTCGAGGGGCAGGCGTTCATTCCTGCCGGCAGCACACCGCCCCAATGGCCTGACAGCAAACTGCCCCCGGCCGAGTGGCGTGCGCAGTACGAACGTTCCCGCGCCGCCACGATCTGGCTCGACGTGGATCCTGAGAAGGTACCACCGAACTGGCATCGCAGTCAGCAACGCGCGGTAATCGACTTCATCGGCCGCAAGACCCGCTATCCGGGCCATTATGGTCACATGGGAATGGCGGGACACGAGATCGTCGTCGATCGCATCATCTCGCTTCAAAAGTGCCCCGGCGCGGCGGGTTGCAATTGAGCGATCGCTGATCGACCGATTTGACCCCGCGCGCGGTTCCGCTACAGGACAAGCGCGTCGGGGAGTGGCGCAGGCTGGTAGCGCACCTGGTTTGGGACCAGGGGGTCGCAGGTTCGAATCCTGTCTCCCCGACCATTGAGCGCCCATGCCGGCGCTCGGCCGCACGCCGCCTTTCCCAGCAAGCAAATATGCTATGCACTCTCGCTTACTCACCTACCATCAGTTCCACTGTCGCCGCGCTGCACCATAACGTCCTTATTAGTACGCGTGAGGTGATGATGACTGCTATCATGGTGGATTTTGTATGGAAAAACGGAGCGAAGAATCTGCTTCCAAGAAAATAAATCCTAATGTCGCTGCAGCCATAGAACGGCGGCAGTAGCCCGGGTTCGGGGTGGAACGACGTGACAGTGGCGACAGTCGTCGACCGTGCATGGCCGATGCTGAGGGAACATGATGCATTGGCAAAACGAGCTTGGCGAAATTATAGCGACGCGTGAGGCTGGGTGTCGTGCGTTGCCATGCTACGGGAGGACCCCCAGCGCCCGGCCGGGAAGTTTGAATGAAGCCACGATTTCTCACGCTCGATGCGCTGCGCTGCGCGGCGTCGCAGCGATCGCCGTCTACTTCCACCATAGCAACGGGATATCTGCGCCGCTCGGCATGTCGGCCGGGTACCGCGCAGTGGACCTGTTCTTTATCCTCAGCGGCTTCGTGATCGCGCACGCCTACGAAGAGAAATTGCGCCGCGACCTGACGCCGCTGCAATTAACGCTGCTTCGTATCGCCCGCATCTACCCGCTCTACCTCGTCGGCTTGATTATCGGCGCAGGCGGCGCTTTTCTGGCGGTGCTGCTACACGGTGGCGACCTGAGCATGCACGTTGTCGTAGTTTCCACCGTTGCGATGCTGTTCCTCCTTCCCTCGCCGGCCACCAATGCGTTCATGCCGCTTAATGTGCCGGCTTGGTCACTGTTCTTCGAACTGCTCGCCAACGCGATCTACGCGCAACTTGCCAAGGTGTTGAACAATCGCCGCCTCATACTCCTGATCGGAGCTGCAGCCGCGATCCTGACGTGGCTGTCGGTTCGTGCGGGAACGACGAACATGGGCGTCGAGTGGAGCGGGTTCGTCGGCGGAGTCATGCGCGTCTTGTTCTCGTTCTTCGCCGGCATCCTGCTCTACCGCGTTCGCCCGCGACGCATCTTACACACTCCATGGGCGTGGATATTGCCACTGATCGCGCTGCCGTCACTCTATCTCGCGTCGGAGGAACTTATACCGGACCTGCTATGTGTCTTTGTGGTATTCCCCACCATGATCTGGCTCGGCTCGGCGGTCGAGCTTCCGACGCGGCGGGTGGCAAATTTCCTCGGGGACACGTCCTACGGCCTGTACGTAATCCATGTGCCAATGATCCTGCTGTCCTACAAAACATTCAGCTATTTCGGCAGCGATGCGAACCGGTTTGCGCCCTGGACTGGATTGATCCTGCTCGCTGCGTTACTGCCGGGGATCTACATCCTAGACCGAATCTATGACCAACCTGTCCGCTCCTGGGTGGCAGCAAAGGTCAGATCGCGATTTCGTGGGTAGCTTCACGTAGCGGCGATGCGGATCGTGTCATCACCGGCGGTCGCTTGTGGTGAAGCGGTCGCTCGTCTAGGCGTATGGGCTTGTTGTGGGATGTAAGCGTTAAGTATGAACAAACCGGTTTTCTCGGCTGCCGCGTTGCTGTTGCTCCTTTCGGGATGCGTCGGTGGCGATCAGCTGATCGGGCGATCCGACTTGACCATCGTCCAGAACAAGGAACTACCGCCACCCAACAAGCAGGATCAAATCCTGCAACAGCGTTCCTATGTCGTTGGGCCGCTCGACCGCGTGATCGTTGACGTTTACGGCGCTCCCGATCTGTCACGCACGGTACAGGTTGATGCCAGCGGCCTGATCTCGCTGCCGCTGATCGGCAGCATATCCGCAGCCGGCAAGTCGCCGGCGGAACTCGCGCAACTCGTTGAAGCCAGGCTGCGCGGTCGCTACGTGAAGTCGCCGAGCGTGACCGTCACTGCCGATACGGTCAACCAGGTCGTAACGGTGGATGGGCAGGTGCAGAAACCCGGGCTGTATCCGGTGGTCGGGCGCATGACTCTGATCCGCGCCGTGGCCAGCGCGTCAGGCTTGACCGATTACGCCAACACCAATTTTGTCGTGGTTTACCGCAGGGTCAATGGCCAGGACATGGCCGCTCTATATGACCTCCGTGCGATACGTCAGGGCATATATGCCGATCCGGAAGTGTTCCCTAATGATGTTGTCTTCGTCGGGGAATCTGGCGGACGCCGCGCCTTCCAGACGATCATCGCGAGTGGCGGCCTATTGGTCGCCCCCGTGGTCGCGCTCCTGAACTAACGGACGGACATCGCAGTCGCATGAGTACGCTGGAATTTCACCGCCAGGGTGACGCACCCGTTGGCGCACCCGAAGAACCGGTGAACGCATCACCACCAACCATGCCCAATCTTCGCCCGGACATGGTCACCCAGGTGCTGACGATTGCCAGGCGTCGCAAATGGATTATTATTGGCGCATTGGCGATGGCCCTGGTAGCGGGCATCGTCATCACGCTGCTGATGACGCCCAAATACACGGCATCGACCATTGTCGAAATCCAGCGTGAAAACGGCTCGTTCATCAACGTCGAGGGCGCAGAACCCAAGACCGGTTTCGTTGATCAGGAATTCTACGAAACTCAATATGGCCTGCTGCGCTCCGACATGCTTGCGGAACGAGTTGCGCGTGATCTTCGCTTGTACGACGACGCCTCGTTTTTTGCGCTGACGCATGCTGGTCCGGAAGACTGGTTCGAGGGTGGTCGCGTGAAGCAGGGTGCATCGACGCGCGAACAGCGCATCCGCGCTGCGGGCGATGCGCTGCTGCGCCGCCTGGGTGTTCGGCCCGAACGCCTATCGCGACTGGTGACGCTCAGCATGACGACACCGGATGCGACATTGTCGCAGCGCATCATCAACGCCTGGGCATCCACCTTTATCAAGGTAACGCTAGAGCGTCGTTACGGCGCAACCGCCTACGCGCGGAATTTTCTCGACCAGCGTCTCGTGCAATTGCGCAACAGGCTGGACGAGTCCGAGCGGCGGCTGGTCAGCTATGCACGACAGGAAGCGATCATCAACCTGCCGACGGAAGGTGATGGCAAGGGCGAGGAGCGTTCGCTTGCGAGCGAGGACCTGATTGCGCTCAACACCGAATTGGCGAGCGCCAAGGCTGACCGGATTAGGGCCGAAAGCCGACTGAACACACCCGGCGGTACCGCTACCGAAGCGCTCAGCAATCCTACCCTCGGCACATTGCGTTCGCGTCGTGCCGAGCTCAGCGCCGATTACGCACGGTTGATGACGCAGTTCGAGCCGCAATATCCCCCGGCGGTCGCGATCCAGAACCAGATCGGCCAGATCGACCGTTCGATCAGCCGCGAAGAGTCGCGTGTCTCGGGAACGCTGCAACAAAATTACAATGCAAGTGCCGAGCGTGAGCGAGCCTTGCAGCAGCGTGTCGATCAGGCGAAGGGAAGCGTATTGGACCTGCGTCAGCGCAGCATTCAATACAATATCCTTCGGCGCGACGTCGATACCAGCCGTGAACTCTACAATGCGTTGCTCCAGCGCTATAAGGAGATCGGCGTTGCGGGTGGGGTCGGCGTCAACAATATCTCAGTTGTCGATGAAGCCGAACTGCCGCTTGGTCCGTCCAGTCCCAACTTGGTGCTGAACCTTGCATTGGCCGTAGCAGTAGGACTGCTACTAGGCATCGGTGGAGCACTGATTGCGGAGCAGCTGGATCAGGCAATCTCCGATCCAGCAGAAGTCGAGAACGCGCTAGGCGTTCCGCTGGTCGGCACCATCCCCAAGACCGCAGCCGGACAGACCGAGCAGGAGTTGAACGATCGCAAATCGATCCTAAGCGAGGCATATTTCTCGCTGCAGACCAACCTTGCTTTCGCCACCACGCACGGCATGCCGCGCACTATTGCCGTAACCAGCACGCGACCCGGCGAAGGCAAATCGACCACCAGTTACGCACTGGCACATTCGATCGCACGATCGTCGCGCCGCGTAATCCTGGTCGACGCCGACATGCGGTCGCCTTCTGTGCAGGAATGGCTGAAGCAGCCTAACAAGATCGGGTTGAGCAATTATCTCGCCGGCAACGACGATCTCGCCTCGATGATCCAGCAGACGCCGTTCGAGAACATGTCGATGTTGTTCGCTGGTCCATATCCGCCGAGCGCACCCGAATTGCTGTCGGATGATCGGATCGAAAAACTGATCAACGAGCTAAGCCAGCAATTCGACCATATTGTGTTCGACTCACCGCCGGTGATGGGCCTCGCGGATGCGCCGTTGATCGGTAGCCGTGTCGAGGGAACGGTGTTCGTCATCGAAGCCGGTTCGACGCAGAAGGTAATGGCACGGGTCGCGATCGACCGGTTGCGCGCCGCGCATGCCGCCTTGGTCGGCACGGTGATGACGAAGTTCAATCCTCGTCGCGCTCAGTTCGGCTACGGCTACGGTTATGGGTACGGCTATGGATATGGCCGGACGGACGAAGCATAACGTGGCCGCAGCGGTGATGCCGGAGCACGGCCATCGTTTCACGCGATCATGGTGGTGGCGCACGCTGATCGTCGTGCTGACCGTCACTATTGCGGCGGCATCGGCGATGTTGTCGGCGTCGCTCTATCTGTCGCGCATCGATCCCGTGCGGGCAGTGGCGTTGTGGCCCGGAAACTCGCTCGCGCGGGCCAACATGGCGAGCAATGGCCTGCTCGCCAAAATGCAGCGTTCCTCGGCTCCCGCCGCACGCGCCGCAGCGAGTGCCGCCCTCACAGCTCAGCCCGGCAACGTGGCAGCCGCACGAGTGATGGCGCTCGCCGCGTCATTGAACGGTGACGAGCCTCGCGCACTGCGGTGGCTCCGCTACGGCGAACAGCAGTCCAGACGCGACCTAAGCACGCAGCTCGCGCTGATTGAATATGCGGTCAACCGCGGCGAGATCGCCGAAGCGCTGCGCCATTACGACCGCGCGCTGCGTACCGAGCCGGAAAGCTATCAGCAGCTTTTCCCGATCTTATTCGCCGCCTCCGCCGAAGCCGCAGTCAGGGAGCCGTTGATAGCATTGTTGCGCCAACGTCCCTTCTGGCGCGAATTCTTCCTGTCGCAGCTGACGGGTGGCCCGACTCCCTTCGCCATCACCGCGCCGATCGTCGCCGCCGTCTCGCTCGATCCCGCCGTGCCGCGCGAGCGCGAGATCCTGTCACGCACGATCACGAAGGGCGTGGGCGAGAACCGGCTGGCAGCCGCGCGGCGCTTCGTCCCCGGCCCCGCCTCTATCGGCATCCGGAATGGCGGCTTCGAGGCGTCGAACAACTGGCCCCCGTTCGATTGGGCGCTCGCCGACGACGCCGAACTCGGATCGGTGATCGAGCAGGGTGTCCGCGATGGACGCGGTTCGGCGTTGTTCCTCGACGCCCGCAACGGTCGTTCGGGTGAGGTCGCGCATCAGGCGGAAGTGTTGCCCGCTGGACGCTACATGCTCACCCTTGCCGCCGGTGACGTGACCGGCGCCATGGACGAGCGGCCATTGGTCACGATCCGGTGTGCCGGATCGAACACTGCGCTGCTGACGTGGCGGCTGCCTACGCTGCCGACCGCGGGCGCTCAACTGCGTGCGCCCTTCACCGTTCCGCAGGGGTGCACGGGGCAGTTGCTGTCAATCACCGCCAGCAGTCCGGCAAATGAGGGGACCGATGCGCCGCGGCCATGGATCGACGATGTGGCGGTGAAGATGGCGCGCAGCACCTCATGAAGATCGCGATCATCGGCCCTTATTACCGCCCGCTCCTGTCCGGGATCGAGAAGATCATGGACATGCAGGCGCGTCTGCTGTCGGCACGCGGCCACGAGGTTCTCGTTCTGACCAGCAAGCTGCGCTTCCCTGACGGTACGTTCGACGTTCCAGAGCGCGAAACGATCGACGGCGTCGCGGTCCGCCGCCTGCATGTCGCCCGTCGTCGACCACCGTGGCCGATGAGCTATCCGAGCAATGGCGGATGGCGGATCGACGGACTGGCGCAGGCATTGCGCGAGTTCGCGCCCGACATCGTCCATGCCCATAATATCGGTGCACCCGCCTGGGCGGATGGCGCGGCCGCCTATGCGCGGGATGCCGGAAAGCCGTTCTTCTACTCAAGCTATCACCATCCCGACACACTGCGGCTCGATACGTTGCGCAAGCTGGTCCTGCGCCGGCTCAACCGCCATCCGCTGCGCGATGCGGCGCGCGTGTATCACCTGACGCGGTCCGATTTTGACAAGCTGCTGATCGACTACCCCGACGCGCAGGCAGACACGTTCGCGGTCCTGTCCGCAGGTATCAGCGCGCCGTTGGAGCAGTTGCGCGGCGTACCGCATGGTACGAACCTGCTGTTCGTCGGTCGGGTAGACGACGCACGCAAGGGCTTTTCGGTACTCGAGAAGGCCTATGATCGGCTTCGTGCGCAGCATGGCGATGCCGCACCGACACTCGCCGTGGTTGGTGCCGTAGGCGAGGAGACGCGCGCGCGCCTGTCCGCCAAATACGGCAGCACGATCGACCTGGCGGGGATCGTTGACGAGGCCGAGCTGGAGCGCCGCTATGCCAGTGCGGGCGTGTTTGTCATGCCGTCCTATTACGAAGGTTTCGGCATGCCGTACATCGAAGCGATGCGATACGGCGTACCGGTGGTCGGCACCCGTGTCGGTGGCATTCCCGAGGTGGTGCCCGAGGAAACCGGTCTGCTGGTCCCCCCCGGCGACGCCGACGCGCTTGCTGCGGCACTGACGCAGTTGATCGCGAATCCGGCGCTACGCTACGAACTCGGCACGGCCGGACGGTCGTGGTCCGAGCGGTTCCATTGGCCCCGTATCGTCGACCAGCTCGAAGCCGATTACATCGCCGCAGCAGAGGTAAAGCGATGAGCCCGTCGGCTTTGCGCATCCTGATGGTATCGCTGTCGCGCAACGATCCGATGGGTGGTGCCTCGCGCGTGTTCCACCTGCTGAACGAGGGGCTGCTGGCGCGCGGGCACGCTGTCACCACGATCCACCGCGAGGATCTGTTCACCGACAAAGAGCCGGGGCGGCTCGTCGGGCGGGTCGCACTGCCGCAAGTCGCGAGCCGCGCCGCGGCGCGGCTCGCGCCCGAGCGCTACGACGTCGTCTTCTCCGCGTCGGGGATGCTGTATCCTCTGTTTGGACGCATGGGGGCGGGCAAGACGTTGCGCGTTCATCACCTGCTCGGCGCCGCATTCTTCGATCATCGTGCAACCATGGACGAAGCCGCACGCGGCCATGTCGCGGTTTCGTCCACCTATCGCACGCTGACCGGACCGCTGCCGACGAAATGGGATCTGGCAGGCGCGCGCGCTGCCGATCTGGTGACGCTGAACTGCCGGCGCGACCTTGATTACATGATCGACCAGGGGATACCGGCGGAGCGGTGCCGCTGGATTCCGCTCGCCGTCCACCCCGATCTGCTCGCCGCCCTTAGCGCTGCGTCCGCCTCCCCGCCGCGCATGCCACGCTCGGCAATCTGGTTCGGGTCATGGTCGGATCGCAAGGGCACCGCCTATCTCGTCCGCGCCTGGGCCGAGGTATTGGCGCGTCATCCCGATGCCACGCTGACCCTTGGTGGGACCGGGATGAGCGAGGCAGCACTTCATGCCGCCTTCGCGGGGATGGACACGTCGCGCATCCGCGTGCTCGGGCGCGTCAGCATCGCCGAGCAGGTCGCCGCGTTCGAGCGCCACGAACTGTTTCTGTTTCCGTCATTGTCCGAAGGGTTCGGGCTCGCACTGCTGGAGGCGATGGCGTGCGGGCTCGCAGCGGTCACCACGACGACCGGCATGGGTGGCGACCTGATCCGCCCCGAACACGACGCGCTGATCGTTCCGGCCGCATCCGCGACGCACCTCGCCTCGGCAATCTGTCGCCTGTTCGACGATCCGGCGTTGCGCGAGCGGATCGCGGCCCAAGGGCGCCGGACGGCCGAAGCCTATACGCTCGAGCGTCTTGCCCTGGCCTATGAGGAGACGTTTATCAGCTACCGCGACAAGGCGGCGCGATAGGCGTCCACGGTCAGGTCGGCGGTTCTGTTCCACGTGAACGTCGCGGCGCGCGCGCGCGATGCCTGCCGCATCGCCTGTTCGCGTGCGGGATCACCCAACACCCGGGTGAAAGCCGCAGCGAGCGCGGTGTGATCGAGCGGATTGACGATGATGCCTGCGTCGCCGACGACTTCGGGAATGCTGGCGCGATCAGACACGATCACCGGTAGGCTGCACGCCATCGCCTCGAGCGGTGCGAGCCCGAACCCTTCGTACAATGACGGAAAGGCGAACAGGCTGGCACTCTGATAGGCGGTGCCCAGCTCCTCCTGCGGCAACAGCCCGGTCAGGATCACCCTTCCCGGCCCGGCAAGGTCGGCGATTGCGGCATGGATGGCGAGATGATGCGGCGCATCGTTACCGACGCGGCCGGCGATGACGAGATTGGTCGTGGCGCGCAGGTCCGGTTCCAGCAGTCCATATGCCTTGACCAGCGCCGCGACATTCTTGTGCGCGGCCGTGCCGCCAGCGTAGAAGATCGAGCGGGCGCCGATCCCGTACCGAGCACGGAACACGTCGACCTCGGCCGACGGGCGTTCCACCACGATGTCGGGCGCGCAGGCAAGCGGCGTGACATGGATGCGGTCGCGGTCGATCCTAAACAGCCGCTCGATCATATTGGCGGAAAAAAGGGAGTCAGTGATGATCAGGTGCGCGCGACGTGCGGCCTGCCCCAGCAACCACAAATCGACGCGTTCGCTTCGCGCGGTCGGGGGATGGTCCCACAAGAAACAATCATGGATGGTGATGACGCGCCTTCCCCCACCCCAGCAGGTCGTCGCATGATAGGGTATGTGGACGATGTCGGGGCGACTGGCCAGCGTATGCAGCGGGTAGCGCAGATTTTCCCACAACAGCTTGCCCTTCAGATCACGGATCGGCGGGCTGACCAGCGTCTGCCGATCGCGCGGCAATTCCTCAACCACGTGATCGGCTGCAAAGTGCAACGCAACGGATGGATGCCGTGTCTCCAATGCCGCGATCAAATTGCGCAGATAGGTTGGTACGCCCGCGAACCCGCCGTCGAGCGGCTGGACGTTTAGTTCGACGTTCATGAGCGATCCGGCGCAATTCGTGGGGAAATTGCTCGGCTAACGACTGGCTTCCCGACTGCCAAGCTTGATCGATCGCGGCGGTACGAGTGACGCGCTGCATTGACACCGTGTCGAAAGCAGTGGTTCGGGCGCGACCATAGCTGCTGCGACCTTGATCCGGGAACCTTTCGATGAAGATTACCATTCTCGTGCCCACCTATCGCCGCCCAGTGGACCTGCAACGCTGCTTGGGGTCACTGGAACGGCTGGACCGTTTACCCGACGAGGTACTGGTTGTGCACCGCCCCGACGACGACGACACCAAAGGTGTGCTGGCACAGGCGTGGGCCCTGCCGGTCAGAGCGGTTGAGGTTCGTGTCGAGGGGGTGGTCGCAGCAGTCAATCGTGGGTTCGATGCGACGACAGGCGACGTGGTCGTGATGATTGACGACGATGCCGCACCCCATCCCGACTGGCTGACGCGGATCGTTGCGCACTATGACGCCGATCCGAAGCTCGGCGCGTTGGGTGGGCGCGACGTGATTTATGTTGCCGGTGAGGCGGTATTGCCGGGCGAACAAGAGGTCGGCACGGTATCATGGTACGGGCGGATGGTCGGTGCGCATCATCTGGGTGTCGGCGACGCGCGGTCCGTCGCGGTGCTGAAAGGTGTCAACATGAGCTTTCGTACCGCCGCCTTGCGCGATCACCGCGCCGACGAGCGCCTGCTCGGGCGCGGCGCGCAGGTGCATTTCGAAGTTGGGCTGTGCAACGACATCACGAAAGACGGCTGGCGCATTGTCTACGATCCGCACGTGCTGGTCGATCATTTCCCATCGGTCCGCCACGATTCCGATAAAAGATCAGGCTTCGCGTTCGATGCCCAGTTCAACAAGGCGCACAACGAAGAGGTCATGATCCTCGACCACCTGAAATCGTGGCAACGCCCCGCATTTGTGATCTGGGGGTTCGCAATCGGGACCTCGGACGTTCCCGGACTGCTGCAACTGCCGCGCATCGCCTTGATGGGGCGTCAGGTACCGGTGCAGCGACTGGTCGCGTCGTGGCGGGGACGCGCTAAGGGAATGGGAACGTGGTGGCGGACGCACCGGTGACTGCGGTTGCGTTACGGTTTGACGTGGCGGCACGAGCCCGGCTGGCTTAGGGGGGGGGTGATGGCTGTTCAGTCTTTACCCGTGCCGTGGCGCGATCCGCGGACGCGCCGTGCCTTGGGGTTGCAGGCGATGCTCGCTCTGGGAACCGCGGTGATTGGGCTGTCGCCAGCGGCCGGGGTGCTCAACTTCCTATACACGCCGTTGATCGTGGCGTTCGCCGCGTGGCTGCTGTTCTTTCGCCCGCTGGGCTATATCGGTTTTGTCGTCTGGGTCTGGATGTTGACGCCGCTGGTGCGGCGGCTCGCCGATTACGCCTCGGGTTATCATGTCGTTAGCATCGTCATGATCGCTCCCCTAGCGGCCACATTGCTGTCCGTCATGGCTCTGCTGCGACAACGTCGCACGTTGCCCGTGAGCATCATGTTGCCCCACGCCGTTATCCTGATCGTGCTGATCTACGGTTTCTTTGTCGGCGCTCCAACAGCGGGACTGGTGGCAGCATCCTTTGCCTTCCTCAACTGGGCGTCACCGGTTCTGTTCGCACTGTACTTGCTGTGCACGCCCGGTTCGGCGGCCGACAAGGCGGACGCGCTTTCCGGCGCGTTCATCTGGGGTCTGGCGGCGATCGGCCTTTATGGCATCTATCAATTCTTCTACCTGCCACCGTGGGACGAATATTGGATGCGCTTGTCCGAGCTGCGGTCGATCGGTGCGCCGGCACCGATGATGGTTCGCGTGTTCAGCACGATGAACGGACCGGCGGTGCTCGCCTTCTTCGCGGGCGCCGGGTTGATTACCGCCATGGCATCGCGCGGGGCCATTACAAAATTCCCGATCATAGCCGGTGCGGTCACCTTCCTGCTGTCGCTCGTCCGCAGCGCCTGGGGCGGCATCGTGTTGGGAATCATCGTCCTCGTTTCGCGGTCCGATGCCAAGCGCAAAGCGGCTTATATCATCGGCATCGTCGTTCTCTCGATCGCCACACTCCCCATCATCGCCACCGGGGAAATTGGTCGGACGATCGCGCAGCGGTCGAGCAGTTTGGGTAATCTGTCACGCGACGACAGCCTGTCGGCACGGCTCGACATCTACAGCAGCTTCAGCAGTTCCCCGACATCAGCGGTGTTTGGCCTGGGGCTCGGCAACACGGGCGATACGGCTTCACGGCTAGGCAATACCAGTGGGGATGCCGCGGCCAACGTGATCGACAGTGGGCTGCTTGAAGTCATCTCCAACTTCGGAGTGGTCAGCATCTTCATGTTCGTCAGCTTGGGTGCGTTGCTGCTCGCGGCGTGGCGGTCGGCCGGTTTCGATCGCGCCGGCGCAGCACTCGCGGCGGTGGCGGTTGCATCGGCGAGCCAGTTCCTGCTCGCCAATCCCTTCTTCGGCCCGGCCGCGATATGCTTCTACCCGTTCGCAGCCTTGGCAATCCTGTTCGGCATCGAACATGGAGTCTTTTCCGTCGGACAGACGGCACCGCAGCGCGATCTGCGCGCAATGAGACAGACACGTTGAGGCACACACGTTGACGACACCGTTGCGCACGTTGCAGATCGGCCTAGAGTGGTTTCCTGAGCATGGTGGAGGGCTGGACCGCTACTTCCATGATCTTATGCGTCACGCTGATAGCGTCGGGATCAAGGTGCAGGGGCTCGTAGCCGGACGCGCTAGCGTCGAGGACGAAAGCAGCGGCCTGGTCACGAGTTTCACCGATCGTACCGCCGCTCTGCCACGCCGTTTGGCGGCGGCACGACGCGCAGTGCGCCACGCCTTACGCGAACGGCATACCGATCTGGTGGCATCGCATTTCGCGCTGCATGCCTTTCCTGCGCTCGATCAAATTAACGTGCCGCTGGTTATTCATTTTCATGGGCCATGGGCGGTGGAGAGTATGGCTCAAGGCCAGGGTAGTGCGGCAACCATGGTCAAGCAGCTGATAGAACGCAGTGTCTATCGACACTCCACTCGCTGCATTGTCCTGTCAAACGCGTTCAAGCGATTGCTCGTGGAACAATATGGAATTGATCCCGATCGCATTGATATCTCGCCGGGGGGAATAGACACTGATCGCTTCGCCGCGGTCGCCACCATGCCACGATCGCAGGCCCGCGAAGCGCTGGGTTGGCCAGTCGATCGCCCAATCGTGCTGGCGGTGCGGCGATTGGTCCGCCGTATGGGACTGGACCACCTTATTGCAGCAGTTGCGCACGTGGTGGCGCGCCACCCCGACCTCCTGCTGGTGGTTGCGGGACGCGGTCCCGAGCAGGCGGCCTTGCAGGCGCAGGTTGATGCGCTAGAGCTCAATGATAACGTGCGCCTGATCGGCTTCGTGCCCGATGACGACCTGCCCCTCGCCTATCGCGCCGCGGATCTGACCGTCACGCCAACCGTCGCACTTGAAGGTTTCGGTCTCATCACTGTGGAGGCGATGGCAGCCGGAACGCCCGCCATGGTGACCCCCGTCGGCGGCTTGCCCGAAATCGTGCAACCGCTGGCGCCCGATCTGGTCGTCTCAGGGCCGGGCACCGGGCCGCTGGCTGAGGGCCTGACCGGCTGGTTGGACGGACGGATCATTGTTCCGGACGAGGTGGCCTGTCGACGTCATGCCGAAACCCACTTCTCGTGGCCAGTTTCGCTTCAACGCATCAGAACGACGTACGAACGGGCGACGCGATGACCTTTCCTCGCACGCTGTTCGTCAACCAGAGCAGTGAGATCGGTGGCGGGGAGCTCGCCTTGTTCGATTTCGTCCGTTCCCTGCCCGGCGCACACGTTGCGGTGTTTGCGCCGGGACCGTTCCTGGACCTGCTTCAATCCGCCGGTGTCGCGGCATCGGTGGTCGACGCGGGTGCCGTTCTGGGCGTGAAGCGCGACGCCGGAATAACTGCGTCGTTGAAGGGCGGCATGGGACTTGCCCAACTGAGCCTGCGATTGCGCCGGCTCGCGCGCGATTACGACGTCATCTACGCCAATTCGCAGAAGGCGTTCATGGCTGCCGCACCCGCCGCGCTGCTCGCGCGCAAGCCGTTGATCTGGCACCTTCACGATATCCTGTCGCCCGAACATTTCAGCGGCGTGCTGCGACGCGTCACGGTGACGCTCGCCAATCGGATCGCCGACCGCGTGATCGCCAATTCGGCCGCGACGCGGGCCATGTTCGTTGAACAAGGTGGCCGAGTACCGGTGGAGGTTGTGCACAACGGCATCGATCCGGCACCCTTTTGCGACGGCGTTGACCCACGTGCACGTGCCGAACTAGCGCGAACGCTGGGAACGGGAGACGCACCGATCGTCGGCATCTTCGGTCGGCTGGCGGCGTGGAAGGGCCAAGAGGTCGCTATCCGCGCCCTAGCCGACTTACCCGACCATCACCTCGTTCTGGTCGGTGGGCCGTTGTTCGGCGAACATGCCTATGAGGAGCACCTCCACCGTGTGACCGCACAGTTGAACCTCGGTAGCCGCGTCCATTTTCTCGGCTTTCGGCGCGACGTTGCCGCCTTGATGTGCGCGGTCGACGTAGTGGTGCACAGTTCGATTTTTGCCGAGCCGTTCGGTCGGGTGATCGTCGAAGGCATGATGGCGAGTCGCCCGGTTGTCGCCACCGCGGCGGGTGGTGCGCTGGAGATCATTGAACATGACCGCTCCGGTTTGCTCGTACCACCAAATGACGTTCTTGCATTGGTGCAAGCACTTAGGCAGTTGTCAACCGATCCCGGTCATGCTGCGAAGTTGGCTCAAGGAGGCCGCGAGCGGGCATTGAATGTCTTCGCACTACCAGCCTCGATAACGCGATTGCGGAACGTGATCGAAGCGGTGGTTGGCGAACGCAACAAGGGAACCTAAAGAGCCGCGGGGCTCAAAGGGCAGTGGAGTAACATTCGAATGACCAAGCGTGCGCTCATTACGGGCATCACCGGACAAGACGGTGCGTATCTGTCGCAGTTCCTGCTCGACAAAGGATATGAGGTTCATGGTGCCGTACGGCGTTCGTCCCATGGCGGCGTAGCCGATCACCGGCTGCAATGGCTGGGGGTGCTTGATCAGATCAAGCTGCATGACTCCAACCTGCTCGACCTGTCGTCGCTGTCCAGGCTCATCCAAGAAATCCAACCTGACGAAGTCTACAATCTCGCCGCACAATCGTTCGTCGCGACCTCGTGGCATCAGCCGCTACTGACCGGCCAAGTCACCGCCATGGGCGTCAACAACATGCTCGAGGCGATCCGCCTCATGAAGCCGGATACGCGCTTCTATCAGGCATCGTCGTCGGAGATGTACGGCCTGATCCAGCAGCCCGAACAGTCAGAAACAACGCCGTTCTACCCGCGCTCGCCTTATGCGGTCGCCAAGCTTTACGGTCACTGGATCACGGTGAATTACCGCGAAAGCTTCGGCATGCACGCATCCTCGGGCATCCTGTTCAACCACGAAAGCCCGCTGCGCGGCCTGGAGTTCGTCACCCGCAAGGTCACCAACGGTGTTGCGCGCATCAAATTGGGCCTGTCCAATGAACTGCGGCTGGGTAACATTGATGCCAAGCGCGATTGGGGCCATGCGCGCGACTATGTGAAGGCGATGTGGCTGATGCTGCAGCAGGAGAGCGGTGACGATTACGTCGTCGCGACCAATCGCACGACCACAATCCGCGACATGTGCGAGATCGCGTTCAGCTACGTCGATCTGAAGCTCGACGATCACCTAGTCATCGATCCGGCGTTCTTCCGCCCGGCCGAAGTGGACGTGCTGTTGGGCGACGCCTCGAAGGCGCGCCAGAAGCTCGGCTGGGAAGCCGAGACGACGCTGGAGCAGATGATCCAGGAGATGGTCGATGCCGATCTGGCGCGTCTTCAGATCAAGCAGTCCGGCAACTGACTGAGGTCCAGATGGCCGTTTCACCAAGCAGCCTGAGCTACCGCTCGATATTGCTCACCGGCGGACAAGGGTTCGTCGGTGGGTGGCTGCTTCCTCGTCTGATCGACGCCTTGTCGTCAGAGGCGAGATTGACCATCATGGGACGTGGTGGCCAGCCCGCAACGGGCAGGATCAACCACGTCACGGCCGACCTGCGCGACGCCGCGGCGGTGCACGCGGTGGTGCGCGAGGTCAGCCCCGATCTCGTACTCCATCTCGCGGCACAATCGTCGGTTGCGCAATCTGCCGGCACCGCCGGTGACACATGGGCCATCAACTTGGGCGGCAGTCTGGCGCTCGCGCAGGCATGTGCCGCGATCGATTTCGCCGGCACGTTCCTGTTCGTCAGCAGCGCCGAAGTCTACGGCCTCGCCTTCAATACCGGTGTAGCCAGCGAAGCGACTGCGCTGCTTCCGCAATCCGCTTATGGCCGCAGCAAGGCAGCGGCCGAGGCGATGCTCGCGGACGCGCTACCGCGCGATGCGCGGTTGATTGTGGCGCGTCCGGGCAATCACAGCGGTCCGGGACAGGACGACCGGTTTGTCCTGCCGTCGTTTGCCAAGCAGATCGCTGACATCGAGCGCGGCAATGTCTCTCCTGTGCTGCGGGTCGGCAATTTGGAAGCCGAGCGCGACTTCTTGGATGTGCGCGACGTGATCGATGCCTATCTCGCGCTTCTTGCCACGGCTCCTAATTTACCCAAACGTACGATCTTCAACATCGCCTCCGGTCGCTCGCAGCGGATCGCCGATCTGCTGCAGCAACTGCTCGCGCTGAGCGATGCCCCCATCACGGTCGAGCGGGACCCCGACCGCCTGCGGCCAAGCGATATCGCTCGCGCCGCTTTGTCAAACGACGCGATCAGGCAGGCGACGGGTTGGCAACCGACGCGGATGATAGAGGCGATGCTGTCGGATCTGCTGGCCAAAGAACGACGTCGGACGATGTAACCGGCGATGGGATGACGAAGTCAAAATCTCAGCCATCAGGCATCACGCGCCGAGCGACCTTACCGGCGATGCTGCTGGGAATGCTCGGCTTGTCCGGTGCGTCGCAGGCTCGATCCGAGGTGGCCGACACGCCCGATGCTTCCGGCCTGTTCGTCGCGGGTCGAGGATTGCGCGTGGCATCTGGCCAAGTCGCATTCGCCACCACGGGCTATGCCGTCAACGGCCGCGGCGCGGCGCGCTATGTTCTGTCGCAGGACAGTGGCGCTGCACCGTGGCGGGTGCAGGTGGCTGATGGCCGCTGGTTCGAGCTCGCCGAGCCACAACCCGACACATACATGTTCGGTGGCGTCGGCGACGGCGTCCACGACGATACCGGGGCCATCCGCGCCCAGCACGATTACTGCCGGCGGTACCGCCTTTCGATGCTGCTGCCGGTGCCCCCCGTCACTTGGCGGACGACCGCGACGATCGAGAGTCGGGTGGGCATGTGGCGGGGCTTGGGCGAGCGTGTGCGCTGGCGGTTCGATCCACTCGACAGCGATGCGAAGGACATGCTCGCGTGCCTTGAGTTGCGTGAAGGCATTCGAAGCGTCGTCGAGAATCTCGATTTCGAAGGGCCGCATCGCTACAATCCCGCCGACCCGGCCACCTATGTCCGCGATCCGGCACGGGGACCACAGGCGGCGGACGGCGGCTGGTACGATGCTTTCTTCAAACCCGGATGCTGCGCCATTCGCGTGACCGGCAGCGCGCAGCCGATCTTTCGCAACGTCTGGACGAGCGGGAACCGTGCCGGCAGCTTCAAGGTTGGCATCTGCCTCGACACCGACGCGGGCCATGTCGAGGTTGGGTCGGGCTGCAGCCATTTCGACCTGATCGGCGTACGCGTCGTCCGCAATGCCGACGATTACAAGTTCCGCGGTGAACCGGTCATCACCAACGGGTTCTGCGGCATTCTGTTCGGGACGTCGAACCTGAACGGTTCCGCCAACGGTGGCTTGGGATTACGCGACGCTGAATTTTATATCGGCGCGTGCCCGTACGGCATCCTGCAGATGCACGATCACGGTGCCCCGGGCACCCCCCTGTCCAATCCGCGTCACCCGATCGAAGGCGTCTACGGCACGCTCGATGGATCGTTCTTTGAATTCATCGGCGAGGCCGCGGTGCAGACCCTGCCACGATCGATCTGCCGCGACCTCACCTACAGCGACATGGAACGCTTCTCGTGGGAAAGCCGCTTCGCGCTGCCCACCAGCCTGATCGCGGCCGACCGCAGACAATGCGCGCCCTTCCGGTTTGGTCAGCTCAGCCGCAACTGCCGGTTCGGAACGGTGCGCAGCAAACCCAGCTACGTGTCATCGCAAACGCACCATCCTGATGCGTGCAGTCTGCTGTTCCACTTCTCGGACGCCGACCCCAGCACGGTTGTCGCGCGCCCCTTGCTCGAGACGACCAGGGTTCTTGCATCGGCACCGGGTGCGAGCCTCCACATCGCGGACGGACGTGCGGTGCACGCCGGCGATCTGGTGCTGGCGTCCGAGTTTCTGTGCGACGGCAATCTTCTACAAGATCCGCTCAATCCGGCATCATGGGAACGGCAAACGGCGAATATCGCTGCTGCGTCCGATAAACGTTCGTTTCCAGCCGAGATGCGGCTGGAATTAACCGATGATCCTATAGTCATCACGCTTGCGCCAGGTAATCACAGCCTCCCCTTTGCCCGATTGCCCGAAACGTCCGTGATCGGGGTGGAAAGCTACATTACTGCGTGGATCAACGTGCCGGCGGGAAGCGCGCTGTTCCAGCTGATCGTAGACGATTCCGCTAATCCTGCGCGGAATGCGTTTACGTCACCTCCGACGGCGGGATGGACTCGACTGGCATTGAGCGGGGGAATTCCGCTGAACGCGGCGGCACGCAGGCTGGAGATCGCGGTTTCAGGTGGTCCGCTGCGTCTTGCAGGACTGATGGCGAGTGTCGGGCGTCGGCGTGCATTCAACCGCAACAGCGGTCCAACGGCATCGCGGATGCTGCGCGCGGGTGGTGGGCTGACGGTTAATGGTCAGTTGGCCGTTGCCGGCGTCGGCACGACATCTGCTACGCCCCCTTCGGGGAAAGCCGGCGCGCTACCGGTTGCCCCCACCGGTTACCTGTCGATCATTGTGGATGGTGTGCCGCGCTGGCTTCCGTATTACTGACGCTGTTTCAGCATCCTGCCCGTTGCTGATCGGCTAGGGTTTGCACCACGGACACGAAGTCGACGGTTGCTTCGGTCCAGTTCGGCCAGGCGAATGATTGCGCCTGTTCGCGGCGTGCCGGCAATGTTGCCAACATTTGACGAACGGCTTGGGCCAACGCCACAGATGACGTTGGATCAAAGAACAGACACGCGCTGGGAGCAATCTCACGAAATACGCCGATATCTGACGCAAGCACGGGCAGACCACGTGAAAGGCTCTCAACGAGCGGTAATCCGAAACCTTCGGCCCGCGAAGCGACGATCGTAGCAGTTGCGCGATCATATGCATCGGCGAGCATGGCGTCTGATACCTGATGCAAAACAATCAAGCGCCGACCGTTTTCACGATGATGCGCCAACCGAGCAAGAAGGGGTTCCACGCCCCACCCCGGCCGGCCCATCATCATCAGCTTGCCGGTAAAACCCTCCGCCCACAGTTGCTCGAACGCGTCGAGGACAAGAACGTGGTTCTTGCGCGGCTCAAACGTTCCAACCATCGCGAAAACAGGCGCCTCTTCCCAGAGACCTGCTGGCCACGTGAGTACATGGCCAGCGGTTTCCTGCGGTATGTCGTGTCCGAGGCGAAAGCTGGGGATGTTCCCTTGGGTAAGAGGCGGCAACGCCTTCTCGAGAGCAGCCGCTGCATCAGCAGAGATCGACAGGAACGCGACCTTACCCGCAGCCATGCGCAGAACAGCCGACCTCAATGTCTCGGTCAACTCCGAAGTGAAATATTCCGGATTGGTGAGACTAATTGCATCGTAGATCAACGCGACCGACGGGATGCCGCGGCGGCGAAGGCGGGTAGCGGTGCGCGGCGCGCTGCTACGAAGCCAGAATGAGTCAATGATGGCGTAAATGTCGCTGGACGCTGGTTTCACCGGTTGCGGCACGTAGAGTCCGGCCAGTCTCTCCTCGAGCCGGCGCAGCCGCAACCGTTCATACAAGTCCGGCATCAGGCGCAACACACGCTTGGCAAGGCGGGCTGCCGAGCCAACGGGCGCGGGTTCGCCTCCGCTGTCGCGACCCCCCAGCGGCGCGCTTGTCGCCAATGCTGCCCATCCATCCGGGGTCAGTTCATGAAGCGCATCGGCAGCTGAAACGACGGGCACGATCCGCATCCCCGCAATGGAGCTGAGCGCCTGTCCTTCCTGTACCAGCCGTCGCACGACACGCTGGATCCCGGTGTTGCCGCGCTCGATGACGATTTCCGAGACATCGAGATAAAGGTTTCCGGCTAGCGCGTTCATGCCGTTGCTCCCGAATTTCTAAGCGAGCGTCGCAGCTGCATGATGCCGTACAGCATCAATATTACCCGGATCGTCGTCGATCCCAGCATCGACAATCCGGCACCCACGATGCCGTAGCGTGGACCCAGCCACAGGAGCAGCGGCGCGATCGTGGCTAATCCCACGATCTGGTAAAATGACATACGTGCCGGACGACCGATGGCCAGGAACGCCTGTCCCAACACGATTGCCACCCCACCGACGACCGCCTCGATGGTCAGCACCACGAAGGCATTGTTGGCGGCAGCGAACTCTCCACCGAAAAAAACACGTAGAAAGAAGGATCCAAATAACAACGCAGGTAGTGCCAACCCTAAGGAAAGCACTGCCGCAATCAGCGCCACCTTGAAGGAGAGGTTGATCGCTTCCTGTGGCGTCTTGCTCGCTGCTTTCGGCAAAAGCACGGTAGCGATCGATACCGGCAATTGCTGAAAGACACGTGAAAAGCTAAGCGCGACGACGTATAGCCCCATTGCAGCGGGGGTAAGAAGCCAAACCACAAGGACACGATCGAGCTGGGATGACAAGGTACCAGCCACTTCGGCACCGTAATAACGCAGACCATAAGACAGCAACGCCTTGGTTGCGGATAGATCGGGTTTTGCCGTAAAACCGATTTGCTGGTTTACGGTACGTACCGCCCACAGTGTCACGGGAATATTAGGCAGCAGATAAGCGAGCGCAGCTGCCTCTACACTCATCTGTCGTGTAACCGCGAGCAATGCCAGGACCGCCAGAGTCACGACCGGTACAGCCAAGCGAACGTAATTGTAGCGCGCAATCGTGCCTTCCTGAAGAAAGGCGGAACTGAGGATGTTCAGCAAAAGGCCGAATGGCGTGAAGATCATGCACGCTTGGGCAACCCGCACAACATCGCGCGAATAGGAAGTCAGCAACCACGGCAGCAGCAACGTACCGATGATCGCTCCCAATCCTCCAGCGATCAGCCCCCCCCAGCTTGCCGCACTGACCAGGTGACGGCGCGTGTGGATCCCCTGTTGATTATGATAAACCAGCGCGGTTGGGATGCCGAAGCCTAGCGCGAACCCGAGAAACTGGGGCCACATCGTGATCGCTGCCAGCGCGCCACGACCATCGGGCGCCAACAGACGGGCGGTGATCACGCCGGTCAGCAGATTGATACCCAAGATCGCGACATTGGCGCCGGACGTCCCCATCGCTGCGCGAATAGTGGGGTTGTTCCACAACCGGTCAATTACCGGTCGCCGAGACCAGGTGCGACGTCCCCCATGCGCGGACGGCAATGGATCAGATGGCTCAGACGAGGGCGATATCATATCTGGTGGCCCCTAAGATCCGCCAGATGGTTCAACAAGCGGCGAACGCCCATCAGCCTTGTCACACTGCGTCAGCCGCAGACGCTTTCCCTCTCCGTTGTACCCGCAACAGCTTGACCGTTCGTGGGCGTAGTCGGACGCGGCGGCCGAGGCGGGATGAAGATGGGTTGGCCGTCGCGGCCGATGCCGGTCGTGCCGGATCTAGGGCTGCACTGCGAGGCCCAGGTCCGGCCTGCGGAGTCCGATCCTTCAGTGCGGGTACCATCGAACACGCGACGTTCGTATTCGCTCCAGCTTCGGCCGTCGGCATCGGTCCCCTGCCGCACGACCTGTTCGCCCAGCCTGCGCTCGACATAGGTCGAACCGTCGATTGAGCGGCAGGTCTGCGCGTCACCCGTGTTGAAACAGGTAAATCCATCGGCCTGTGCTGCCATCATGATCGCTACGATCACCAGCATTACTCACCTCCCGGCGTGTCGGTTAGCACGACCTACTATCCGCCATAGTAGGAGGTAGTGGCTCCTATCCCGGATATCGCGGCTCCATGCACAAGCGGCGATAAAGGATCGTCACGCCGCCTCCGACACGATAGAGCGCGTCCATGAGAAAGTTGACGGTGGATCGCGTATCACACAACCGACGTGATCGCCACATAGCGCGCGATTGGAAACGCCAGGGCCCGACAGCTATCCTGATCGTGCTACTGGTCGTCCTGGCGCTCGGTGGCGGAGCATCGCGCATCAATGTCGTCAGCCTGATGTTCGTGCGCCCAGCACTTGTGCTGGCGACGGGCGCGTTGCTGTTCTTCCCGGTTGTTGACGCCGCCCCAAATCGCAACGCGCGGTTCCTGATGTGGCTGCTGGGTCTGTTCGCCGTCGTGATCGCGGTTCAGCTCGTACCGCTGCCACCGGGCGTCTGGCAGATGCTGCCGGGGCATCAGGTTTACGCCGAGGTTGCGCGTATTGAAGGCGTCGCACAACCATGGCGTCCGATCTCGATCGTACCTGTCCTGACGCTCAACAGCCTTACCACCTTATTGGCCCCCCTCGCTTTTTTCATGGCGGTGCGTCGGATACCTTATCGGCAGACCAAGACGATCATCCTCGCGCTGGTCGTTGTCGCAATCGCGACCTGCATCATGGGTGCCATTCAGACAGCAGGCGGCGATCGCAGCGCGGCCTATCTGTACCGTTACGCCAAGCCCGGTTACGCGCCTGGTCTGTTCGCCAATCGCAATCATCAGGCCGCCTTTCTCGCTGCCATGCTGCCGTTGACGACCGCCTGGGCCTTAATGCCACGGCAAGCCCGCGATCCCGCGTCACGTCGACTGTGGATCGCCGGGTCGGCCGGAGCGTTATTCATGTTGTTGATCATCATGACAGCATCACGAACCGGTTTGGGGCTGGCCGCCATCGGACTTTTTGTCAGCGCGTGGATGATGCAACGAAGCCGTCGCAAGCAGCAGCGGCCGACAGATGATCCGGATGGACGCTCTTGGAAGCGCTGGCTGCTCGCCATCGCATTCATCGCGGGCGTGGCGTCGATCATCGCGCTTCCGTTACTGACCGGGCGCACCGCGGTGCTCGAGCGTCTTACCAGCGGTGGCAATGACGCAAGCGCGGTGTTGCGCGTCGCCGCCCTGCCGATCACCGTGGACCTGATAGGTCGGTTCTTTCCGCTGGGAAGCGGATTTGGCACGTTCGACACTGCCTTCCGTGCGGTCGAGCCCGATCGACTGCTCGCGCCGGGTTATTTCAACAACGCGCACAACGACTTGATCGAACTTGCCATCACTGGGGGCGTGCCCAGCGTGCTGCTGCTGCTGGCATTGTGCGGGTGGTTGGGGAAACGGGCGGTCACCGCGTTCGGGCGGCACACCGAACGGTCGGCTTCGCTCGTCGTGACGCAAGGCAGCCTTGCCTTCCTGACAATCATCTTGCTGGCCAGTCTGTCGGACTATCCGCTGCGCACGCCGCTCCTGGCCGGATTGTTCGGCCTTGTCGCCGCGCTCGCCACCCGCCGGGGTTTTGCACAAGCTGTGAAAGAATTCTGATGAAAGTCGCGATCGTCCACGACTGGCTCACCCTCAAGGGTGGGGCGGAAACCTGCTTGCGCGAATTTCTCGACCTTTACCCGCAGGCGGATCTGTTCTGCATCGTCGATTTCCTGCCCGAACATGAGCGCGCCTTCCTGGATGGTCACCGGGTCACCACCAGCTTCGTTCAGAAGCTGCCCGGCGCGCGCAAACATTATCGCACGTTCCTGCCGCTGATGCCGTTGGCGATCGAACAACTCGACGTTACTGCGTACGACCTCGTCATCAGCTCGTCCGCGTCGGTCGCGAAGGGGGTCATCACCGGCCCCGATCAGATCCACATTTCGTACACGTACAGCCCGATCAGATATGCGTGGGACCTGCAGCATCAATATCTAGCCGAAAGCGGGCTCACCCGCGGCCTGAAGAGCATGATCGCGCGGTTTTTTCTTCACTACATGCGTATCTGGGACAATCGCACCGCGCATAACGTCGATTACTTCATCGCCATATCGCACTTCATCAGCCGTCGTATCCGCAAGGCCTATGGACGGGCGGCAGCGGTCATCTATCCGCCCGTCGACCTGGATCGCTTCATGCCAGTTTCGACGCACGAAAATTTCTACATCACCATCTCCCGCATGGTGCCATACAAGCGCATCCCGCTGATCGTTGAAGCATTTGCCGCCATGCCCGACCGCCGGCTCGTCGTTATTGGTGACGGACCCGAGATGGAGGCGGTACGCGCAGCGGCAGGTTCCAACGTCACCATCATGGGCAAACAGCCCGACGATGTTGTGGTCGACCATCTTCAACGCGCCAAGGCATTCCTGTTCGCAGCCGAGGAAGATTTTGGCATCGCGCCGCTGGAGGCACAGGCGTGTGGGACTCCGGTCATCGCCTATGGTAAGGGAGGCGCGCTGGAGACGATCTGCGGCGAAGATTGCGACGGACAGACCGGGGTGTTCTTCTTCGAGCAGACGGTTCCCTCGATCGTCGAGGCGGTCGAGCAGCTCGATCGTCGCGCCGACGCGATCACGTGGGAAGCGTGCCGGCAGAACGCCGAGCGCTTCTCGATTGATAAATTCCGCGAGGAGTTCTCCGGATTCGTTCAGAAGGCCGTCGCTGAACGGCGTAATCCGATGTTACACCATCCTGAAGATATGGCCCGCCTGAGTTAGTTGGTGATCGGCTAAACGTTAACAAGGGCGGAACCGCCTCATCAATCTCCGATCGGGCTCTCGCCGTGCTTCCTAAGCACGTCATTGAACGCTTCCGCCATCAGTGCCTGGAGGCTACGACCCTGACGTCTGGCGAGCATGTGCATCGCGAACGACATTTCGGGCGTGAAGAACCCTGCGATCTGCTTGCGGCCTTCGCGGCTGATCGGGCGCGTGGAGGCGCGTTCGATGCTTTCCCCTGCCCCGGTAATCGGCTCGGCAGTACGTGGAGCGAGCGTGGCGGCGGGTGCCGGCTGTGCGGCGGTCTTCAAGTTGGCAAAGCTAGGCTTGCGGCTCATGCGCGGACCTTTCTGAAGCGTGGGGCTGACATGCCTAACTGTCGACACGTCCACTTGTAGAATTCACGAACCTCGCTCGCTGCCTTGCCGGCGGGTTCGATCTCGGTGACGGTCGCGCCTTGCGCTGAGGCATGGCGATAGGCAGCGCGGTCGGGCAAGATCACCGGGCAAGGCGGCGTGCCGTAGCCTTCGACCAGCTCGCCGGCCTCCTCGTAGACGCGCGGCGCGTTGGGGCTGCCGGCGGTGAAGACGACGAACGCGGGCTTGCGCAGCAGCTGCACCAGCTTGGCCGTGGTCTGGATCGCTGACAGGTCGAAGGCGGAGGGGCGGCACGGGATCAGCACGAGGTCGGCGAGCTCGACTGCCGCGCGCGCGGCGCTGTCGGCATGCGGGGGCGTGTCGATCACGATCACCTCGGCCCCCTGTCCGCGCGCGGCCTCGACTTTGGCAGCGAGCCTGGGCGGTGGGCTGTCGATCACCTCGGGCGCGCGGTCGCCGCGCCAGGCGGCCCATTGGCTGGCGGTCGCCTGCGGGTCGGTGTCGATGACGAGCGACACCGCGCCCGCTTCCTGCGCCACGGCGGCGAGGTGGAGCGCGAGCGTCGTCTTGCCCGCCCCGCCCTTCTGGCTGATAATCGCAATTGTCGGCATGGGTGCGTTCCTACCTGTCGTGGTGTAGACATGGCAACATGTTTGTGTCCTGCGCATTGCGATGCGCTGATGCACAGCGCACAAGCGCCCGCGAGGAGAGGTAGTGATGACGCTGAGCGGATGGACCGGACGAGTTGCGCTGCTGGGACTGGTAACGACTGGCCTTTCAGCTTGCGTTGCCGTTGCCGCAATCCCCGCCATTGCGGGTGGCGTCGCGGCGAAGAAGGCCGGCGATTACGCCGCGACGACGCGTGCCCGGAAGCAGGCAAGTGGCGAGCTGCAAGGGCGGGTACTTGCAAGTTCGACGGCCGCTCTTCCCCGATCAGGCACGGTGCGGATCACTACCGCGACCGCCCTGCCCCCGCCAGATAGCGCCCGCTCTTCTGCCGCTCAGGCCTTGAGTACCCAAACCCAACCTCCCGCTGCCCCACTTCCAGCCGACCTGAGCGCGATGCGTCCCGGTGTTGCTTATACGGGTGCACTCCCCTCCCCCTACGCAACGCCAACCGCGCCCGTTGCCAATCTCGCGATGACGCAGCGAGCGCGCTGGACCGATGTCGGCCGCTACGTCGCCGGCCTGCCCGGCTCGCTCGATGACAGCGCGCTGCTGGCACGCGGCAGCACTAGTGAGGCACCTGCATGGGTCCCATGCACCGGCCCTCGCGCGGTGCTAGTCCGGCTTGAAACCGCGATGACGCAGGACGGCGGACGCTGGCGGTTCGATCGCGAGGCACAGCAATGGCTCGACGCGTTTCAGACACTGGAGGTGCCGGTGGTGTTCACCAGCCCCGCCCCGACAACGGCGCGGTCTGACATCGAAGCTGCCTTTCGCAACGCCGGGCTGGCTAAATTGCTTGATCTCGGGGAGGTGCGGCTGGGTCTTACCGCTGGTGCGATGCCAGCCGAGCGTGCGACGATCGCCGCGCAACGCTGTATCGCGGCGGTGGTCGGTCGCGACGCGAGCGACTTTCCCAACGGTCTGCTTCCCGACACCAGCCCGCCGGCATTGCGTTCGAGGTGGGGGGCAGGGTGGTTTCTTATTGGTGTAAGTTAACTTGTCGACACCTCGACCTGTCGTGTTGTGGAAGTGGTGCCAACAAGGTGCCAGGTCCGCTGTGGTGACGCCCGCACCAAAAGCGACTATCACGCAGGCATGCGTTTCGATCTAAGTCCATTCCACTTCGTCGCGCTGGCCCTCTCCGGTGTAGCGCTGCTCGGCCCCGTAGCGGTGCTCGCGCAGACGCGGTCGGTGCGTGATACCGCAACCGCTTATGGTGCACGCCTCAACGCCAAGGGACTGCCCGCGAGCATCAACCCGGCGCGGATCAACAATCGTATATCCAGCCGGCTTGACAATCGTTTGAGCCTTCGTATCGAGCGTTACCGCCCGGAGGCTTCCGCCAATCCAACAGCGGCGTTCCAGGCTACAACCACGGACGACAAGAGCCGCACCGCAGCAGCCGATCGATCCTGACGTCGGCGGGCAGTGACCGTTCATCACGTCGCCGGCACCTGGCCGAAATCGAGCGCAGCAAAGCCGGCCGGCAACATGACGCAGCAACCTACGACCTGTCACAAAGTCGGCATGCATGATTGTCGACATGTGTTCGTGTCGGTTCGAACCGTTGATGTTTGGTGTAATGAAAGCTGAGGAACTCAGCAGCCGGAGCGTGGTACCGGCACGTTCCTTCACACATCGACGCGACGTTCCCGCGCTGTCGATAGTCGCGCCCGCATACAACGAGCGCGGGAACATCCGCCCGCTGACCGTTGCGATCACGCGCGCGATGGGGGAGGTCGCGTGGGAGCTGATCGTCGTCGACGATGACAGCCCTGACGGCACCGCGGGCGAGATCGCCACGCTGGCAGGGGAAGGGGCACCGATCCGCTGCATCCGGCGTGTTGGACGCCGCGGGCTCGCCTCGGCGGTGGTCGAAGGCGTGCTCGCGGCACAAAGCGAGCTGGTCGCGGTGATCGACGCCGACCTGCAGCACGACGAGACACGGCTGCCGGTCATGCTCGAGCTGCTCCGGACGACCGACGTCGATCTTGTTATCGGCAGCCGGCACGTTGAGGGCGGCGGGGTAGGGGAGTGGGATCAGCGTCGCCAGCGGATGAGCCGCGTTGCCACCTGGATCGCGCATCGCCTTGCCGGCGTCCGCGTCAGCGACCCGATGAGCGGGTTCTTCGCGGTGCGCCGCTCGGTGGTCGAGGCGACGATCTACGACCTGTCGCAGCAGGGCTATAAGATCCTGCTCGACATCCTGACTGCGTCGCCCACGCCGTTGAATGTTGCCGAGGTCGGCTATGTCTTTCGCGAGCGCCATGCCGGCACCAGCAAGCTCGACGTCGTCGTGCTGCTCGAATACGCCTTCCTCCTGATCGACAAGCTGACTCGCGGATTGATCCCGCCGCGCTTCGTGCTGTTCTGCGCCATCGGCGGGCTGGGGCTGGCATGTCACCTCGTCGTGCTCGACCTGGCCGTAGGGCAGGGGGTTACGTTCCTGCGTGCGCAGGGGATCGCGACGCTATGCGCGATGGCGTTCAATTATGTGCTCAACAACGCGATCACCTACCGCTCGGCGCGGTTGCGCGGGTGGCGGTTCGTCGTCGGCTATCTGGTGTTCAGCACAGTGTGCAGCCTGGGTGCGCTCGCCAACATCTCGGTGGCCAATCTGACGCTGCGTGAGATGGGAAGCTGGCCGCTCGCTGGGATTGCGGGGGCGCTGATGAGTTCGGTGTTCAACTTCGGCGTCGCGACGCATTTCGTCTGGCGACCACGCCGGCCGCGGCGTCGTGCGAAGGTTGTGTTACGCGCGCCAGGTTGAGCCGGCGCGGAAATCCTGCCCCACCACGAACGGCGGGGCAGGGGATCAGCTCAGTTGCTGTCCGAGTTGTTGTCATCGTCAGCGATGATGACGATGCCGGCGATGACGGCCGCAGCAGCGACGATCGCGATGATCACACCGCCCCCAGCCAGCTCGTTCTTCTTCGACGACGCGGTCGAAGCGCGAACCGACTTGCTGACCGACAGCGACGAAGCGGGGTTGGCAGGCGCTGCCGCAACCGGAGCGACGACGAGCGCGGAAGCGGCCGCAGCCGCGAAATACTTGGCGAACATGATTGAACTCCCGTGTGTACGAGCCTGCTTCTTTAGCTGCATTGCAGCGAAACGTCGAGCCTTCTCGTCGCCAGTTTGGTCGGTTTCATCGCAATAATGTGCACCATCAGCAGTGAACGCACCGCCTGTGAAGCTCTTACCCACGAACACACCAATCTACATCTACCTGACGAGTTGGCGTTTGCGGATCGAGATGACGACGTTTCTTACCACGTCTGGATTGCTCGAGGTTGGATTGTCCGCATTCCATCGCCAATTTCTTTAGAAGATAGATGATTGAGTGAGGGATTACGGATCAGCGTGAGACTCGCGCTCGGCAACCGTGCAGCGGCCTCGCGCGCGTCGATCCCGGCACCGAGTTTTGCAAGCATCCGCCCGAGCGGCCCGTCAAGCGTCGCAAGCGCTAGTTCGCGGCAGCTGAGCGACTGCCGCATGACCTGTTGCTCGGCATCGCGTGTTGCCAGCCGCTGCGCCTCGTCGTCGGGCAGGGAGGCGGGTCGCATCCACCGCGGCAGATGCGCGGCGATCCCGCGCGGCAGCGTCAGGCGATAAGCGTTGGAGGTCTGCGCGATCTGCGGCCCCGCGCCTTCGGTATGCAGGCGCGCGAAGCGGCGCTGGCGGACGAGGAAGCCGATCTCCTCGAGCAGCCGCAGCCCGCGCGCGACCGTCGCGCGGCCGAGCCCGGTGACGCGCGCGAGATGATCGTAGCTGGGGTAGACGCGTCCCCGGTTGAGCCGCGAGAGCGCGAGCAGTTCCTCCAGCACGCGCACTGCGCCCGCGCTCAATTGCGCAACCAGTCGTTCGGACGCGCTGAGCACCCGCTCGCCGCGACGAGCCGCGCGGCGCAGCATCCGCCCGGCGTCGAGTGCGCGCCGTGCGACGCGCAGCAGATGGTCGGTCTCGCCCTTTGCTGGCGGAGTGAAGAACGCGTGCTCGAACGTGCCCGCCTCGCGGCTGCCGCGCAGCACCGGGCGCGGCGTCGTCTCGCCATGCGAGGGTAGTGCCCCTGCGCGGCGCCCGATCCGCGCAAGCGCCAATGCGCCCGCCTCGCTGAGCGTATAGGCCGTCATCTTCCATCCCCTCATCAGGGGTCGGGACCAAGGCAAAAAAAGGGCGTGGCGCGAAACGCGCATCCTTGAAACGGACAGGTTTCAGCGGTATGTGGACGGGGTAGGGATTGTTCTCGTGTACCCCGGTTCGACGTTTGGCGACGTCGTTCCATCAAACCTTGGGATGCCCGGCCTTCGTGCCGGGCTTTCCTTTATGTGGTCACGACCGCTTCCTTTACGCAACATCCGGCCATGCGGCCGATCTCCCTCACGATGTCGCAAGAAAAATCCAATAAAGGAAGCGGCTACGGTTCGTGCTTTCGAGTAGGAAATGCAGAAACTCGCGTGATTTTCTTACTTCTGTCGGTCCCTATTCGTGCTTTCGAGTAGAATAACACAGGAAAAGTTCGTGCTATCGAGTAAGAAATAGCCGCGATCTTCGTGCTATTGAGTAGAATTAACCCACGTTATTGCCGCGCGTCACTCACCCGATTCGGTCGGCGCCAAGTCGGCCGATTCGCCGAGTTCGGCGACCGGATCGGGGCGGTAGTAGATGATAACCCGCGCAGGCGTCGCGCGGCGCCCTCGGCGCGCCGGTTCGGCATCACCGTCGCCCGCCGGGGCAGGGGCTTCGTCCTCGACCAGCTCGATCGCGTAATCGGGGATCGCATCCGATCCCGCGATCTGCCGGATCGCGGCGCGAAAGTTCGACAGCGGGTTCTGATAGCCGATCTGGAGTCGGAAGGTCGCGAGATCGATCTCCATCCGCCCGTCCTCGCAGGTCGAGCGCGCGACCTCGTAGATGCGCCGCTCGATTGGCCCGAGCTGGAAATAGGTCGCGGCGTAGTTGAGTACCTGTCGGTCGCGCAGGATCGCGCGGAACAGCCAATCGCACAGTCGTACCTTGACTGCCTTCAACCGCCGTTCCCCCGTCTTGGTCTTGGAATAATGCAGCCGCGCCTCGGACAGCCACGAGAAGAAGCCCTCCTCCCCTTCGCCGCCCGCCTCGATATTGGTCTTGATCTGCGTACCCTGCAGCCGCTCGAGCGCCTCTGAAAGACGCTGGTACGAGCGCGCCGAGTGGTTCGAGCCGGTGACCGAGAACAGGTCGTGCGCGGTGAAGATAAAATCCTGCGCGACGTCCTCGCCCGCCTCCAGCTTTGCCGCCATCAGGCTGGCGATGTAGAGCACAATCTCCTTGTCATAGATCGTCGCAACGCCGTTGGCGGACGGCCGCACCTCGATCGAAACGGTCGCGTGCTCGTAGCTGAGCGGCTTCATCCACGCGTTCTTGCTGAGCGCGAAGAACGGAAACGCCATCAGCGACCGCTCGCCGCGGATCTCGCCGTACAGGGGGCTGTCGAGCTGGAACAGGTCGCGTTGTGACAGCGCCTTGCCGTCACGCTTGCGTGACGCCGGAGTGTTGCGGGCAGGGGAGGCGGGCTTGGCGGGCACTTGGGTCATGCGGGATATTTCCTACTCGAAAGCACGAACTTTGACGCGGAAGACCACGTGTACCGAGGCGCTGCACCCGCAGACACGCTGCAAATTCGTGCTTTCGAGTAGGAAATGTGAGAGGCGGTCCCGAACGACATTCGGTCGTTCTATCGCGGCTCGTGTGAAAAGTCTTGGACGGGCACAATCGGGTGTACGCTCACGCCAGGAAGGCATGCATGACAGCGAATACGGTGCGGCGGATCGTTCCCAAACGCCACGTCGACGAACGTGGCTGGTTGACCGAAACCTACTCGGACCCGGCGTTCGCGGCCTTGGGCATCGATTGCCGCTTCTTGCAGGACAATCATGTCCTCTCCGTGTCTGCCTTCACCTTGCGCGGGTTGCACTTCCAAGCTCCCCCACGGAGTCAGGCCAAGCTGGTGCGCTGCGTGCGTGGATGCATCTTCGATGTAGCGGTCGACATACGGCGCGGCTCGCCGACCTACGGACAGTGGGTCGGGTCCGAGCTCAGCGCAGCAAACGGGCATCAGCTGTTCATCCCTATCGGCTTCGCGCACGGTTTTGTAACGCTCGAGTCCGAGTGCGAGGTCATATACAAATGCTCTGACACCTACGCGCCCGATCACGACGGTGGCATCCGCTGGGACAGTGTCGGCATTGCTTGGCCGCTTCAGACGGGCCAAGCACCGATCCTCTCGGCAAAGGACAGGACGTTGCCGCTCTTTAGCAACTTCGACAGTCCTCTCTATTATCAGGGAGGCCCGCTCACGCCACTTTCCTGAAGGCATGTCATGCGTATCTTCATCACTGGCGGGGCCGGCTTCATCGGCTCGGCGCTCGTCCGTCATCTGATCGAGCACACCGATCACGAAGTGCTCAACTTCGACAAGCTGACTTACGCCGGCACGCTGTCGACTGTCGAGCGCGTCGCGGACTCGAACCGCTACCGCTTCGTGCAGGGCGACATCTGCGACGCCGACGCCGTCCGCGCGGCAATTACGGAGTTCAAGCCGGACGTCATCACGCATCTGGCGGCCGAGAGCCACGTCGACCGCTCGATCGACGGACCCAGCGCGTTCGTTCAGACCAACGTCGTCGGCACCTACACGATGCTCGCCGAGGCGCGCGCCTACTGGCTGGGGCTGGACGAGGAGGCAAAGGCCGCATTCCGCTTCCACCATATCTCGACCGACGAGGTCTACGGAGCGCTGGGCGATACCGGCCTATTCACCGAGGACACTCCCTACGATCCGCGCTCGCCCTATTCGGCGTCAAAGGCGGGTTCGGACCATCTGGTGAGCGCCTGGGGCCACACCTTCGGGCTGCCGGTGCTCATTACCAATTGCTCGAACAATTACGGGCCGTACCACTTCCCCGAAAAGCTGATCCCGCTGATGATCGCCAAGGCGCTGGATGGCGAGCGGCTGCCGATCTACGGCAAGGGTGACCAGGTGCGCGACTGGCTGTTCGTCGAGGATCACGTTCGCGCGTTGCAGGCGGTGTTCGAGCGCGGTGAGGTTGGGCGCACCTATAATATCGGCGGGCACAACGAGCGGCAGAATATCAAGGTCGTGCGCACGCTCTGCGAGATCCTCGACGAGCTGCGTCCCCGCGCCGACGGCAAGCCTTACGCCGAGCAGATGAGCGAGGTCGCCGACCGCCCCGGCCACGACAAGCGCTATGCGATCGACGCGGCCCGCATCGGCGACGAACTCGGCTGGTACCCGCAGGAGACGTTCGAGAGCGGCATCCGCAAGACGGTTGAATGGTATCTCGCCAACGAGGATTGGTGGCGTCCGCTGGTTGCGGCCAAGGCGTCCACGCGCCGTGGGGTAGCGGCTTGAGTAATGTCGACACGTCGATGAACCGACATAGCGACACGGCGAGAGGGGTAATCCTCGTCACAGGTGCCAACGGCCAACTCGGCACCGAGCTCCAGCGGCTCACCTGGCCCGCGGGGGTGCAGGTGGTGGCGATCGGCGTCGCCGACCTCGACCTGACCGACGCCGCTGCGATCGGGCAATACGTCGCGGTCGGACATAACGGGCAACGGTTCGCGGCCGTGATCAACGGTGCGGCCTATACCGCGGTCGACAAGGCCGAGAGCGACCTCGTCACCGCCTGGGCTGTCAACGCGATGGCACCCGCGGCGTTCGGCAAGGCGTGCGCGGACGCCAACATTCCGCTCGTCCAGGTATCGACCGATTACGTCTTCGCCGGCGACAAGACGGGCGCGTGGGAAGTCGACGACGCGGTCGCACCTTTGGGCGTCTACGGCGCGTCGAAGCTTGGCGGCGAGCTGGCGGTTCGCACCTCGGGTGCGCGTCACGTGATCGTGCGTACCGCTTGGGTGGTGTCGGCGCACAGCAACAATTTTGTAAAGACGATGCTCCGCGTCGCCGCGACCAACCCGAGCGTACGGGTCGCCGACGACCAGCGCGGCTCGCCGACGGGCGCGGCCGATCTGGCGCAGGCGCTCCAGACGATCACGCTCCGGCTGATCGCTGACGCGGACGCGCCGACCGGCACGTTCCACTTCTCCAACGCCGGCAAGATCACCTGGGCGGGTTTCGCGCGGGAGATCTTCCGCCAGTCCGCAAAACGCGGCGGTGCGTCGGCCGAGGTCACCAGGATTACCACCGCCGAATACCCTACGCCGGCGAAACGCCCGGCCAACTCGCTGCTCAGCCACAAGGCGATTGGTGCGGCCTACGGCATCCAGCCCCGCCCCTGGCAAGACGCACTCGGCGACATCCTCGACGAATTGATCGGAGACGTGAAGTGAAGGGCATCATTCTGGCAGGCGGCTCGGGCACGCGGCTCCACCCGGCAACGCTGGCAGTGAACAAACAGCTGTTGCCTGTCTACGACAAGCCAATGATCTATTACCCGCTGTCGGTGCTGATGCTCGCCGGCATCCGCGATGTGCTGATCATCTCGAGCCCCGAATATCTCGACAATTACCGTCGCTTATTCGATGACGGCTCCGCCTTCGGCATCTCGATCGCCTATGCCGAGCAGCGGAGCCCCGATGGTCTGGCACAAGCGTTCACGATCGGCGCCGACTTCATCGGCGACGACGATGTTGCGCTGGTACTGGGCGATAACATCTTCTTTGGCGCGCGATTGATCGAGCTGCTCGGGCGCGCCGCCTCGCGCTCGCACGGTGCGTCGATCTTCGCTTATCGCGTTGATGACCCGGAGCGGTACGGCGTGGTCGAGTTTGACGATACCGGCTGTGTCGTAAGCCTGGAGGAGAAACCCGCACAGCCGAAGTCGAACTTTGCGGTGACAGGGCTCTATTTTTTCGACCAGCGTGTCATCGAGTTCGCGCGCACCCTGAAGCCGGGACCACGCGGCGAACTCGAGATCACTGATCTCATCCGCCGTTATCTGAAGGCGGGAGATCTGCATGTCGAGCAGATGGGGCGAGGTTATGCTTGGCTCGACACCGGCACGCACGACAGTCTGCTCGAAGCATCCGAGTTCGTCCGCACGCTGCAGAACCGTCAGGGCATTCAGATCGCCTGCCTCGAAGAGATCGCGTTCGAGCGCGGTTGGATCAGTGTCGACGACGCCCGTGCAGCGGGTGAGCGCTACAAGAAAACCGCCTATGGCCGCGCGATCCTCAATGCGGTCGAGGACGCGCAGTGATGTGCTAGATTGTCCCGATGCTCCTGCGTCTTCTCCTGCTCGCCCTACCATTCACGCTCGCCGGATGCACCGGCGCACGGGTGAGCGACTGGCCGGTGAAGATCGGGCGGCCGTACAGCGTGCGCGGGGGTGACCTACGTACCTGCGGCTGTGCCGAGTTATGAGGCGGTAGGATACGCTAGCTGGTACGGGTCCGAGTCAGGCAACCGCACCGCGAACGGCGAGCGGTACCGGGCGCGCTGGGTGAGCGGAGCGCATACAACCTTGCCGTTGCCGAGTTACATTGAGGTCACCGCGCTTGGTACCGGACGGACGATTCTGGTGCGCGTCAACGATCGCGGGCCGTTCTCGTCCACGCGCGTCATCGACCTGTCGCGCGGCGCGGCGCGGTTGCTCGGGGTCCAGCAGGCGGGGCGTGCGGCAGTGCATGTGCAGCTGGTCGACCCGCCCGAGCGCGACCGTGCGCGGCTGCGGCGCGGCAAGCCCGCCGCGGTTCGGCGTGATGCCTCGTCGGGACAGCTGGCGGCGTGGCGCTCGGTGCTCGCGGCACGTTGATACATAGCGACGCTATCGACGCACACCCGAGACGAACACGTAAGCTAGTTGCACGCGGGGGTGTGTGCGTGTCGACAGCACGACACGCACACATTCTTACTCCGCCATGTAGCGCGCGAAGGCATCCTTCCATTCCGGATGCCAGCGCGAAAGGGCGGGGCGGTTCTCGGTGACGTCACCCGCCGTCCAGGCGATCCGCTTGGCATCCTGTTCGCGCGTCGTCTCGTTGTCGGGGCACAACAGGTAGAAGTCGCCCGCCTCCAGTCCGGCGAACATGTAGTTGACGACCTGCTCCGCGCTCCACGCCGCCTCGGGCTTGTCTACCCCGCGTGCAGTCATCCCGGTGTAGGTGTAGCCGGGGATCAGCAGGTGCGCGGTCACGCGCTCGCCGGTTGCTTTGCGCAACGTGTGTGCCAGCCCCTCGGTCAGCGCCTTCACGCCTGCCTTGCTGACGTTGTAGGCGGTGTTGCCGGGCGGCTGGGTGATGCCCTGTTTCGAGCCGGTGTTGACAATCATCGCCGGCTCGGCACCAGCGATCATCGCGGGCGCGAAGGCGGCGACGCCGTGGAGCACGCCCATCAGATTGACGTCGATCAGACGGCGCCACGCCGCCACACCCGCGAGCACGTCGCCGCCTGCACCGATCGCGGCATTGTTCATGAGGAGGGCAGGGGTCTCGCCCAGTTCCTCCGCCAGCGAGACCAAGGCATCGGGGTCGGCGACGTCAAGCGCGTGCGCGGTCGCGCCTTCGATTACGCGCGCGGCTGCGTTGAGCGCATCGCCGGCGCGGTCGGCCAGCGCAACGCGCATGCCGCGTTGCGCGAGCGCGCGCGCCGCGGCGAGCCCGATCCCACTCGCCGCGCCCGTCACCACCGCGAGGTGACCGGGCGCGATCGCGGCGAATGTGGGGGCGCTCACCGGTCGATCGTCGCCATCGAGGGATATCGCTCGCCACTCGCCGCGCCGGGAGGCAACACCTCGTCGATCCGCTTGAGATCGGCGTCACTCAACGTCACGTCGAGTGCGCCAAGATTATCGTCGAGGTACTTGCGCCGCTTGGTTCCTGGGATCGGCACGATTTCGTCGCCCTGTGCCAGCACCCAGGCGAGCGCGAGCTGCGCGGGCGTGCAGCTCTTCGCCGCTGCCATCTCCTCGATCTCGCGCACGAGGTCGAGGTTGCGCTGGAACGCTTCGCCCTGAAAGCGCGGCGAGTTGCGGCGGTAGTCGTCCTCAGGCAGGTCGTCGGGCGACTTGAACTGCCCTGTCAGGAACCCGCGACCGAGTGGGCTGTAGGGGACGAAGCCGATCCCGAGTTCGCGGCACACCGGCAGGATTTCGCTTTCCGGATCGCGCGTCCACAGCGAATATTCGGTCTGCAGCGCGGTGATCGGGTGGACGGCGTGCGCGCGGCGGATCGTGGCGGGCGCGGCCTCCGACAGGCCGAGATACTTGACCTTGCCCGCCTGCACGAGCTCGGCCATCGCGCCGACCGTTTCCTCGATCGGCACCTCGGGATCGACGCGGTGCTGGTAGTAGAGGTCGATGAAGTCGAGCCCGGTGCGCTTCAGGCTGGCGTCGCAGGCTTGGCGGACGTACTCAGGACGGCCGTTAATCCCCTGGAAGCTGCCGTCTGCGCCACGGACGTTGCCGAACTTGGTCGCGACCACCACCCATTCGCGGCGATCGCGTACGACGCGCCCGACCAGCTCCTCGTTCGCACCGACGCCGTACATGTCGGCGGTATCGAGAAAGGTGACCCCGCGATCGAGCGCGTGGTTGATCGTGGCGACGGACTCGGCCTCGTCGCGCCCGGCGTAGAAGTCGGACATTCCCATACACCCGAGCCCGAGCGCGGAGACTTCGAGACCCTGGCGGCCGAGCTTGCGTTTCTGCATGGTCTTGGTCCTTCGTTAGAGCGTGTCGAGTGGGCGAGGGGCGGCGCGCGGAAAGGCGCGGTCGAGCGCGGCAAGGTCGTCCGCGCTCAGCACAAGTCCGGCTGCGGCCGCGTTCTCCGCGACGTGCGCTCGCGTGCCTGCCTTGGGGATCGCGATCACATTGTCGCGGGTCAGGAGCCAGGCGAGTGCGACCTGCGCCGGTGTCGCACCGCGCGCCTCCGCGACCGCGTTCAACGTAGGGTGGCTGAGCAACCGGCCCTGCTCGACCGGGCTGTAGGCCATGACGGGCATGTGCCGCTCGTTTAGCCAAGGAATCAGGTCGTGCTCGGGCGCGCGGCGCGAAAGATTGTAGAGGATCTGGTCGGTCGCGCAGTTCGCACCACCGGCTGCGACGAGTTCTTCCATGTCGTCGGTGTCGAGGTTGCTCACTCCCCAGCGCGCGATCAGCCCGCGCGCGACCAGCGCCTCCATCGCATCAACCGTCTCAGCCAGGGGCACGCTCCCGCGCCAGTGGAGCAGGTAGAAGTCGACCGTATCCGTGCCGAGCCGCCTGAGGCTCGCCTCGCACGCGCGTGGCAGCGTGTCGCGCCCGGCATGGTGCGGATACGCCTTGGTGACGAGGAACACGCGGTCGCGTAATCCCGTGATCGCCTGGCCGACCAGTTCCTCGCTGCGGCCATCAGCGTACATTTCGGCAGTGTCGATCAGCGTCAGCCCGCGCTCGACACCGTCGCGCAGCGCCGCGATCTCCTCAGGTCTTGCGTCGGCGCGCTCAGCCATGTTCCACGTTCCCTGCCCGAGCGCGGGAACGTGGGTGCCGTCGGGCAGGGTAAATTGGCGCACGGGCGTGCTCAGGCCGCCTTGTCCTGCGCTAGGCTCGCCGCGTCGATGACGTAGCGGAAGCGGACGTCGCCCGATTTCACGTATTTGTACGCCTCGTTAATCTCCTGGATCGGGATCAGCTGGATGTCGGGGGCGATGTGATGCTGCGCGCAGAAGTCGAGCACCTCCTGCGTTTCCGCGATCGATCCGATCAGCGAGCCCGCGATCGTCTTGCGGCCCATTACCACGTTCATGTGGTTCCACCCCGGCATCGGGGCGAGCGCCCCCACCGCGACGAACGCGCCATCGTGGCGCAGCAGCGGAATGAACGGGTCGACCTCGTGCTTCTCAGGCACGGTCGAAATGATGAAGTCGAAGTGGCCCTCGATCGCCTCGTACGCCTTCGTGTCACCCTCGACGATGCTCTTTGCGCCGAGCCGGTGGGCCTCGGCGACCTTGTCCTTGTCGCGCGTGAACACGGTCACCTCCGCGCCCATCGCGCGCGCGATCTTTACGCCCATGTCGCCCAGTCCACCAAAGCCGACAACGCCGACCTTGCTGCCCGCCTTCACGCCCCAATGCTTCATCGGCGAATAGGTGGTGACGCCCGCACACAGGATCGGCGCCGCGGCCTCGATCGGCAGGCTCGCGGGTATCTTGAGCACGAAATCCTCGCGCACGACGATCTGGTCCGAGTAGCCACCGAAGGTGTTGTCGCGGCCGTACATGTTCTCGCCCGTCTTGGCCTGTTTGGCGGGCTTCATCGGACCGTTGTAGGTCGCGAGCCAGCTGTTCGGCCCCTCGCAATACTGCTCGTCGCCGGCGAGGCACAGCGCGCATTCGTGGCAGCTGTCGATCATGCAGCCGACGCCGACCAGATCGCCGATCGCGTGTTTCGTCACCAGCGAACCCTTGTTCACGACGCGCCCGATCACCTCGTGCCCGGGCATGCACGGATAGACGGTGTTCCCCCAGTCGTTCTCGCACTGGTGGATGTCGGAATGGCACACGCCGCAATAGAGCACCGCGATCTGCACCTCGTTGGGCAGCGGATCCTGCCGCTCGAGCTGCATCGGCTTCAGCTTGGCGTGTTTGCCGGATGCGGCATAGCCGATGGCCTTGATCGTCATGGTCGAACGTCCTCGCACTGGTCAGTTGCGAGGCAGAACGAGCGGAACGCCGTCTCTATCCGTGTGCGCCTTCAGTTGGGTGCGCTGAGTACCAGCCGATACGCCGCGCGCCCGTCGATGCGTACCTCGAGGACCCCCGACCAGTCGCCGCTGCCGTGCTGCGTCAGGTCGAGCAGGGTCGCGCGCCGCCCCGGCTCCAGCCGCGCCGCGCCGCCCTGCGTCGCGCGGTTGCCGCTAGACCCGGCGGTCAGCGTATAGTCGACGCGGACGGCACGCGTGCTCTCGCCGATCAGCACGACGTGGACGCCGTCGCCCGCACGTGTGACGATCGCGCGGACCGGTTGCGCGGCGGGTGCCTGCACGGCGGGCGGTTCGGGGGGCAGGATCATGGCTTGGGAGCCTTGGGCAGCGGCGTCGTGGCCGGCACAGTGTCAGGATGCGCGTCGCTTACCGTCGCACCCGCCGCAGCCGCGATCCGTGCCGCGAGATAGCCCTGCGTCGCCGGATCGAGCACGGGCGGCGTATTCGGCGCCGGCCGCGCGTCGTTCGCGCCGAACACGGTGACATAGGCGCGCTCGACATCGACCGAGCCGACCGGGGCGGGAGATTTGGGTAAGGGGCGCGGCTGGCGCACTGCGCGCGGCTCGGGGGGCAGTTGCGCGACCGCGGCATCGTCGCCCGTCTGCGGCTGCTCGGTTTCGGTTAGCACGGGGGCAGGGAGTGCGGGTGCGATCTGCTCGACCTGCGGCAATGCGCGAGGGGGCGGGGTAGGGGCCTGGCGCAAACCCTGCGCGATGGCGCTACCCGCAAGCGTCGACACGGCACACGCCACGACGCAGCCGTGTATAACACGCGACATGTCGACAGATCGACGCACGTGCGTCACTTGCCGGTCTGCACGACGACCGCCTTGGCGCCGCCATCCTGCACCATCTTGATACCGAGATTATTGCCGTTCTGCGTGATCGTCGCGCTGTTGTCGCTGTTGTGCTGGGCCAAGTCGATCGCGTTGCCCGACCCGTTCTGCGTCAGGCTGGCGTAATTGCGCGTCCCGCTCTGCAAAAGGGCGATGACGTTGGCGTCGGCGCCGATCCCGCCACGCTGGGTGAGGAACGCCTGGTTGCCGACGCCTGCCATCTGCACGCCCGCGACCGCGACGCCCGATTGCGTCACCACCGCGTCGTTGCCGATCCCGCGCATGTCGAGCGTCAGCTTGATCTGACCCGCCGGCCCCGCGGTCTGCTTCACCCGTGCGCGCTGGAACTTGCCGTCCTGGCGTATCTCCGCGCTCGCCGCGCCCGACTGCACCACTACGGCCGACTGGATCGCGCCAATTTGGTCGACGAAGGCATCGCTGTGGATGCCGTCCTGCGCTGCGGCGGGTGCCGCGATGAGGAGGCAGGTGACGGCGAGGAGCGCGCGAACGGTCATGGAAAACCCTTGAAAGTACCGGGCGACGCGAACGCCGCCCGGCTGGGAGGTGTTACTGGCGAACGACCGCGAGCAGCCCCGCACCGTTCTGCGTCACCGACGAATTGTTGCCGTTGGTCGACTGCGTCACATACGCCCAGTTGGTCTGGGTGCCGGTCTGGCTGATGAACGAGGTGTTGTTGTTCCCCGACTGCATCAGCTCGGCGTATTGGACGCTGCCGTTCTGGTTGACGGTCGAGGTGTTGTTGTTGCCGCTCTGCGTCACATAGGCCTTCTGCTTCGACCCGCCCTGCGACAGCAGCGAGCGGTTGCCGT
>NZ_CAJYVU010000035.1 GCF_913778135.1 uncultured Sphingomonas sp. | reverse complement strand
TCTACATCGACGACCTGCGCGAGGAGTTCGTGCGCGATTTCGTGTTCCCGATGATGCGCGCGAACGCGCAATACGAGGGGCTGTACCTGCTCGGCACCTCGATCGCGCGGCCGCTGATCTCCAAGCGACTGATAGAGATTGCGCGCGAGACCGGCGCCGACGCGGTGGCGCACGGCGCGACCGGGAAGGGCAACGATCAGGTGCGCTTCGAGCTGTCGGCCTATGCGCTCGACCCCGACATCAAGGTGATCGCACCGTGGCGCGAGTGGGATCTGAACAGCCGCACCAAGCTGATCGAATGGGCCGAGGCCCGGCAGGTGCCGATCCCGCACAACAAGCGCGGCGAGGCGCCATTCTCGACCGATGCGAACCTGCTCCACACCTCTAGCGAGGGGCTGGTGCTGGAGGATCCGTGGGACGAGGTGCCCGACTACGTCTACTCGCGCACGGTCAACCCGGAGGATGCGCCCGATCAGCCGGAGACGATCGAGATCGAGTTCGAGCGCGGCGACGGCGTCGCGTTGAACGGGGAGCGGATGAGCCCGGCGACGCTGCTGGAGGCGCTCAATGAACTGGGGCGCAAGCACGGCATCGGGCGGCTCGATCTGGTCGAGAACCGCTTCGTCGGGATGAAGAGCCGCGGGATGTACGAGACGCCGGGCGGCACGATCTACCTTGAGGCGCATCGCGGCATCGAGGCGATCACGCTCGATCGTGGGGCGGCGCATCTGAAGGACGAGTTGATGCCGCGCTACGCCGAGCTGATCTACAACGGCTTCTGGTTCTCGCCCGAGCGCGAGATGCTGCAGGCGGCGATTGATCTCAGCCAGGAGAAGGTGTCGGGTACGGTGCGGTTGAAGCTGTACAAGGGGTTGGCGTCGGTGACGGGGCGCAAGTCGCCCAACACGTTGTATTCGGAAAAGGTCGTGACGTTCGAGGACGATCAGGGCGCGTACGACCAGCGCGACGCGGCCGGGTTCATCAAGCTGAACGCGCTTCGCTTGCGTTTGCTTGGGCGGCGCGATCGGTGATCGCGCCTGGCGGTTTGCTGGGATCGGGCGATCGCTGACGCACGCGGGCGGGTCATGAGTGCCCGCCCGGTTACGACAGCCTTGCGGGCACACCCCTGTCGCCCGTAAGGCGCTGCATATGGACGCGGGGGTGCGGCTTCATTGGTGGCAGACCAGGTGGTTCGTCGTCGCGGCGGCGCTGATCGCGTGCGTGCCGCTGATCTGGCCCGACATCCCGCCGATCGTCGATTTGCCCGGGCACATGGGGCGCTACCGCGTCCAGCTCGACCGCGGTGCGCACGCGTGGCTGGCGGATTGGTACACCTTCCGCTGGTCGCTGATCGGTAACCTGGGCGTCGACCTGCTGATCGAGCCGCTGGCGCCGATCATCGGGCTGGAGCCCGCGGTCAAGCTGATCGTGATGGCGATCCCAGCGCTGACGGTCGCGGGGCTGTTGTGGATCGCGCGCGAGGTGCAGGGGCGTATCCCCGCGACCGCGCTGTTCGCGCTGCCGCTCGCTTACGGTTACCCGTTCCAGTTCGGGTTCGTGAACTTCGCGCTGTCGATGGGGCTGGCGCTGTGCCTGTTCGCGCTGTGGCTGCGCATGGCGCGGCTGGGCCGATTGCGGCTGCGTGCGGCGGTGTTCGTGCCGCTGTCGTGCCTGTTGTGGGTCTGCCACACGTTCGGTTGGGGCGTGCTGGGCGTGCTCGCCTTCTCGGCCGAGATGATCCGCCAGCATGACCTGAGGAAGGACCGCCAGTCGGGGCATTGGGTCGAGAGCTGGGTGCGCGCAGGTCTGGGCTGCGTGCCGCTGGCGTTGCCGATGGTGCTGATGGTCGCGTGGCGATCGGGCGCGGATGTCACCGGGCAGACCGCCGACTTCTTCTATTGGCGCACCAAGATCATGTGGGTGCTGATGGCGCTGCGCGATCGATGGCTGTGGTTTGACGTCGCGTCGGTCGCGGTAATCTACCTGGTGCTGTTCAAGGCGCTGCGCGATCCGCGGATCACTTATTCAAGGCATCTGGGGCTGTCGGCGCTGTTCATGCTGGCGGTGTTCATCGCGCTGCCGCGGATCGTGTTCGGGTCAGCCTATGCCGACATGCGGCTGGCGCCGTTCATGCTGGCGATCGCGGTGATCGCGATCCGGCCCAAGCCCGGCATGACCTTCCGCCACGCGAGCGTGCTGGCGGCGGTCGGCCTCGCATTCTTCCTGGTACGGATCGCCGGCACGACGGTGAGTTTCGCCATGTTCGATCGCGATTACGACGAAGAGCTGGTCGCGCTCGACCACGTGCCGGTCGGTGCGCGGCTGCTATCGTTCGTCGGGCATAATTGCCACAACGACTGGCGGATGAGCCGGCTGGAGCACATGCCCGCGCTCGCGCTCGAGCGGCGGCTGGCCTATACCGACGACCAATGGTCGATGGCGGGCGGGCAGTTGATGACGGTCCGCTATGATGCGGCGGGTGCTTATTCGCACGATCCGACGCAGATCGTGACGCCGGTCCGCTGCCGCGGCGAATGGTGGCGCCCGGTCAACTTCGCGATCGGGCGGCTGCCGCGTGACGCGTTCGATTACGTCTGGCTGATCCGTCCGCCCAAGTACGACCCGCGCTTTGCGCCCGGACTGCTGCCGGTGTGGAAGTCGCCGACGAGTTCGTCGGTGCTGTTCCGCATCGATCACGCGGTGCCCGCACCGCAAGCGACCGACGAGGAGCTGGGCATCCCGCACTATATCGTCGAGTTCATGCGGCGGCGGCGCGAACGGTTGATCGCGACCGGGGCGATCGGGAAGTAGCGGACGCGGTCAGCCGCGCTTGAACGGGGTCATCTGTTCGAGGAAGTGCTGGTCGCTCTCGACCGCGGCGCGTTCGCGGACCAGGAAGTCGGACACGGCGCGGCGGAAACCGGGATCGGGGATGAAGTGCGCCGACCAGGTGGGCACGGGGGAATAGCCACGAGCGAGCTTGTGCTCGCCCTGCGCGCCCGCCTCGACCGTCTTCAGCCCGCGCGCGATCGCGGCGTCGATCGCCTGATAATAACACAGCTCGAAATGGAGGAAGGGCACGTCCTCGGTGCAGCCCCAGTAGCGGCCGTAGAGCGCGTCGGCGCCGATCAGGTTGAGCGCACCCGCGATCGGCACGCCGTCGCGCTCGGCGAGGATCAGCAGGACGCGGTCGCCCATCGCCTCGCCCAGCAGCGGGAAGAAGGCGCGTTTGAGGTACGGCGTCCCCCATTTGCGGCTGCCAGTGTCCTGGTAGAAGGTCCAGAACGCGTCCCACTCGCGCCGCCCGATCTCGCTGCCGGTCAGGTGGCGGATCGTCAGGCCCTCTACGGCCGCTGCGCGCTCCTTGCGGATCGCCTTGCGCTTGCGGCTGGCGAGCGCGGCGAGGAAGTCGTCGAAGGTCGCGTAGCCGTCGTTCTGCCAGTGGAACTGCGTGCCCTCGCGGATCAGCCAGCCCGCGGCCTCGAACAACGATAGCTGATCGGGTGAGACGAAGGTGGCGTGCGCGCTGGAGAGTTCGTGCTGGCGGGTGACGGCCTCGATCGCGGCGATCAGCGACGGGGCGGCGGCGGGGTCACGCAGCAGCAGGCGCGGGCCGGGGACGGGCGTGAAGGGCGCAGCGACCTGTAGCTTCGGATAATAGTCACCGCCGGCCCGTTGCCACGCGTCGGCCCAGGCGTGGTCGAAGACGTATTCGCCCTGACTGTGGCTTTTGCCATAGGCGGGGGCGACCGCGATCGGGGTGCCGTCGTCGCCGTCGATGACGAGCGGGATAGGTTGCCAGCCGGTGCGCTGCCCGACGCTGCCTGAATCTTCCAGTGCCTTGAGGAAGGCGTGGCTGACGAACGGGTTGGCCGATCCGGCGCAGGCGTCCCACTGATCGGCGGGGATGGCGGCGACGCCGTCGGCGATCCGTGCGGTGATGGCGGTCATTGCGCGCCAAGATAGGGGCGCGGGCAGGTGAGGGGTAGGGGGGCAAGCGGCGACGCGATGCCGAGCTTGGGTACGATGTGAAAAGGGGCGGCCGCTACGTGCGCGACCGCCCCTTCCTGTTCTCCTGCTCGAACCTAGCGGATCAGAGCGAGCGTTCGATCTCGACGATGGCGTCGACCTCCACCGCGGCGCCGAGCGGCAGGACGGCGACGCCAACCGCGGAGCGCGCGTGCTTGCCGGCGTCACCGAACAGCGCGGTCATCAGGTCGGACGCGCCGTTCGCGACCTTGGGCTGGTCGGTGAAGTCGGGGGTGGAATTCACGAACACGCCGAGCTTCACGACGCGCTTGACGTGGGCGAGGTTGCCGAGGTGCTGCTTGATCTGCGCGACCAGCATCAGCCCGCAGGCGCGCGCGGCCTCCTGACCCGCCTCAAGGCTGACGTCGTCGCCCAGGCGACCGGTGATGATCTGGCCGTCCTTGAACGGAAGCTGGCCCGAGATGTGAAGCAGCCCGCCCGCCTCGACGATCGGCGTGTAGGAGGCGACGGGAGCGGCGGCCTGGGGCAGTTCGAGCCCGAGGTCGGCGAGTTTGCGGTCGATCTGGTCGGTCATGGCTTCGCGGATTGGGCGCGGCGACACGAGAGGTCAAGTGGTGGCGAGCGCCTCGATCGGCGGCGCAGGCTCGGCGGCGGCGAAGCGTGCCGCGATCCACGCCTGACCCTGCTGCCAGTCGTCGATGCGCGCGTGCGCGTGCGCGGCGGGGGCAATGCCGGCGGCGAGTTGCGGTTCAGAGACCATGTGGAGCCGCCAGACATCGGGCGCGTGGTCGGCGACCGATTGGTGATGGACGGGCAGATCGTCGACGAACACCGCGACGCTGGGTGCGTATTCGGCGACGAGCGCGGCGACGGGCGTGCCTTTGCCGCCCTGGTTGCAGACGACGCGGTGCGGGATGCCGAAGGCGGCGAGCTGTTCGACGCGGTGCGTCTGGCATTGGTCCTGCAGGTTGGTGAGGATCACCACGTCGGCTTCACGAGCCAGCGAAGCGATCGCTTCGCGTGCGTGGGGCACGATCGTCTGGCGGTGCATCTGGTCGGGGAAGAAGCCGTGGAGAAAATCCCACATCTCCTGCTGGGTCAGCGGCTCACCGGTGCGGCGGCGCATGTTCTTGGCGAGTTCCCACGAGTTGTAGGAGAAGTCGACCTCGTGCTCCTGATCGAGCCAGTCGGCGAAATGGCGGACCATGTGCACGAGCACTTCGTCGCAGTCGGTGATGAGAAGGGGACGGGTCATGCATGCTCCAGCGTCGCGCGCGCGGCGACGAGGGTTTCGGGACGGGTGCCGAGGTCGTCGGCGCAGGCGACGAGATCGGGTTCGTAGCTCTCGAGATAGGTGAGCACCGCGGCGAGGACGGCGGGTTCGCCCAGCCGCTCGCGCAGGTCGCCGGGGGCGAGGCCGGTGAGCGTGAGCAACCGCCCGGCGCGGTCGTCGTCCGACAGCACCCAGGCGAGCGCAGACAACGCCAGCGCGGCGGCGGCGTCAGGGTCCCCCATTGCGCCGGTCTTCGCATTTGTCAGGGGCGTGCGCATTGCCTATCTCTTGAGTGTGTCGATGGGGGTTAATGAACACGTGGCGAAAAGGGTGCTCGTTGTCGAGGACAACGAACTGAACCTGAAGCTGTTCTGCGACCTGCTGCGCGCGCACGAGTTCGCCGCCGAAGCGGTGCGCGACGGACGCGAGGCAGTGGCGCGCGCGCGCGAAGTGATGCCCGACCTGATCATCATGGACATCCAGATGCCGCACGTCACCGGGTACGAGCTGATCCTGGAATTGAAGGCGGACGAGACGCTGAGGCACATCCCCGTCATGGCGGTGACGGCCTATTCGGGGCGCGAGGACGAGGAGCGTATCCGCGCGGCAGGAGCCGAGGCGTATGTGTCGAAGCCGATCAGCCTTGCGCGGTTCATGCAGGCGGTGGGGGCGCTGGTTTAGTTGTTTCCTCTTCCCGCTGGGAAGAGGGCTAAAGACGCCAAAAACCGCAGTGGATCGCTCCACCGCGGTTTTGCATCATGGCGTAACCTGCGGCGGCGCGGGGCCGCCGGCGTGATTACTTGATCTTGGCTTCCTTGAAGTCGACGTGCTTGCGCACGACCGGGTCATACTTGCGGAACGACAGCTTCTCGGTCTGGGTACGGGGATTCTTCTTGGTCACGTAGAAGAACCCGGTGTCGGCCGAGCTGACGAGCTTAATCTTGACGGTGGTCGGCTTTGCCATGACCGTATCCTGTGCGAATAGAAAACAAAAAGCGGCGAGGCGTGCCCGCTGGGCTGCCTTGCCGCGTCTGGTGGGGCGAATGACGGATTCGTGACCCCAAGTCAAGGCATCTCCGTGGGCGATTGGTCCGGCGTCCGGTGGCGCGGTTTAGCCGGCCGTTAACCGCGGCGCGCGCATGATGCGGGCAAGAGGCGGAGAGGATGCCGAGATGAGCACGGAGCAGCAGCGGGCGGGAACGGGCGACGCGGGCGCGATCAGGGCCGATCTGGCGCGGCGCGTCGCGGCGATCGAGTGGCGCAGCGGCCCGGCGCGGCTGGTGGACGAGGTCGACCAGATCCGCCGCATCGCGCGCGCGAACGGCATGTTGCCCGCGCTGGTGGTCGCGCAGCAGCTGGAGCGCGCACTGGCACGCGGCGATCACGGTCCGATCGTCCATGCCTGGCTGTCGATGCTGGGCGAGGCGGTATCGAGCGAGCGGCAGGACGCCGCCGCCTCCGATGCCTTTGCCGCGGCATGCCAGGTGCGGTTCGCGGCGTGAGGCGCGTGTTCTGCGACCGGGTTCGTACCGGGGCGCGCTGACGCAGTGGACGCATTGATGGCGGCGATCGTGCTGGGCGCGATCACGCAGATGTCCGACAAGACGCCGTGGCTGGCGGCGATCTTCGCCGATCGGTTCAGGCGGCCTGCGCTGGTGGTGCTGGCCGCGGTGCTGGCGCTGACGCTCAACTACGCGATCGGTGTTGCGGCGGGGCTGGCGGTGACGGCGCTGCTGACGCCCGAGGCGCGGTTGCTGCTGCTGGCGCTGGCGCTGGTGCTGGCGGGTGTGGGGACCGGGTTTCGGATGAAGCGACCCGACGCGGTGGAGGGGTGGCGGACGGGGGCGGCGTTCACCAGCATCGCGGGGCTGGCCATCATGGCGTTCGGCGACCGAATGCAGTTCATCGTCGCCGCACTCGCCGGGCGCAGTACCTTGCCGTGGGCGGCCATGGTCGGCGCGGTGTTGGGCGCGAGCGCGGTCAACGTCGTCGCGATCACGTTGGGGGAAGAGGCGTGGCTGAGGCTGCCGTTGAAAGCGTTGCGCGTCGCGGCGGCGGCGATCCTGCTGGTCGCGGGGGTCGTGATCGGGTTGAACGCGCTTCGTCTGCTGTGACCGGCTTGGTGTAGTTGGGGAGCCATTCGGCGGCGGGCTCGTTGTGGAAGCGAAACCACCTCATCAACGGAGACACAGCGCCGTGGCCGACATCGACCCCAAGCTCGCTACCCCGACCGACCTTGCCCGCAACGACACGATGACCGCGGCCGACGCGCTGAACGTCGCGCTGGCGGACTGTTTCGCGATCTATCTGAAGACCAAGAACTTTCACTGGCATGTCTCGGGCCCGCATTTCCGCGACTATCATCTGATGCTCGACGATCAGGCGGCGCAGATCCTTGGCGTGACCGATGCGATCGCGGAGCGCGTGCGCAAGACCGGGAACACGACGCTGCGCTCGATCGGCGACATCAGCCGGCGCCAGCAGGTGGCCGATAACGACCGCGAGTTCGTGTCGCCCGACGACATGCTGGCCGAACTGCGCGAGGACAACCTCAAGCTGGTCGAGGCGCTGCGCCGCGCGCGCGAGAAGGCCGAGGAAGCGAACGACACTGCGACGTCGAGCCTGGCGGACGACTGGATCGACCAGGCCGAGGAGCGCGCGTGGTTCCTGTTCGAGGCGAGCCGCAAGGGCTGAGCGCCGCCTCCACTTTCCATCTTCTGACTAATCGGGGGCATTACTCATGCTAAAGCTCGCACTCACGTTTCTCGTCATCGGGCTGGTGCTCGGGCTGCTCGGTTTTGGCGGGCTGGCGGGAACCTTCGTCGGCATCGCCAAGGTGCTGTTCTTTGTCGCGATCGCGCTGTTCGCGATCTTCCTGATCATCGCGCTGGTGACGGGAAAGGCGGTCAAGTCGGCGATCGACTGACGCGCGGCTAGCGCGCCGGGCCGAGCGTCAGCAGCCACAGGTCCGGCGGCGCGCGCCAGCGGACCGGCAGGTCGCTGGTGCCGAGCCCGGCGGTGACGAGGACCTGGTGCCCGCGGTCGTCGATCATGCCGCAGAGATAGCGTTTGTGGGTACGCACGGGCAGGATCGGCGGGCCGATGACGGGCAGCCGGACCTGCCCGCAATGCGTATGCCCGGCGATCATGAAGGGCGCGGCGGCCGGCAGCTTGGTCGCCAGATCGGGCGAGTGGGTGAGCAGGACCGCTGCCCCGCCAATGCTGCGCAGGCCCGCCATCGTGGCCGGCAGATTATCGGCGCGGCTGTAATCGTCGTCGACCCCGCCGATCGCGAGTGGTCCGCGCCGCAGCGCCTGGTTGGCGAGCACGGTCACGCCCGCGCGGGTCAGTGCGGCGCGGACCGCGGCGATGCTGGTGCCGTGATCGTGGTTGCCCGGCACCGCGACGACGCCGAGCGGCGCGCGCAGCCGCGACAGTGCGGCGGTGAGTGGTGCCTCGACCTTCAGCGCGTCCTCCGCACCGTAGCCGTTGATTAAATCGCCCGCGATCAGCACGATGTCGGGGTGGAGTGCGTTGACCTGCGCGACGATGCGCGAAAGCCGCGCCTCGTCCATCGCGATGCTGCCGATGTGGATGTCGCTCAACACCGCCGCGCGGACCGGAGCGGCGCCGGCGGGCCAGTCGCGCAGCCCGACGCGCGCGGTGCGCACTACCGGATCGACGCGCGCGTTCCACACGCCCGCGGCAAAGGCGGCGGCGCCGAGCACGATCACGGCGGTGAGAAGGAGCAGCAGGCGACGACGCATGGCGCGGGGATGTAGTGGCGGCGGGCGGTGGTGCAAGCGCTTCGGCGCTACGCCGTGCTTGCGCTCGGTGGCTGGCTCTACGCGGCTGCTGCGCGAACCCCCGCCTGATGCGCGCCGATGCCCGCGAGTACCCCGGCGGCCGAGGCGAGTGTCGCGTTGTGCATGGGCGTCGCGACATCGCCCGCCGCCCAGACACCCGGCACCGAGGTCGCGCCCCATTGGTCGACCTTGACGAACGGGCCGGTTGGGCCGTCCTCGAGCTCGCAGCCAAGCCGCGCGGCGAGCGGTGTCGAGGGACTGGTGCGCGGCGCGGTGAAGACCGCCGCGACTGTAACGACGCGTCCGTCAGCGAGGCGCACGCCGTCGAGCGCGGGTGCGTCGCCCAGCAGCTCGACCACCGGGGTGCGCTCAACCGTGATGCCGCGCGCGGCAAAGGCGTGAAGCTCGGCTGGCTCGGGTTCGAACTGCGCTTGCGTGAAATAAGTGGTCGGGCCCCAGTCGGGGATCAGGACGGCCTGATGCGCCGACATGGGATGCGCGGCGATGACGCCGAGCGGCAGGTCGCGCATCTCGTACCCGTGGCAATAAGGGCAGTGGAGCACGGTCGCGCCCCAGCGCTCGCTCAGCCCCGGGATCGTGGGCAGTTGATCCGAGACGCCGGTTGCCAGGATCAGCCGACGCGCGTGTCGCTCGCCGCCGCCGGACAGCGCGACCGTGAAGCCGTCCGCGGTCGCCGCAGCGTCGATCGCCTCACCCGAGACGATTTCGGCCGTCGGATAGCGTTCCAGCTGGCAGCGAGCGTCACGCATGATCGCCGCGGGCGCGCGACCGTCGTGTCCGAGGAAGCCGTGCGCCTCGTCGGCGAAACGGTTGCGCGGCGATCCCGCGTCGAGCACCAGCACGTGCTGCCGCGCGCGCGCCAGCTGCAACGCCGCCGACAGCCCTGCGAAACTGCCCCCGATCACGATTGCGTCGTACATCAAACCGTCCTCATGTAATATCAGGAGCTACATGACGCTTTCGAGTGCTATAAGCAACATGCAAAGTTACATGACTGACTGCTCGTGATCGGGGATGAGGGCTGATGGACGCGCGCCTGTCGCGAATGCTGCACCTGTTGATCCACATGGGGCGGATGGAAGGTCCGCTGACGTCGGAAGCGGCGGCGGTGATGCTGGGGACCAATCCGGTCGTGGTGCGGAGGACGATGGCGGGCTTGCGCGAGGCGGGGTACGTCCGGTCGACGAAGGGACACGGCGGCGGGTGGATGCTGACGCGCGGGCTCGACCAGCTCACCATGCTGGACGTGTACCGCGCGCTCGGCGAGCAGCGCGTGTTCGCGCTCGGCCCGGCGGACCCGGCGCCCGCCTGTCTCGTGGAGCAGGCGGTCAACGAGTCGCTGGGTGGCGCGCTGCGCGAGGCGGAGGCGCTGCTGATCCGCCGGCTGTCCGAGGTGCCGCTGTCCGATATCGCAACCGATTTCGAGCAGCGGTTGGCGGCGGTGCCGGGCATTGGAGACGCGGCGGAGAGTCGCACCTAACGGAGGTGGAGAGCTCTTGAACGCGGAGCCGCGCCGCGTGCCGATCGTTACGCCCGCATGCACGCCTTCGCGCAGCTTCTCGACTCGCTGATCTATACAAGGTCGCGCAACGCCAAGTTGAAGCTGATCGGCGATTACCTGCGGGTGACGCCCGATCCCGATCGCGGCTGGGCGATGGCGGCGCTGACGGGGGACCTCGACCTGCCGGGCGTCAAGCCGGCGCTGCTGCGCGCGCTGATCGAGGAACGGTTCGATCCGGTGCTGTTCCGGATGAGCCGCGAATATGTCGGCGATACCGCGGAGACGATCGCATTGCTGTGGCCGACGCCCGAGGGCGTGGTCGAGGCCGAGCCGCTGAGCGTGGCGGCGGTGGTCGACCGGTTGATGCACCTGTCGCGATCGGACGCAGGCGGGGTGCTGGCGGGGATGCTCGACCGGCTTGACGCGGAGGAGCGGTTCGCGCTGCTCAAGATGGCGACGGGATCGCTTCGTGTCGGCGTGTCATCGCGGCTGGCGAAGCAGGCGCTGGCGGACGCGTTCGGGCTCGACGTCGATGCGGTCGAGGAGGTGTGGCACGGGCTCGACGCGCCGTATCCGACGCTGTTCGCTTGGGCGGAGGGGAGGGGCGAGCAGCCGACGCCCGCCGACGTGCCGGTGTTCCGACCGTTCATGCTGGCGCATCCGCTGGAAGACCTGCGCGTCGATTTGTCGGAGTACGTCGCGGAGTGGAAGTGGGATGGTATCCGCGTCCAGCTGGTCCATGTCGTGGATGCGACCGGGCACGGCGAGACGCGGCTTTACAGCCGCACCGGCGACGACGTGACGCGCGCTTTCCCCGACGTGGCGGCGGCGTTCCGCACGCCGGGCGTGCTCGACGGCGAGTTGATGGTGAAAGGCGACGTGCAGGGCGGCACGCTTGAGGACGGCGGGGGCGCGGCGAGCTTCAATGCGTTGCAGCAGCGGCTGGGGCGCAAGGTCGTCTCGGCGAAGATGCTGGAGGAAAGCCCTGCGTTCGTACGGCTGTACGACATATTGTTCGACGGCGAGGAGGACCTGCGTGCGCTCGGCTGGAGCGAGCGGCGTGCGCGGCTGGAGGCTTTTATGCCGCGGCTCGATCCCGATCGGTTCGACCTGTCGGCGGTGGTGGAGGCGGAGGATTTCACCGCGCTCGAGGCGATCCGCATGGGCGCGCGCGATGCGGCGATCGAGGGCATGATGCTCAAGCGCCGCGACGCGCCGTATGTCGCGGGGCGGCGCGCGGGATTGTGGTACAAGTGGAAGCGCGATCCGCTGACCGCCGATTGCGTGATGATGTACGCGCAGCGCGGCAACGGGCGGCGATCGTCCTACTACAGCGATTATACGTTCGGGTGCTGGACCGGCGGGGCGGCGGGCGAGGGCGAGCTGCTGCCGGTGGGCAAGGCGTATCAGGGGATCACCGACGAGGAACTGCGCCAGCTCGACCGGTTCGTGCGGCACCATACCACCAACCGCTTCGGGCCGGTGCGCGAGGTCGAGCGGTCGCTGGTGCTGGAGATCGCATTCGATTCGATCCACGATTCGAAGCGGCACAAATCGGGGCTGGCGATGCGCTTTCCCCGGATCGCGCGCATTCGCACCGACAAGCCCGCGCACGAGGCGGATACGATCGAGGGCCTGCGCAAGCTGGTGACGTGAAGCGGAACGCGTGGCACGCTGCTATGCCGTGACGCCTTTCACCCTCGCCGCCGTGCTGATGATCGTGTCGGGATCGGTGCACGCGGTTGTCAACGCCATCGTCAAGGGTGGGCGCGACAAGATGGCGGCGCGTGCGCTGACCGACGGCGCGAGCGCGCTGATCCTGCTGCCGGTGCTGCCGTTCGTCGCGCCGCCGGTGGGTGCGTATTGGTGGCTGGCGGCGAGCACGGCGGCGCATCTGATCTACCTTTTTGCGCTGATCCGCGCGTTTGAGCAGGCCGATCTGAGCGCGGCCTATCCGGTGCTGCGCGGGACGGCGCCGCTGCTGACCGCGGTGGTCACGATCGGATTGCTGGGCGAGCCGGTGCGCGCGGCGCAGGTGGCGGGAATCGCGCTGATCGGCGCGGCGATGCTGTTGCTGGTCATGGGTCGGGATCTGGGACGCGGGGCGCTTGGCTGGTCGTTGCTGACCGGGTGCACGATCGCGCTCTACACGGTGATTGACGCGCACGGGGTTCGCGCGGCGCCGTCGCCGGCGAGCTATATCGTGTGGCTGTTCGTGGCGATGGGCGTGGGCGTGACCGCGATGTTCGCGCTTCTGTCGCGCGGGCGGATCATCGCGAGCGTCGGGACGCAGTGGCGCGCAGGCGTGGTCGCGGGGGCGCTGTCGATCGTGACCTACGGCGCGGCGTTGACGGCGTTCGCGCTGGGGCCGACCGCGCCGCTTGCCGGCCTGCGCGAGACGGGGATGGTGACGGCGCTGCTGATCGGGGTGCTCGCGCTCGGCGAGCGGGTGAGGGTGCAGCGCGCGGGCGCGGTGGCGGCGATCCTGGGCGGGGCGGCGCTGATCCTTGCGGGATAAGCGCCGCTCTCCTGGTGCCTAGGCGAAGTCGCCGAGGTCCTCGGCCGGTTTGTCGGGGAGGCCGGAGGCGTCGTCGTCGAGCGGCGGCTGTTCGGGGTGGGCGACGGGATCGGCCTCGGTCGGGGTGACGCCGGTCTGGTCGGGGTCGTGCTCGCCGTGGTCGGGTAGGGGATCGGGGGTGCTGGCCATGATCTGCTCTCCTGTGTGGGGTGCGAACGCGTGGAGAGCGGGGAAAGTTACACTTCTTCCGGCTGTGGTTGGCCGAGGCGACGGACGTCGAGCGCGCTGATGCCGATGAGCGTGACGGTGCCGAAGCGGCGATCGCCGTCGATGACGATGCCCTCGAACGTCTGGCGCAGCGCGGTCCAGGGAACAAGGCAGGCGAGCGGGCGTGCGCCGCGAAGGCGGACGGCGAGCACCTGTCCCGCGGCGTCGATCGCCAGCCCCGCGCGACCGTCGTTGGAGACGAGCGCGTCGGTGGCGGCGAAGGCGACGGGGGTTTCCGCGATCGCGGCGATCACCTCGTCGGGCGAGCGGAGCAGGCGGTTGGGGCGGCCGAACCCGAGCATTACGCGAGCCTCAACGCGGGCGCGGTCACTGCTCGCCGCCACTCCGGCTACCGTTACTTTGGTCCGGCGAGACCGCGTCCATCAGCGGGCGCAGCCCGTTCAGGTCGTAGCCGGCGGCGGCGCCTTGCTCGACCAGCGTGTCGTGATCCTCGCCGAGCCCGGCTTGTGCGAGCGCCCAGAGATTGCACGAGCGCGTGCCCGAGCGGCAATAAGCGAGGACGGGGCCGTTCGCCTGCGCCATCGCGTCGATCATCGCAGCGACCTGCGGGTGCGAGAAGCCGGCATGGGTGACAGGGATCGCGGTGTAGGCGAGCCCGGCGTCCTCCGCCGCGGCGCGGATCGCGTCGCCGCTGGGCTGCGCGGCTTCCTCGCCGTCGGGACGGTTGTTGACGATCGCAGTGAACCCGGCGGCCTTGATCGCGGGGATGTCGGCTGGGTCGATCTGGGGCGAGACGGCGATGCGCGCGTCGATGCGGCGGATGTCCATGCGGTGCGCGATAGAAGATGACGGGGCGATCGTCACGAGCCTTGTGTGGGTTTGATCGGCCGCCGTTATTCTCGATCAAGCGAGAGTGGCGGGCCTGTCAGGCGTGCTCGCGGATGACTTGGAGGAAGGCGTCGCCGTAGGCGTCGAGCTTGCGCTGGCCAATGCCGGTGATGCGGCCAAGTGCCCAGCCGTCGCGCGGGCGCGCCTCCGCCATCTCGCGCAGCACCGAATCGTGGAAGATGACGTAGGGGGGCACGCCCTGTTCCTTGGCGAGGTCGCGGCGGCGCGCGCGCAATGCCTCGAACAGCGGATCGTCGCTGGGGTTGGCGGTCGCGCCCGAACTGCTCCCACGGCGGCGTTTGGGGCGGGCGGGAGCCTCAAGCAGCGCGACGTCGGTTTCGCCTTTTAGGATCGCGCGCGCGGCGGGGCCGAACTCTAGCCCGCCGTGCGGGTTGGTGCGCAGCGCGTCGCGTAGCAGGAGCGCGCGGCCGACCGGCTTGAGAAGCGCGGCGTCGTCGCCCTCGACGATGCCCCAGACCGAGAGCTGCTCGTGTCCGTTCATCAGGCTGCGCTCGCTCGACTTCGCGGTCAGCACGCTCTCGATATAGCCCGAGCCGAACATCTGCCCGGTGCGGAACACGGCGGACAGATATTTGCGCGCGACCTCGGTCGCGTCGGTCGCGCGCGGGGGCGAGAGGCAGTTGTCGCAATTGCCGCAGGTGGCGGGCGGGTGCTCGCCGAAGTGACGCAGTAGGATCGCACGGCGGCAGCCGGCGGTCTCGACCAGTGCGCCCAGGCTGGCGAGGCGCTGACGCTCACCGGCGTGGCGTTCGGGCTCCATCTCGGCGATGCGCTGTCGCGCGCGGGCGAAATCCTCCGCGCCCCAGAACAGGTGCGCGACGCTGGGATCGCCGTCGCGGCCGGCGCGGCCGGTTTCCTGGTAATAGGCCTCGATCGACTTGGGCAGGCCGGCGTGCGCGACGAAGCGGACGTCGGGCTTGTCGATGCCCATGCCGAAGGCGACCGTCGCGCACATCACCATGTCCTCCGACGCGACGAAATCACGCTGGTTCTTGGCGCGGATCGCCGGGTCTAATCCGGCGTGATAGGCGCGGGTCGGGCGGCCGGTGGCGGCGAGTGCGGCGGCCATCTTCTCGGTCGCGGCGCGCGTCTGGACGTAGACGATGCCGGGCCCGCGCGTGTCGCGCACCACGTCGGCGATCTGGCGAGTGAGGTTGTCCTTCGGCTGGATCGTGTAGCGGATGTTGGGGCGATCGAAGCCGGCGACGATCATGCCCTCGGCCGGGATGCCGAGCTGTTCGAGAATGTCGGCGCGGGTGTGCGCGTCGGCGGTCGCGGTGAGTGCGAGGCGCGGTACGTCCGGGAAACTGTCGAGCAGCGGGCGCAGCAGGCGGTAATCGGGGCGGAAATCGTGGCCCCATTCGCTGACGCAATGCGCCTCGTCGATCGCGAACAAGGCGAGCGGCGACCTCGACAGCAGGTCGCGAAAGCTCGCGTTCGAGGCGCGTTCGGGCGCGACGTAGAGCAGGTCGAGCTTGCCGTCGCGGAAGCGCTGGATCGTCTCGGCGCGGTTTTCATCGACGCTGGTGAGCGTCGCGGCGGCGAGGCCGACCGCTTCGGCGGCGCGGAGCTGGTCGTGCATCAGCGCGATCAAGGGCGAGACGACGACGCAGGTACCCGGCAGCATCGCGGCGGGCAGCTGATAGGTCAGCGACTTGCCCGCGCCCGTCGGCATCACGGCGAGCGTGCGCTGGCCCGCGAGGGTGCGGTCGACCACCTGCCGCTGGACGCCGCGGAAGTCGGGAAAGCCGAAGATGCGTTGTAGTTCGAGCCGGGGGTCTTGCACGGCTTCCCTATCGGGATTGCGGTGGGCGCGCGCAACAGGCTGGCGGGGCGGGGCGTTGGGGTGCGCGACGAAGCGGGCGCGTGCCCGCGGGCGAAGGAGCCGAGATGAAGAGCGTGATCGACAACAAGGCCGAGCAGGAATTCGAGCTGACCGTGGACGGCTATCGCGCGGTCGCCGCGTATCAGCTGGAGGGCGACACGATCGTGTTCACGCACACCGAGGTGCCGCCCGCGATCGAGGGGCGCGGGGTGGGATCGAAGCTGATCCAGGCGGCGCTCGATTCAGCGCGCGATCGCGGGTTGAAGGTGGTGCCGCAATGCCCGTTCGTGCGGGCGTATATGGATAAGCACCCCGAGATGCGCGACATGCTGGGGTGAGGTGATCTCCCCTCCCGCACGTGGGAGGGGAGATCGGTCGGTGCGGTTACTTGCCGATCTTGCCCGGTGCGGCCGGGCGCGGCGCGGGGGCGGTCGGGACCGGGCCGTCGCTGTTGGGCGTCGCGCCGGACGAGGGCGCGATCCGCGAGCCGTCGGCGTTCAGGCCCAGGTCGGCGAGGAGCGGCGCGACCTGCGGATCGGCGCCATTGAAGGCGCGGAACATCGGCGCGTAGTCCATCGTGTGCCCGCGCGACAGGATCATGTCGCGGAAACGCTGACCGTTGGCGCGCGTCATCCCGCCGTGCTGCTCGAACCAGTTGAACGCGTTGGCGCTCAGCATCTTGGTCCAGCTGTAGGCATAGTATCCGGCCGAATAGCCGTTGCTCCAGATGTGGAGGAAATAGGGCGAGCGGTAGCGCGGCGGCACGTCGGCGACGTCGAGCCCGGTGGCGGCGAGCGCCTTCTGCTCGAAGGCGTCGGCGTTCTGCTTGCCCTGTGCGGCAGTCAGCGAGTGCCAGCTCATGTCCATCTCGGCCGCGGCGAGTGCCTCACCGAATGAATACCCTGAGTTGAACGTGCCGGCGCGCTTGATCTTGTCGACCAACGCCTGCGGGATGACCGCACCCGTCTTGTAGTTGACCGCGTAGTGCGGCAGCACCTTGGGATCGAGCGCCCAATGTTCGTTGAACTGCGACGGGAACTCGACGAAGTCGCGCGCGGTGTTGGTGCCCGAAACGCTGGGGTAGGTCTGATTCGCGAACAGGCCGTGCAACGCGTGGCCGAATTCGTGGAACATGGTCGTCACGTCGTCGAAGCTGACGAGCGCGGGCTGACCGGCGGCGGGCTTGGTGAAGTTGCCGACATTGTAGATGACCGGCTTGGTGCCGTTCAGCCGCGACTGGTTGACGAAGTTCGACATCCACGCGCCGCCGTTCTTGTTGTCGCGCTTCCAATAGTCGAAGTACATCAGGCCGACCGGCGTGCCGTTTTCCTCGTTCACTTCGTAGACCATCACGTCGTTCTGATAGACGGGGATGTCGGTGCGGCGCTTGAAGGTGAGGCCGTAGAGCTGGTTGGCGGCGTAGAAGACGCCGTCGGTCAGCACCTTGTTGATCTCGAAATACGGCTTCAGCTCGTCCTGGTTGAGGTCGTACTTCGCCTTGCGGACCTGCTCGGAGTAGAAGTCCCAGTCCCAGGGGCGGAGCTGGAAATTGCCGCCGGTCGCCTTGATCTGCGCCTGCAATTCGGCGGCCTCGCGGCGCTGTTCGGCGGCGACCGGGGTTCCGAGCTGCTGCATGAAGCCCAGAGCGGTCTTCGGGTTCTTCGCCATCTGGTCCTGAAGGACGTAGTCGGCCCAGGTCGGGAAGCCGAGCAGCTTGGCCTTTTGCGCACGTAGCAGCGCGATCTGCGAGATCGTGTCGCGGGTGTCGTTGGCATCGCCCTTGTTGGCGCGGTTGATGCTGGCGTTGAACAGCGCCTCGCGCGTGGCGCGATCCTTCATGGTGGCGAGTTCGGGCTGCTGCGTCGTGTTCTGAAGCGTGAGGACGTATTTGCCGTCCATCCCGCGCGACTTGGCGGCGTCGGCAGCAGCGGCGATCTCCGCGTCGGAGAGGCCGGCGAGCTTCGCCTTGTCATCGACGACGAGCGCGCCCGCCTTGGCGGCGGCGAGCAGCTTCTGCTGGAACGCGGTCTCGAGCGTTGAGAGCTGGCTGTTGTACTGGCTGAGCGTCTGCTTGTCGGTCGGCGACAGCAGCGCGCCCGCGCGGACCATGCCCTCGTACGTGAGGGTCAGGACCTGGAGTTGCTCGGGATCGAGGCGGAGAGACTGGCGCTGGTCGTAGAGCGTCTTCACGCGCGCGAAGAGCGCGGGGTCGAGGTTGATCGCGTCCTGATGCGCGGCGAACTTCGGCGCGAGATCGGCCTGCGTCTTTTGCAGCGTGTCGTCGGTGTTGGCGCCGACGACGCCGTAGAAGGCCATGCTGGCGCGTTCGAGCAGTCGGCCCGAGCGCTCCATCGCGGTGATGGTGTTCTCGAAGGTGGGCGCGGAGCGCACGCGGGTGATCGCGTTGATCTCGGCCCGCTGCTGCGCCATGCCGGCGAGGAGCGCGGGGGCGTAGTCGCTGCTCTTGATACGGTCGAACGGGGGCGCCTGGAACGGCAGCGTGCTGGCTTGTGCAAACGGGTTTGAGGCGGGCAGCGTCGTGCTCGCGGCGGCGGCGGGCGCGGCGGTTTGCGCGATCGCGCCACTCGAAAGCAGGGTGGTCGACATCAGCGTCATCAGGGTAGTGGCAGCGAGCAGGCGCATCGTTGTTCCTCTTGAGCGTGTATGGTGCGCGTGATGCACCGCGGGACGGCGGGCATCAAGGGCGCGGCGAAACATGGCGTTACATTTAGGGCAGCGGGGCTGACGTGGTGCTGAACGGTGTGGCGGAGGCTCAGGCGGCCTCCGCCTCGGCTTCCTCGCGCTCGCTTGCCTGGCGTTCCCACATCTCGGCGTAGAGGCCGCCGCGACGGAGCAGTTCGGCGTGGGTGCCGCGCTCGACGATCTCGCCCGCTTCCAGCACGACGATCTGGTCGGCGTGGACGATGGTGGACAGGCGGTGCGCGATGACGATGGTGGTGCGGCCGCGCTCGATCGCCTCCAGCGTGTCCATGATCTCCGCCTCGGTGCGACTGTCGAGCGCGCTGGTCGCCTCGTCGAGGATCAGGATCGGCGGGTTCTTGAGCAGGGTGCGCGCGATCGCGACGCGCTGTTTCTCACCGCCCGAGAGCTTCAATCCACGCTCACCGACGCGGGTGTCGTAGCCGTCAGGCTGGCGTTCGATGAAGCCCGCGATCGCGGCGCCTTTGGCCGCACCCTCGATGTCGGCGCGCGTCGCACCCTCGCGGCCGTAGGCGATGTTGTAGCCGATCGTGTCGTTGAACAGTACGGTGTCCTGCGGCACGATGCCGATTGCGGCACGCAACGACGCCTGCGTGACGTGCGCGATGTCCTGCCCGTCGATCGTGATGCTGCCGCCGGTCAGGTCGTAGAAGCGGTACATCAGCCGCGCGAGCGTCGATTTGCCCGCGCCCGATGGGCCGACGACCGCGACCGTGCTGCCGGGCGCGACATCGAGGTCGATGCCCTTCAGGATCGGCATGCCGTCGTCATAGCCGAAGCGGACGCCCTCGAACCGGACGTGGCCGCGCGCGACCGACAGCGGGTGGGCATCGGCGGCGTCGGTGACCTCGGACGGGGTGTCGATCAGGTCGAACATCGCGGCCATGTCGATCACGCCCTGGCGAATGGTGCGATAGACCATGCCGAGCAGGTCGAGCGGACGAAACAGCTGTGACAGCAAGGTCGAGACGAGCACGACGTTGCCCGCGGTGAAGCGTCCCTGGCTCCAGCCCCAGGCGACGTACGCCATGCCGCCGCCGAGCATCAGGTTGGTGATGAGCGCCTGACCGACGTTCAACCACGCGAGGCTGTTCTCCGACTTGACCGCGGCATCGGCGTAGGAGCGCATCGCGTTGTCGTAGCGGCGCGCCTCGCGCTCCTCGGCGCCGAAGTATTTCACCGTCTCGAAGTTCAGCAGCGAGTCGACCGCGTGCGCGACCGCGCCGGTGTCGAGGTCGTTCATCCGCTCGCGCAAGGACGAGCGCCAGTCGGTGACGGTGCGGGTGAACCAGATATAGGCCACGACCATGACGAGGGTCGCGGCGACGAGCGGCCAGCCGAACTTGACCCAGAAGATGCCGACGACGAGTGCGAGTTCGAGGATCGTCGGCGCGATGTTGAACAGGAGGAAATAGAGCATCGTGTCGATGCTCTTGGTGCCGCGCTCGACCACCTTGGTGACCGCGCCGGTGCGGCGTTCGAGGTGGAAGCGCAGCGACAATTGATGGAGGTGGCGGAAGACGCGCGCGGCGAGGCGTCGCGTCGCCTCCTGCCCGACCCGCTCGAACACGGTGTTGCGCAAATTGTCGAACAGCGTCGAGCCGAAGCGCGCGACGGCGTAGCCGAGGATCAGCAGCACGACGAGCGATACCGGCGTGCGCGCGACCCCCATGCCGTCGATCGCACCCTGGAGCGCGAAGGGGGCGCCGTAGACCTGCACCAGCTTCGAAAGAATGACGAGGACCAGCGCACCGGCGACGCGCAGCTTCATGCCGGGCGCGTCGCTGGGCCAGAGATCGGGCAGGAAGCGGCGGATGGTGGGGAGCAGCGGGCGATCGGCACCCGGTGCGATGGAGGTTTGCGGCGGCATTGACACCGATGTCGTGCGCGCGGGTCCTCGCGTCAATGCGGGGAGGCGGAGAGACGGCTCGATCCGAAACGGCGCAAGCAGGCCCGCCTGTCAAGGCAGAAGATGGAACCGGGTAGCTACCTTCACGTTTTGAATGACATAAGGGAGGCCGAAGATGGAAACTGTCTTCTTCGTCATGGCGATCATGGGCTGCGGTGACGCGAACACCGCTTGCACCGAAGTGCGAGTCGATCCGGTCCGTTACAGCACGGTACAGCAGTGTCAGGCGGCATTGCCCGCGGCGCTGGCGCGCAACAACGATCTGTCGTTTCCCGTCATCAGCGGTACGTGTCGCTCGAACGCACCGCAATGGGCGAAGTCGTCAGCGAAGGCTGCGATGCGCGGGTGATCGACGCGATCTGATCGTTTCAAAGCAACTGACGCCGAGGTCAAGGATTGAGCCTCACGCTTCTTCACCGGTGGGCCGATTTACTCTAGCTCCATTTTGTATTCACTCGGCCACCTGTCAGGGGTCAGTCGATTGCTCGATTGGCTGGCGGCGTTAGCGTTGCCGGGTTTGGAAGGGTGACGACCGCCCCACTGGCATTCGCTGGATCGAACGTGCGACGTGCTGTGATGAAATAGTCGAGCGTCGTCGACTGCCCGAGCGCGAAGCCTTTTGCCGACAGCGTCAGCCCGGTGGTGTCGATCACCTCCAGCCCCGCGTCGCAGATCAGCGCCGTAAGTTCTTCGGGGGTGAGGAACTTGTCCCAGTCATGCGTGCCGCGCGGGATGATGCCGGTACGCTCCGCGCCCTCGACCAGCGCCAAGCGGGTGAGCCAGGTGCGGTTGGGCGTCGACATGACCAACAGCCCGCCGAGTGCGACCGCGTCGGCGAGGCCGCGAACGAAGCTGGCAGCGTCGGAGACGTGCTCGACCACCTCCATCGAGGTGACGAGGTCGAAGCGCTCGCCCGCCGCGGCTTCGACGCCGCCGACGCGGTAGTCGATCGCGAGCCCGCGGCGCGAGGCGTGGTCGCGCGCGACCGAGATGCTCTCACCCGCCGCGTCGATCGCGGTGACGTGCGCGCCCATACGCGCGAGCGGCTCGCCGAGGAGGCCGGCGCCGCAGCCGACGTCGAGCACGCGGCGACCGCGCAGGGGCGCGAAGCTGCGGTCGTCGAGATCCCAGTGGCTGTCGACGCGCTGGCGGATGTAGCCGAGCCGCACCGGATTAAGCCGGTGGAGCATCGCCGAGGAGCCCTTCGGGTCCCACCATTCCGCCGCCATGCGCCCGAAATGCGCCGCCTCGCGGTCGATCACGGACGCGTGAAGGGGTGCCGAAGTGGTCGCGGTTGTTACGGTTGCGGTCGTCATGTGCCGCTCCTATCAGGACCGCCCTCTTACCCCAAGGCGTTTGGACCAGCGGCATGGCGCGCATCGTGATGAAGTTCGGCGGCACCTCGATGGCAGGCATCGAGCGCATCCGTTCGGTCGCCGCGCGCGTCAAACGCGAGGTCGAGGCGGGCAACGAGGTGGCGGTGGTCGTCTCCGCGATGGCGGGAGAGACCGATCGGCTGGTGGGCTTCTGCCGCGAAGCGTCGCCGCTGTACGACCCGCGCGAGTATGACGTCGTCGTCGCATCGGGCGAGCAGGTTACGAGCGGGCTGCTCGCGATCGCGTTGCAGGCGATCGGCGTCAAGGCGCGGTCGTGGCTGGGCTGGCAGTTGCCGATCAACACCGACCAAGCGTTCGCCAAGGCGCGGATCGGCGGAATCGATACCGAGGCGCTGAACGCGAGCCTGTCGGCGGGCGAGGTCGCGGTGATCCCGGGATTCCAGGGCGTCAGCGAAGACGGGCGGATCACGACGCTGGGGCGTGGGGGATCGGATACCTCGGCGGTCGCGGTCGCGGCGGCGATGAAGGCGGATCGCTGTGACATCTACACCGACGTTGACGGTGTTTATACCACCGACCCGCGCATCGTGCCGCGCGCGCGCAAGCTCAGGCAGGTGACGTACGAGGAGATGCTGGAGCTGGCGAGCGTCGGCGCGAAGGTGTTGCAGACGCGCTCGGTCGGCCTCGCGATGAAGGAACAGGTGCGCGTGCAGGTGCTGTCGTCGCTGACCGGCGAGGATGCACCCGCGGCGGATACATTGCCCGGCACGATGATCGTGGGTGAAGAGGAGATCGAAGACGTGGAACGCCAGCTAATCACCGGCATCGCGCACGACAAGAACGAGGCCAAGATCACGCTGACGGGCGTGCCCGACACGCCCGGATCGGTCGCGGCGATCTTCGCGCCCTTGTCGGCGGCGAACATCAACGTCGACATGATCATCCAGAACATCGCGCACCGGAGCAGCGGGTCGGCGAGCGCGACCGACGTTACCTTCACGGTTCCGTCGTCCGACCTGCCGCGCTCGATCGAGGCGCTCAATCAGGCGCGCGCCGAGATCGGGTTCGGCGAGCTGATCCACGACACGCGCGTGGCGAAGATCAGCGTCGTCGGCGTCGGCATGCGCAGCCACGCGGGCGTCGCCTCCACCATGTTCGAGACGCTGGGCGCGCGCGGGATCAATATCCTCGCGATCTCGACCAGCGAGATCAAGGTCAGCGTGTTGATCCACGAGGATGAGACCGAGCTGGCGGTGCGCGTGCTGCACACCGCCTATGGGCTGGACGCGGAGGCGGCGTAGCCTTCAAACCTCGGGCAGCGAGAACAGCGCCTCCACCGTTTGCCCGAGCGCGCGCGACAAGCGTAGCGCGACGATGGTGGAGGGAATGAAGACGCCGTTCTCGACCGTGTTGACCGTCTTTCGGCTGACGCCGGCCGCCTCGGCCAGCTGCGCCTGCGTCCATCCGCGCGCGTCACGCGCCGCGCGTAAGTTGTTGTGGAGCGCGTCAGCCAAGGCTCTTGCGCTCCTCCAGCCCGAACGCGAGCAGCCCGACCGCTAGACCGATGCTGACGATCATGTGCGCGGCGCGCTGCGCGTCGATCGGCTCGAACGGCGCGACGACGAACACGAGCATCGCCGTCGTGATCGCAGCGGCGAAGGCGCGGGTGATCGCGGTTCGGCGGTTCTCGCGGCTGACCTCGTCGTCGACCAGCGCGTGGATCGCGGGGGGCATCAGCCACTTGCCGCCGGTGAGGAGGATCAGGAGCGCGCTAACCGCCATGACGAGCCAGGCGAGGTTCTGCACGATCGTGACCGCTCGCCAATCCCAATGCGACAGCAAGCCGTTCTGCGCGACGAGCAGCAGCACGCCGAGCATGGGCAGGAAGCGCGCGCGCTGGCGAGAGATCGCCTCGGCGCGGATGTGGTCGGTGGTCATGTCAGACACCCTTTCGTGTAACCGATCGGTGACATGTAACCTTTAGGTGACAGCAGGGTCAAGCAGGTTGCGCGGTCACTCTCCGATGACGTGGAGCGCGACGCGGCGGCGGTGGGGGGCGGTGCGGTGTTCGAACAGGTAGATGCCCTGCCAGGTGCCGAGCACGGGCGCGCCGCGCGCGATGGGGATCGATAGCGACACGTTCGTCAGCGCGGTGCGCAGGTGGGCAGGCATGTCGTCGGGGCCTTCGTCGTCGTGTTCGTAGTCGCGCGCTTCGGGTGCGAGCTTCGCGAAGTAGCGCTGGATGTCGCGCCGGACAGCGGGGGCGGCGTTCTCGTTGATGAGGAGCGAGGCGGAGGTGTGGCGGCAGAAGACGGTCAGCAGCCCGGTCGTGATCGCCTGCGGCCCAAGCCAGCGTGAGACCTGATCGGTGATCTCGACCAAACCTTGCCCGCGCGTGTCGATCGTCAGTTCGCCCGATGCCTGCTTCATGCTTTCTCCGCTGGTCTGCCCGCGTTAAAGACCGTGGATGAACGAGACGAACAACTCCGGCGCCGATCGCCTGTCCCGCCGCATGGAACGCGGATGCGCCTTTCTCGGGTCCGAGGTCGCGATCATGGCGGGCGCGATGTCGTGGGTGTCGGAGCGCAACCTGGTCGCGGCGATGTCGAACGCGGGCGGGTTCGGGGTGATCGCGTGCGGCGCGATGACGCCCGCGCTGCTCGACGCGGAGATCGCCGCGACGAAGGCGCTGACCGAGCGGCCGTTCGGGGTGAACCTGATCACGATGCACCCGCAGCTGGACGAATTGATCGCGGTGTGTGCGCGCCACGAGGTCGGTCATGTCGTTCTGGCGGGTGGGTTGCCGCCGAAGGGGTCGCTGGAGGCGATCAAGGCCGGTGGCGCGAAGGTGATCTGCTTCGCGCCGACGCTGGCGCTGGCGAAGAAGCTGATCCGGTCGGGCGTCGACGCGCTGGTGATCGAGGGGATGGAGGCGGGCGGGCATATCGGGCCGGTCTCCACCAGCGTGCTGGCGCAGGAGATGCTGCCCGAGATCGCGGACAAGGTGCCCGTGTTCGTCGCGGGCGGGATCGGGCGCGGGGAGGCGATCGCGGGGTACCTCGACATGGGCGCGGCGGGGGTGCAGCTCGGCACGCGGTTCGTCTGCGCGACCGAGTGCGTGGCGCATCCGAACTTCAAGCGCGCGTTCATCCGTGCGTCGGCACGGGATGCGGTGGCGAGCGTGCAGATCGATCCGCGGCTGCCCGTCATCCCGGTGCGTGCGCTGAAGAATGCGGGGGGCGAGCTGTTCACCGCCAAGCAGCGCGAGGTCGCGCAGCGGCTGGACGAGAGCGCGGTCGCGATGGCCGAGGCGCAGCTGGAGATCGAGCATTATTGGGCGGGTGCGCTGCGCCGCGCGGTGATCGACGGTGACGTCGAGCACGGCAGCGTGATGGCGGGCCAGTCGGTCGGCATGGTGACCAAGGAAGAGCCGATCGCCGACATCATCGCGCAGCTGATGACCGAGGCGGCCGACGCGCTGCGCGCGCGGGCGGCGTAAGGTTCGGGCGGTAAGCGCGCGAAATGCGGTGAGCGGCGCACGGTTCGCCGCATGATTACCGCGCGTTAACCATTGGGCGGCTAGCAGCGAGTCATGCCGGGGGGCCGGAAGGATTCGTGATGCGTAGGTTGCCGCTCCACAAGATCGTCGTCGCGAGCACGCTCGCGATCGTTGCCGGATGCGCGAAGGTCGCGCCGCCGCCCGTCGTCGCGACGCTGCCGCCGGCACCGGTCGTGGTGCAGGCGCAAATGCCGAAGGGCGGACGTCCCGGCATGGTGATCCCGATCCGATTGGCCGACGGCAGCTACGCGACGCCCAACCGTTCGCTGACCGGGGCGGCGACTGTGTGGCATCTGCGGACCGCGCTGAACGTCGCAGCGCTGGCGTGCCGCGATGGCGACGAGGCGCAGACGACGGCGGCGTATAACGCGATGCTGACCGCGCGAAAGGCGGTGCTGGCGAGTGCGGAGACGACGCTGTCGGCGGAGTTCAAGGCGCGCGGCGGCGACTGGCGCGACAGCTACGACGACGCGATGACGCGGTTGTACAATTACTGGTCGCAGGATTTCGCGCGCGCCGGTTTCTGCGCGGCGGCGAAGCAGGCGCTGGCGGCGGCGCCGGCGGTGCCCGAGGCGGAGTTCGCGACGTTCGCGAGCGTGCAGCTGGCGGCGCTCGACCAGCCGTTCACCGATTTCTTCCGCGCGTACGATGCCTGGCGCACGCAGGCGGCGCTGGTGCCGGTCGGGCCGCGCCCGCTGGCGGCGCCGGTCGTTGCAACCGCGGCGACCGTGCAGGCGGTGCCGGGGGCAGAGCCGCGCACGCAGGTGGTGACGCAGGCCGTGCCCGCGCGTGCCACCGCGACGCCGCTGGTCGCGAAGGATCTGCCGCGGATCAACGTGGACGCGTCGGCGCTCAACTAGGGCGCGTTCCCCACCGCGAGCGGGGTTCCGTTGCGGCGCGGTCTTGGTTAAAGCCCGGCGCATGGCGAGTGGCGGACCATTGCCCGCGAGTGGAGGCTTCGAGGGCAGGGTGCACCTGTTCCCGTTGCGCGTCTATTTCGAGGACACCGACCTGTCGGGTGTCGTCTACCACGCCAATTACCTGCGCTACATGGAGCGCGCGCGATCGGATATGCTGCGCGTCGCCGGCATCGACCAGCGCGCGCACTTCGACGGCGGCGGGGGTGCCTATGCGATCCACGACCTGCAGATCCGCTACGCCGCGCCAGCGGGACTGGACGATGTGCTGGTGGTAGAGTCCAGTGTCGAGGCGGTGACGCCCGCGCGCGTCGTCATTCATCAGACAGTCAGGCGTGACGCGGTCTTGCTGACGCGCGGCGTCGTCACCGCGGCGCTGGTCGGACCCGACGGGCGCCCGCGGCGGCAACCGGCGGCGTGGATCGAGCTGTTCCGCACGCTGACGCCTATCAACGACATGAACCTTGGGGAGCCCGTCACTTGAACCCGATCGTGAACACCGATGCGGCGACGCTGTCGCCGATCGCCCTGTTCCTCCAGGCCGACTGGGTGGTGAAGGGGGTGATGCTGGGGCTGCTGCTCGCCAGCATCTGGACCTGGGCGATCATTGTCATGTTCTGGCTGAAGGTCGGGCGGACGCGGAAGGCGACCGAGAAGTTCGAGCGCGATTTCTGGAAGGCGGAGGATATCGACGCCTTCTACAAGTCGAACGGCAATGCCGATCTGCCATCGGCGCGCGTGCTGGCGGCGGGCGTCGCGGAATGGCGGCGGTCGACGCAGGGGCAGGTGATCGACCGCGAGGGCACGCGCGACCGGCTGGCGACGACGATGGGCGCGGCGGTCGCGAAGGAGATCGACGAATTGTCGGACCGGCTGAACGTGCTGGCGACGGTCGGGTCGGTCGCGCCGTTCGTGGGGCTGTTCGGCACGGTGTGGGGCATCATGCGCAGCTTTACCTCGATCGCGAGCCAGCAGAACACCAGCCTGGCGGTCGTGGCACCGGGTATCGCGGAGGCGCTGTTCGCGACCGCGATCGGGCTGTTCGCCGCGATCCCGGCGGTGATCGCGTACAACCGCTTCAGCCACGGCATCAACCGGATCGAGGCGCGCTTGAACCGCTTCGCCGACGGGTTCCACGCGACCTTGTCGCGCCAGCTCGACCGCGAGCGCTGAGGCAAGCACATGGCGATGCATCTTCCTTCCGGGCGGAGCCGCGGGCGGCGCGCGCCGATGGCGGACATCAACGTCACGCCGCTGGTCGACGTGATGCTGGTGCTGCTGATCATCTTCATGGTGACAGCACCACTGTTGACCGCGGGCGTGCCGGTGAACCTGCCCGACAGCCGCGCCAAGCCGCTCGACCAGGAAAAGCAGCCGACCGAAATCTCGCTGGACGCGCAAGGTCGCATCTTCATCGCGAAGGAGGAGATGTCGTTCGACACGCTGTCGGCGCGGCTGGACGCGATCGCTGCCGCTGCGCAAGGGTCCGAGCCGCCGCAGGTGTATCTGCGCGCCGACCGCAAGCTCGATTACGGGCAGGTGATGCGCGTGATGGGCGAGCTGAACCGCGCCGGCCTCAACCGCGTCGCGCTGGTGACGGTCGGGGAGGATTGATGGACCGCGCCGAGAAGGTCGGCCTGGGCGTTGCGATCGCGGGCCACGTCCTGCTGTTCGGGTTGATGTCGCTCGGCTTTCTCGACACGCCCAATCCGGTCAAGTTGAAGCAGACGCCGGTCGAGGTCAGCCTGGTGCCCGAGGTCGCGCTGGAGGCGGCGGCGCCGGCGAGCAGCGAGGCGCCGTCCGAGCGTGTGTCGCCGGAAGCGGGCGAGCCCGAGGATGCGGCACCGCCCGCGGCCGAGCCGGAGCCTGCGCCCGAGCCAGCACCTGCGCCGGCGCCCGCGCCCGCACCGAAGCCGGAACCCAAGCCCGAGCCGAAGCCGCAGCCCGCGCCCAAGCCGGCGCCGGCCAAGCCTGCACCGAAGCCCGAACCGGCGCCCAAGCCCAAACCCGCGCCGAAGCCGAAGCCGGTTGCAAAGCCTGCGCCCAAGCCGAAGCCCAAGCCGCCGGTGCGTGAGGCGGCGGAGAAGGCGCCGGCCAAGACGACCGCGAAGCCAGCGGCCAAGCCCGCGCCGGCCAAGCAGGCGAGTGCGAGCAAGTCGACTTCGAGCAAGTCGACATCCAGCAAATCGGCAGGCAGCAAGTCGAGCACCTCTACCTCGACCGCCAAGTCGTCGGGCAACCCCGCCGCCAAGCCGGCGGCGAAGCAGGGTAGCGGCGCGAGCGAGAAGGCGACCGCGTCGCGTCCGCGCGGCGGTCGACTGGGCGACGATTTCCTGAAAGGGCTGTCGGCGGAGCCGAGCAAGGCGAAGAGCAGCGATGCGCCGCCGTCGGCCGCGCGCGTCGATGGCGCCGCGCTCGCCGCGATCCAGCAGGCGATCGCTCGGCAGATCCAGCCGTGTGCCGACAAGCAGGTTGATCCCGGTCCCGGTGCGAACCAGATCGTGACGACGCTGAACCTGCGCCTGAACCGCGACGGTACGCTGTCGGCGACACCCACGGTCGTGCGCCAGCGCGGCGTCGACGACGACAACCAGCGCTACGCACGGCGCGTGGTCGATCTGGGAATCGCGGCGTTCAAGGGTTGTTCGCCGCTGAAACTGCCGGCCGAATATTACGCCACCGCCAACGGGGGGTGGAGCAACATCAACTACAATTGGAAATTGCGGTGAGGATCAGCGCGCTTCTTCTCGTCTCGGCGCTCGCCGCCGGGATCGTTTCGGCTCCTGCATCGGCGCAGGACGTGCCGCCGGTGACGCTCACGCCGCCGGCGGCTGCGCAGCCGGCGCAAGGGGCTGTGCCTGCGCAAGCTGCACCCGGCGCTACCCCGCCGCCGCTCGAGGTCGACGTGACTGGCGGCATCTCCGCGCCGATGCCGATCGCGATCCCGGCGATGCCGACGCCCGCGGTGACGAGCACGCCTGCCGGGTCGACCGATGCGCTCGGGCGGCAGCTGGCCGACATCATCGCCAACGACCTGCGCGGATCGGGGCTGTTCACGCCGATCCCGCCGGCGCAGCTGCGCACGGTCATGTTTCCCGAAGTGACCGCGCCGGCGTACGATTACTGGGGCGGGACCGGCGCGCAGGCGCTGGTACAGGGTTATATCCGCGCCAACAGCGACGGGTCGCTGGCAGTCGGATGCTATCTGTACGACGTGACCGCGCGTGCCGAGCTGGTGCGGCAGGGCTTTGTCGTGCCGCCGTCGCAGTGGCGGCGTGCGGCGCACAAATGCGCCGACGCGATCTATGCAAGGCTGACGGGCGAGGGGCCGTATTTCGACAGCCGCGTCGTCTACGTGTCCGAGACCGGGCCGAAGGGCAACCGCATCAAGCGGCTGGCGATCATGGACCAGGACGGCGCCAATCACCGTTTCCTGACGGCGGGTTCGTCGATCGTGCTGACGCCGCGCTTCGCACCCAACCAGCAGTCGATCGTCTACATGAGCTATGTCGGGAAGAACCCGGCGATCTACGTCTACGATATCGGCACGGGCAAGCAGCGGCTTGTCGTGCAGAATGCGGCGACGACGTTCGCGCCGCGCTTCTCGCCCGATGGCCGCTGGATCCTGTTCTCGCGCGCGGACGGCGGCAACACCGACATCTACCGCGTGTCGAGCGCGGGTGGCGGTACCCCGCAGAAGCTGACCAACTCGCCCGGGATCGACACCGGCGGCAGCTACTCGCCCGACGGTTCGAAGATCGTGTTCGAGAGCGACCGTTCGGGCGGGCAGCAGATTTACGTCATGAACGCGGACGGATCGAACCAGCAGCGGATCAGCTTCGGCGGCGGGCGCTACGCGACGCCGGTGTGGAGCCCGCGCGGCGACCTGATCGCGTTCACCAAGCTGACGGGATCGTTCCGCATCGGCGTGATGAATCCCAACGGTTCGGGCGAGCGATTGCTGACCGACGGTTATCAGGACGAGGGGCCGAGCTGGTCCCCGAACGGGCGCGTCATCACCTTCTTCCGCACCGGTAGCGGCAGCGGCGGCAAGGCGGATCTGTGGTCGGTCGACCTGACCGGCGTCAACGCGCGGCGTATTCCGACCCCGCTAGACGGGTCCGATCCGGCGTGGGGACCACTTCAGCCGTAAGCGCTTTATCCAACCAATAGCGCACGTTACCACTGGGGGCATCTGCCCGGCACGGGCATCCAGGGGATCATCACGGGAGTTGAAGAGCATGGCACGACTGACGACGACGATATTGCTGGCGACCGCATTGGTGGCGACGGCGGCGTGCTCCAAGAAGCGCCCCGCGGTGCTGCCGCCCGCCGCCGGCGAGGCGCCGCCGCCCGCGTACCAGGACCCCAACGGCGGGATGAACGGTGGCGGCGCGGGTGCGGTGACGCCGGGGTCGGCGGCCGATTTCAAGCGGTCGGTCACGAGCGACACGGTGCTGTTCGCGCTCGACATGTACGACATCGACAGCGAGGCGCGCGCGATCCTCGACACGCAGGTGCAGTGGCTGACGCGCTATCCCAACGTGCGCGTCACGATCGAAGGCCACGCCGACGAGCGCGGGACGCGCGAATACAACCTTGCGCTGGGTGATCGTCGCGCCAATGCGGCGAAGAACTATCTGGCGGCGCGCGGCATCAGCCCGTCGCGGTTGAGCGTCATCAGCTACGGCAAGGAGCGCCCGGTCGCGCTCGGATCGGACGAGGCGAGCTACGCGCAGAACCGCCGCGCGGTGACGGTGGTGGTGAACTGATCGCGGACTAGGCGATCGCTCCGTCGCCCCGGATTAGGTCCGCGCCGGCGCTCAGGCTTTGAGCGCCCAGCGGAGCACGCCGCCCATGCCGTTGGCGCCGAGGCGGACGGCAGGGCGCGCGTAGGCTGGCAGGCCGCGACCGTGGAGCGCCTGCGCCCAGGGCGGCAGCAGATCGATTGCGGCGGCAGCGGCGAGGTTCATCGCCGAGGTCGTCGCCTTGTCCTCGCCGGGTGCGAGCAGCGCCTGTGCCACCTCGCGCGTGCGATGATCGGCGCGCAGGTCGGGGCGGATGCGAGCGTAATAAACGTCGATCTCTGCTCGGGAGCGTGGCACGTCGGTGGCACCGAGCGCTTCGGCGACCGTCGCGGTTTCGGCGAAATAGCGCTCCTGATCGGCGACGCTCATCGAGGGATCGCGGTAGCGCAGATAGGCGCGCAGGAAGCTGTCGACCTCCGCGACATGGACCCAGGTGAGCAAAGCGGGATCGTTAGCGCTGTAGCGCGTGCCATCGGGCAGCGTGCCGCCGACGCGGTCGTGGATGCGGCGGACCTGTGCAATTGCGGCGCGCGCTTGCTCGGTCGAGCCGAAGGTGGTCGCGGCGATGAAGCGCGCGGTGCGTTTCAGCCGGCCGTGGCGATCGTCGCGAAAGCCCGAATGGTCCCACACGCCCGCTAATGCGGCGCGGTGAAGCATCTGCAGCAGCAGCGCGGAGATGCCGCCGATCATCATGGCGGTGAAGTCGCCGTGGACGCGCCACGCGGCGGACGTGGGGCCGAACAGCCCATCGTCGCCGGGTGGGCGCGTCAGGTCGACCTCACCCGAGCCGACCAGCGCGCGCACGCGTGTGGCGAGTGCGGCGCGAACGTCGGTCAGGGGCGAGGGGAAGATGGGCGAGGGGATCAGGCCTCGACGGTGGCGGCGGGCTTGCGGCCGCGGCGCGGTGCAGGAGCGTCGCTCTCGGCAGCCTGCTCGGCCGCCTTCTTCGCGCCGGCCTTGCGGCCCAGACCGATCTTCTTGGCCATGTCGCGACGCGCTTCCGAATAGCTTTCGGCGACCATCGGATAGTCCGACTTGAGGCCGTAGCGCTGGCGATACTCGTCCGGAGTCAAACCCTGACCCGCGAGGTGACGACGCAAGGTCTTGTACGGCTTGCCATCGATCAGCGAGATGATGTGATCCTTCGATGCCAAGGACTTACGCACCGAAACGGCGGGCGTGTATTCGGCCTGCGGTTCCTCGGTGCTCTCGCTCGTCCCGGTGCCGGTCAAGTTGCTGACCGCCTGATGCATCTGCTGCAGGAACGCGGGGACGTCTTCACTGGCGGCGCGGGTGTTGGGATTGGAGAGCCACGCGATGGTCAACTCGGTTGCAAGCTCCACGGTGTTGTTGGTCATCGCGTCATCGGTCACTTGTGCTGGCTCCTTGTTCTTGATGTCCCAGATAACACCGGGCCTTCAATGGTCAACATGCCAGCTTGTAAATTTCAACATAACTGGATCAAAGATTATCGATTAATCATCAATATTGGCCCTGATCGTGAATTTCGCTGCCAAGTATCGTGCCGGCAAGTTGTTCATCGCGCAGGAGCAAATGCGATCGGCGGCATGGTTTAGCGCTTGCGCGCATCCGGGTCGCGCGTCAGGATCGCTGCCAGAATAATCGAACGGGGGCAGGCATGAAGACGGGGCGCGCCGGACGGGCGCTGGGGATGACGGCGGCGCTCGCGCTGGTGCTGCCGGCGTGTACGCAGGCGGGAGCACGACCGCAGACGGCGTCGCGCGACGCACCCGCGCGCAAGGCTCCGCCCAAGCCCTATTCGCGCGATCCGTTTCCCTCGACCTACCATGCCTATCCGGGTGTGCCGACGCTGCTGACCAACGTCACCGTGTTCGATGGCGAGGGCAACCGGATCGAGCGCGGGCAGGTGCTGTTCGCCGATGGCAAGATCGTGAGCGTGGGGCAGAGCGTCTCGGCGCCCGCCGGCGTCACGACGATCGACGGCACCGGCAAGTTCGTGACGCCCGGCATCGTCGATATTCACAGCCACCTGGGCGACTATCCGAGCCCGCAGGTGCGCGCGCTGTCGGACGGCAACGAGGCGACGGCGCCGGTCACCGCCGATGTCTGGGCCGAGCATAGCGTCTGGCCGCAGGACCCGGGGTTCAGCCGTGCGCTGGCGAACGGCGGGGTCACCACGCTGCAGATCCTGCCGGGCTCCGCCAATTTGTTCGGCGGGCGATCGGTCGTGCTCAAGAACGTCTACGCACGCACGACGCAGGGGATGAAGTTTCCCGGCGCGCCGTACGGATTGAAGATGGCGTGCGGCGAGAACCCGAAGCGCGTTTACGGCAGCAAGGGACGCGAGCCCTCGACGCGAATGGGTAACATCGCGGTCGACCGCGCCACCTGGGCGAAGGCGGCGGCGTACAAGCGCAAGTGGGACAAGTATGACGCCGACGGCGGCGACATGCCCGACCGCGACATCGCGATGGACACGCTGCGCGGTGTCCTGTCGGGCGAAATACTGGTGCAGAATCACTGCTACCGCGCCGACGAGATGGCCAACGTGCTCGATATGGCGAAGGAGTTCGGTTACCACGTCGAGGCGTTCCACCACGCGGTCGAGGCGTACAAGATCGCCGATCTGCTCCGCGCCAACAACACCTGCGCCGCGGTCTGGGCCGATTGGTATGGGTTCAAGATGGAGAGCTACGACGGAATCGGCGAGAATTTGGCGATCCTGGAGAAATCGGGCGCGTGCGGGATGATCCATTCCGACGACGAGAACGGCATCCAGCGGTTGAACCAGGAAGTCGCCAAGGTGCTGTCGTCGGCGCGGCATGCGGGCATCCAGATCAGCGACGCGGCGGCGTGGAAGTGGCTGTCGCTCAATCCGGCCAGGTCGCTGCACATTGCCGACAAGACCGGCAGCCTGGTCGCGGGAAAGATGGCGGACGTGGTGCTGTGGAACGGCAATCCGTTCAGCGTCTATACCCGGCCAGAGAAGGTGTGGATCGACGGTGCGCTGCTCTACGACGCGGACAATCCAAGGCTCAGGCCGGTGAGCGACTTCGAGTTGGGTCAGCCGGGTTCGGGAGACGTGAAGTGAAGCGCGCGACCATGCACATCGCACCGCGCCGTTCGCGCTTCCTCACCACGGTCGGCATCGCCTGCGCGATGGCGGGCGCATTCACAGGCTGGCGCGCATCGGCGCAGACGGTGGCGATCACCGGTGGCACGGTCGCGATCGGTGACGGCTCCGCGCCAATCGAAGGCGGCACCGTCGTGGTGCAGAACGGGCGCGTCGTCGCCGCCGGGCGCGGCGTGGCGGTGCCCGCGGGGGCGCAGGTGATCGACGCGACGGGCAAATGGGTCGCGCCGGGCTTCGTCGCGGGCTTCTCAAACCTAGGGCTGGAGGATGCCGACGGGGTCGAGGAAAGCAACGACGTCACCGCGCGGCAGTCGCCGTTCAACGCCGCGATCGACATCGCGCCCGCGATCAACCCGGCGAGCGTCATCATCGCCAACGAGCGGCTGGGCGGCGTCACCCGCGCGATCGTCTCGCCGCGCTCGGCGGGATCGATCTTTGCCGGGCAGGGTGCGGTGATCGGGCTGGGCGGCGATGCCGACACGGTGATCCGTCCGCGCGCGTTCCAATATGTCGAACTGGGCGAGGATGGCGGGCGGCAGGCGGGCGGCAGTCGCCCGGCGGCCTATGCGGCGCTGCGGGACGCGTTCGCGCAGGCGCAGGATTATCGCCGCAGTCCGGTCACCTTCGACGGGCGCGGGCGCGACGCGCTGATCAAGCGCGGCGATGCGCAGGCGCTGGTGCAGGTGCTCGAAGGCCGTGTGCCGATGCTGGTGCATGTCGAGCGTGCGAGCGACATCCGCTCGGTACTGGCGCTGAAGCGCGACTATCCGCAGGTCAAGCTGGTGCTGGTCGGGGTGGCCGAGGGCTGGATGGTCGCGCGCGAGATCGCCGCCGCGCGCGTGCCCGTGATCGCGCAGGCGCTGGCCGATCTGCCCGCCTCGTTCGAGCAGGTCGCGGCGACCGAGTCCAATGTCGGCCGCATGTCGGCGGCCGGCGTCACGGTGGCGCTGTCCACGCTCGGCTACAATGACGCGCCGGGCGAGCATGTGGTGAAGCAGTTCGCGGGCAATCTGGTCGCGATAACGCGCGTGCCGGGTGCGACCGGGCTCGACTGGGGACACGCGCTGGCCGCGATCACCAGCGGGCCGGCCGCGGCGCTGGGGATGGACGGCGAGATCGGGTCCTTGCGTGCCGGGCGGCGCGGCGACGTGGTGATGTGGGACGGCGATCCGCTGGAGCTGTCGTCGAAGCCGGTCGCGATCTGGATCGACGGCAAGCCGCAGCCGATGCGGTCGCGCCAGACCGAGTTGCGCGATCGTTACCTGACGCCGACCGAGGGCGCGCTGCCGAAGGCATACGAGCGGCGTTGAGGCTGGTACCGATCCGCGCGAGCGGGCCTGTGTTGCCTGATTAGCATCAATTCTCTCCCACGCGTGACGTTTTGCGTACGTGCGGGAGCGGAATGCCCGCACCGCCGTTCAGGCGGCAGCACGGGGCATGAAGCGGCCCTGCGCGGCGGAGGTTTTGCATGTCCCAGACGCTCGACCAGCAGGCACGATACCGGTCCGACCCGCCCGAGGCTGCGGCGCCGGTGCAGGCGACGCTGTCGCCTGGTGAGCAGGAGGGGGTGGGCGGTCCGAACGGGGATGCGTCACCGGGTCTGCATCCGACCGCGATGACAGCGGCGGACGTATTCTCCACGCTCGAGCTGGAGTTGAAGCCCGATCCGTCGCGCACCGTCGTGCGGCCGTTCGGGTTCAGTTACCCGGCCGACTTCGCCGACGGGCGGACGCCGCGTGCGACCGCGGTCGCCGAGCGGTTGATGGCGCTTGCCCCCGACATGCGCGCGCGGATGCGCGAGTTGCTGATGAAGCCGATGTGCGAGCGCCACCGCAACGTGCAGCATACGTTCCTGCGGCGGTACGAGGATGTGAAGGCGGAGATCGGTGATCCGGCGAAGGATGAAACCGACCGCGTGCTGATCGGTGCGTATTTCAGCCAGGAATATGCGTTCGAATCGGCCGCGCTGTTCAACCCGAGCATGGTGGCGCTGCCCGATCAATCGGGCGCATCGCAAGGATCGGTGCGGTTCCTGATGTCGCTGCGCGGGATCGGCGAGGGGCACATCTCCTCCGTCACCTTCCGCACCGGCGAGTGGGACGGCGAGCACGGACTGACACTCGACCCGCCGAGCGCGACCGGCATCCCGCCGCAGGTGTCGCCGCACGACGACGGCTGGGTGCGGCTGATCTGCGAGGACAGTCAGGACGTGTCGGAAACGGTGATCTTCCCGGTGCTGCCGAGCCAGCGACAGGGGATCGAGGACGTGCGACTGGTCAACTTCACCGACGACGACGGCACGCGCAGCATCCTCGGCACCTATACCGCCTTCGACGGCAAGGATGCGCGGCAGGAGATGCTGCGCGGCGTCGACCTGCGCACGGTCGAGATGCGACCGCTGACCGGGCGGATGACGGGCTACAAGGGCATGGCGCTGTTCCCGCGGCGGCTCAACGGTGACTTCGTCATGTTGGGACGGCAGGACAACGAGAACATCTGGCTGCTCCGCTCCGACGACATGGATAATTGGGAAGACGGCGAGATCATCATGGGGCCGAAATACCCGTGGGAGTTCGTCCAGATGGGCAATTGCGGATCGCCGATCGAAATCGACGAGGGCTGGCTGGTGTTCACCCACGGCGTCGGCATGGTGCGCGGTTACTGCGTCGGCGCGTGCCTGCTCGATCGCGACGATCCTTCAAAGGTGCTGAAGCGCACGCCGTCGCCGCTGCTGTTTCCCAGCGCCGAGCAGCGCGGCGGGTATGTGCCCAACGTCACGTACAGCTGCGGCGGGTTGCTGCACGGGCGGCGCGTAATGCTACCGTACGCGATCGGGGACGAGTTCAGCGCATTTGCGGTGGGATCGGTCGACGACATACTTGCGGTGATGGAGCCTGCCTGAGCCAAGCGCGCGGGAGGGGGCCGCGGTCGCAGCGACCTGCGCCGCGGCCGTGACCGTTATCGGATCGGCAGACACCCGCTCGCTCGTCTGAATGGCAGCGAAGGGGGCACGTTTACTCAAATACCGAACCCGTCGTCGCCCTGGCCGCGGCGACGGAGCCGGGCGGCGTGTACCGCGTCCTTGGTAAAGGCGTGGCCGCGATGTTCGGCGCGCAGGACCTGACCCACCCGCTTGCCGTGGATCATCAACGGCAGGCCGAGCAGCGCAAGCGGGAGGAAGACGATCATCGCGGGTGATCGATCGAGCACCAGACACATCGTGCACGAGAAGGCGAGCAGCGCGGTGCCGCCCAGTTTCCATTGCAGATCGCGGCGGGTCATGCGGCGATCCCCGTGACGCCGTGCGCCGGTTGGTCGCCGATGACGAGCCTCGCCGCCGCCCGAACGCTTGCCTCGCCGCGATGATCGTCTGCACCCCGATCGTCATGCCAGAGCAGGATGTCGGCGGGGAAATCGGTTTCACTCGCCAGCGCGCGTGTCGGGTCCGCTACCTCGAAGGAAAGGCCGATCGAGCGATCGTCCAGCCGGGAAGCAGCCGCGCACGCGCGGCCGACCAGCGCCGGCGACGTGTCGATGCCGCGCCCCTCGATCGCGGTGAAGCCGAGCGCGCGTGCGTGGCGGACAGCCGCGATCAGCAAGGTACCGCACCCGCAATCCGCGTCGACGATGCGAACGGCGCGGCGCTGCTGGCGGCGAAGGTCGCCGAGCGCCGAGCAGATCTGGCACCATCGCGGGTCTTCGAGCGCGGCGCGACTCTCTCGCCTTGCAGGTGCGGGCGCTGGCGCGACGCTCGCGCGGCGCGGCAATGCGACGATGACTTCGAGCATGTTGGCCATTTGACGATCCTCAAGCCTGACAGGCGGGCGAAGCGTGTCCCGCTTGTCCGAGGAGGTACGGAGCGGCGCATAGTGTTTCGAGATCGAACCGGATAAAGTGCATAGCGCGGCCATAGTGTTTCATGGGTAGTACTGCGCAGGGCGGACGATTACGCGGGCCGCTGGCGGAAAGCCGCAATACCGCTGCGAGGTTTGCGGTCGCGACATGTCCGCGCTGGTTCTCTGACGCGAGCGCGGGTAAGGCGGCGGGCGACGTGAGCTTCGATCCTTTTCCCGCATGACCGCCGAATTCGGCCTTGCCGCTTTGTGGTTCGCCGCGACGTTCGCGGTGTTGCAGATCGCCTTGTCGGCTATCGCGCTCAGGCGCGGGCGCGCCGACGTGGCGGCGGCGATGCGGCCGGTGGCGATCGTGCAGGGGGTGCTCGTCGCGCTCGCGATGGCGGCGCTGATCGCGTGCTTCATGGCCTCCGACATGTCGGTCGCGCTGGTGGCGGCGAACAGCCATTCGGCAAAACCGTGGCTGTACAAGTTCGCGGGCGCGTGGGGGAACCACGAGGGCTCGATGCTGCTCTGGGTGACGATCCTGGGGCTGGCGGGCGCAGCCGTCGCGCAGTTCGAGCGGCGCTTGCCCGAGCGCACGCTGATCGCGACGCTGGGGGCGCAGGCCGCGATCGCGCTGGGGTTCTACGCGTTCCTGCTGTTCGCCTCCAACCCGTTCGCGCGCGCCGATCCGGCGCCCGCCGACGGCGCGGGGCTGAACCCGTTGTTGCAGGACCCGGGGCTCGCGTTCCACCCGCCGACGCTCTACGCCGGTTACGTCGGGCTGTCGGTCGCGTTCTCGTTCGCGGTCGGGGCGCTGGTCACGCGCGACGTCGGGCCGGTGTTCGCGCGTGCGATGCGGCCGTGGGTGCTGGGCGCGTGGGTGTTCCTGACGCTGGGGATCACCGCGGGGTCGTACTGGGCGTACTATGAGCTCGGCTGGGGCGGGTGGTGGTTCTGGGACCCGACCGAGAATGCCAGCCTGATGCCGTGGCTGGCAGCGACCGCGCTGCTCCACTCGGTCAGCGTGCTGGCGACGCGTGATGGCCTTCGCGCGTGGACGATCATGCTGGCGGTGGTCGCGTTCTCGATGAGCATGATCGGCACGTTCCTGGTGCGGTCGGGCATCCTCACGAGCGTCCACGCCTTCGCGGTCGATCCGACGCGGGGCAGCTTCATCCTCGCGTTGCTGGTGATCTACATCGGTGGGGCGCTGGCGCTGTTCGGTGCGCGTGTCGGGACGGTTCGGCAGGGCAATTTGTTCGATCCGCTTAGCCGCGAGGGCGCGCTGGTGGTCAACAACCTGCTGCTGTCGGTGATCCTGGGCGTGGTGCTGATCGGCACCTTTTACCCGATCGTCGCGGGCGCGATGGGGGTGCAATTATCGGTCGGGGCGCCGTTCTTCGACAAGACGGTCGGGCCGCTCGCGCTCATTCTGGTGGCGGTGATGGCGGCGGGACCGTTGATGCGGTGGCGGCGCGACGAGGTCGGTGCGGTGATCGAGCGGCTGCAATGGCCGATCGCGGCGGCGCTGTTCGCG
>NZ_CAJYVU010000034.1 GCF_913778135.1 uncultured Sphingomonas sp. | reverse complement strand
GGGTGAGCACCGCCTTGCGCTCGTCGACGCTCGTCTGCGACCAAGTGTCGAACGCAGCGCGCGCCGCCGCTACTGCGTGGTCGACGTCGGCGGGGGTGCCGAGCGTGATCTCGGTGCACGGCTGCTCAATCGCGGGGTCGATCACCTGATAGCTGCGGCCGCCGTTGCTATCGACCCATTCACCGTTGATGTAATGCTTGAGGTAGCTCTGCATCGCGCTCTCCACCGCTGTTTTCCGTTCGAATTGGCATGGGTGATGGCGCGCGCTCCGACCGGTTGCAAGGCGAAACGTGACCGGCGGCCTCGGCGTCGCGGCGTGCCGCCCTGGCACGGTTCGGCGCCCGGTTAAGCCGCCGGCGAGGGCGAGAGCGGCATTAACCTTCTTTGCGGGTGGTCTCGTTCACCCGCGCGCGTGCAAGGCTGGCGGCACACGAAGGAGTCGTCCATGCGCAAGTTCCTGCCTTTCCTAGCGCTCGCGCTGAGCGCCCCCGCGGCGGCGCAAGGGAACGGGCCGTTCACGATTCAGCAGAGCGGGCAGACGTTCGGCACGCTCGACGAGGCATTGATGGCGGTGCGCGGGCAGGACGCGACGGTGGTGATCGCGCCGGGTACCTACCGCGAATGCGCGGTGCAGCAGGCGGGACATATCACGTTCAAGGCGGCGCGGCCGGGCGCGGTGATTTTCGACGGTACGACGTGCGAGGGCAAGGCGGCGCTCGTGCTGCGCGGTGAGGGATCGGCCGTCGACGGCATCGTGTTCCGCAACATGCGCGTCGACGACGGCAACGGTGCTGGCATCCGCATCGAGCTTGGCGACCTGACCGTCACCAATTCGATGTTCCTCGACAGCCAGGAAGGCATCCTGGGCGCGACCGACCAGCCGACGCGCATCCGCATCGATCACTCGACCTTCGCGGGGCTGGGCCAGTGCGACGAGACGCCCGATTGCGCGCACTCGGTCTATCTCGGCACGCACGGCAGCGTGACGATCACCAATTCGCGGTTCGAGCGCGGGCGCGGCGGGCATTACGTGAAGATCCGCGCGCCGCGCGTGTCGATTACCAACAACAGCTTCGACGACACGGCTGGCCGCAAGACCAATTACATGATCGACCTGCCCGAGGGCGGGACCGGACGCATCGCCGACAACGTGTTCGTGCAGGGCACGCACAAGGAGAATTGGTCGGGCATGATCGTCGTCGCGGCGGAAGCGCACAATTTCTCCTCCGCGGGGCTGCAGGTCGAGGGCAACAACGCCTCGCTGGCACCGGGGCAGGACAAGCAGCCGGCGTTCGTCGCCAACGCGAGCGGCGACCGGCTGGCGGTGGGGCAGAACCGGCTGGGTGCGGGGATCAAGCCGTACGAGACGCGCTGACGCGCAAACGTTTCGCTTCCATCGCGTAAGGACTCGCGGCTATCGCGGGCGCGTCATGATCGAGCACGCCCAATGATTAAGCACGCATTGTCCGTCACCCGCGAGGGTGATTTCGCCCAATGGTACCAGACCGTCATCAGCGAGGCCGACCTCGCCGAAGAGAGCGGCGTGCGCGGGTGCATGGTCATCCGCCCATGGGGCTACGGCATCTGGGAGCGGATGCAGCGGCTGCTCGATGACGCGATCAAGTCGACGGGGCACGAGAATTGCTACTTCCCGCTGTTCATCCCGCTCTCCTACTTCGAAAAGGAAGCCGAGCACGTCGAGGGCTTCGCCAAGGAGATGGCGGTCGTCACGCATCACCGGCTGGTCGCGGACGGCAAGGGCGGGCTGGTCCCCGATCCGGCCGCCAAGCTGGAGGAACCGCTGGTGGTGCGTCCGACCAGCGAGACGGTGATCGGCGCGGCCTTCTCGCGCTGGGTGCAGTCGTGGCGCGACCTGCCCGTCCTCATCAACCAATGGGCGAACGTCGTGCGTTGGGAGATGCGTACGCGCATGTTCCTGCGCACCGCCGAGTTCCTGTGGCAGGAGGGGCATACCGCGCACGCTTCGGCTGAGGAGGCACGCGACGAGACGCTCAAGATGCTCGAAGTCTACCGCGACTTCGCCGAGAATGCGGTCGCGTTGCCGGTGATCGCGGGCGAGAAGCCGGAGAACGAGCGTTTTCCGGGAGCCGTTTCGACCTACTCGATCGAGGCGATGATGCAGGACGGCAAGGCGCTGCAGGCGGGTACCTCGCACTTCCTCGGTACCAATTTCGCCTCCGCACAGAACATCCGGTTCCAGAATGCGGAAGGGCAGCTCGAACTCGCCAACACGACCAGCTGGGGCGTGTCGACGCGGATGATCGGCGGGCTGATCATGGTGCACGGCGACGATGACGGCCTGCGCGTGCCGCCGCGCGTCGCGCCGTGGCAGGTGGTGATCGTGCCGATGCTGCGCGACAACCCCGATGACGCCGCGCTGGTCGATTACTGCAGGGCGCTACAACAGGCGCTGAGCCGTGAGAGCGCGCTAGGCGAGCCGGTGCGCGCGCTGCTCGACCTGAAAGCGGTCAAGTCGACCAACAAGCGCTGGGGGTGGGTCAAGAAGGGCGCGCCGATCGTGATCGAGGTCGGCGGGCGCGACATGGCGGCAGGCAACGTGTCGGTGATCCGACGCGACCGGCTGTACCGCGCCGACGGCAAGCTCGACAGCGTCGGGACGGCCAAGGACGCGTTCGTCGGTGGCGTGGGCGCGATGCTCGCTGACATCCAGCAGTCGCTGTTCGACGAGGCCGACGCACGGTTGAAGGCGAATATCACGCCTGCCGATGACTGGGCCGAGGTCGAGGCGCATTTCGCGGAAGGCAACAAGACGCCGGGCTGGCTCGACGTGCGCTGGTCGCGGCCGACCGGGGCGGCGCTCGATAAGGTGGTCGAGCGATTGAAGGCGCTGAAGCTCACGCTGCGCAACGCGCCGATGGGGCAGACGCATCCGGAGGGACAGTGCATCTTCACCGGCGAGCCTTGCGTCGAGCGCGTGCTGGTGGGCCGCGCTTATTGATTATCGCGTGACCCGCCCGCGCAGGTGACGTGGGCGGGTGCAGCGCCTATCTCTTGGGCGTGCCAAGAAAACCAAAGCCGGGTCTGCCGACCCGCGAGCAGATCCTCGACTTCATCACGCAATCGGCGCAGCCCGCGGGCAAGCGCGAGATCGCGCGCGCCTTCGCGCTCTCCGCGCAGGAGAAGATCGGGCTCAAGGCGCTGCTCAAGGATATGGCGGACGAAGGGCTGATCGACTCGGCACCCGGCCGCGCGTTCCACAAGATGGGCGGCGTGCCCAAGGTCACCGTGCTGCGTGTCACCACGATCGATGACAGCGGCGCCGTTTGGGCCGCGCCCGAGAAATGGGACAGCGAGGCGTCCTTGCCACGCATCCGCGTGCGCGAGCAGAAACGCGGCGCTTTAGGCGTTGGTGAACGCATCCTGGCGCGCACCGAGGAGACCGGCAGCGGGATCACCGCGCACCCGATGAAGGTACTGAAACCCACCTCCGAGCAGGTGATTGGCGTGTTGCGCGGCGCAGGAGAGCGCCTGTTCTTGCAGAGCACCGACAAGAAGGAGCGGCGTGAGTATGCCGTGTCGGACGCGGGCGGGGCCGAGGCGGGCGAACTCGTCTCGGCCGAACTCGCCGGGCGACCGCCGCGGATCACCGCGCGCGTCGTGCAGCGGCTGGGCGATCCGTTCGCGCCGCGCAGCTTCTCGTTGATCGCGATTGCCAAGCACGGCATCCCTGACACCTTCGCGGCCGAAGCGCTCGACGAGGCCGAGCGCGTGGCGCGACAGCCGCTCGGAGAGGATCGCGAGGACCTGACGCATCTGCCGATCGTCGCGATCGACCCCGCCGACGCGCGCGACCACGACGATGCGGTCTGGGCGACGCCCGACGACGATCCCGCCAACGAGGGCGGCTGGCGCGCGATCGTCGCGATTGCCGACGTGAGCTTCTACGTCCGACCCGGCAGCGCGATCGACCGGGAGGCGCGCGCCCGCGGCAATTCGGTCTATTTCCCTGACCGTGTCGTGGCGATGTTGCCCGAGATCCTCTCCGCCGACGTATGTTCGTTGAAGGAGGGCGAGGACCGCGCCGCGCTCGCCTGTCACTTGCAGGTGACGAAGGCGGGTGCGCTCAAATCGTGGCGCTTCACGCGCGCGACCGTGCGTCTCGCCGCCAACATCGCTTACGAGGATGCGCAGGCGATGATCGACGCGGGCGAGGGCGCGCAGATCGATGCACT
>NZ_CAJYVU010000033.1 GCF_913778135.1 uncultured Sphingomonas sp. | reverse complement strand
CTCGGCTATGAGAAGGCGGCCGCCGGCGCGGCGAACCTGTCGATGTCGACGAACCAGCTCGCCGAGCGGTTCGGGGCGGTGTCGGTGACGCTGGAGATGCCGTTCAAGGACCATGACGCCAATCCGGACCCCGACTTCGGCTGGAGCCCGGAACGGTCGAAGGCGCTGGGCGTCGCCTGCCTGGAGGTGCTGGCGGAGATGATCGCGGAGATGTGATCCGCCCGGCCCCGCGCCGCCCTTTCGCCGACATCGGCCTCGCGCGGATGGGCGCCACCCCCTTTCGCACATGCGGCACCGCTGCTATCGCCCGCGGCGATCGAGAGTTTCGCTCCCGTCGCCGCCCGCACGCGCTGATCGCACGCGCCGCGCCCGACGACGGCCCTTGAGGAAAGGACTGCCCATGACGGCCATCGGCCAGGATACGCTCAACGCCCGCCAGACGCTTCAGGCCGGGGGCCAGTCCTACGATTATTTCTCGCTGAAGACCGCCGAGGAAAAGTTCGGCGATATCAGCCGCCTGCCCTTCTCGATGAAGGTGCTGCTGGAGAATATGCTCCGCTTCGAGGACGGCGTGACCGTGACCGAGGCCGACATCAAGGCGATCATCGACTGGCAGCAGGAGCGCCGTTCGGACCGCGAGATCCAGTATCGCCCAGCGCGCGTGCTGATGCAGGATTTCACCGGCGTTCCCTGCGTGGTCGACCTCGCCGCGATGCGCGATGCGATCACCAAGCTGGGCGGCGATGCGGCAAAGATCAATCCGCAGGTGCCCGTCCACCTCGTCATCGACCACTCGGTGATGGTCGACGAATTCGGCACGCCCAAGGCGTTCGAGGATAACGTCGATCTCGAGTACGCCCGCAATGCCGAGCGGTACGAGTTCCTCAAGTGGGGCAGCAAGGCGCTCGACAATTTCAAGGTCGTGCCGCCGGGCACCGGCATCTGCCACCAGGTGAACCTGGAATATATCGGCCACGCGGTCTGGGCGTCGCAGGAAACCGGTGACCACGCCAAGGCCGGCGCGACGATCGCGTACCCGGACACGCTCGTCGGCACCGACAGCCACACGACGATGATCAACGGCCTGGGCGTGCTCGGCTGGGGCGTCGGCGGGATCGAGGCGGAGGCCGCGATGCTCGGCCAGCCGGTGTCGATGCTGATCCCCGAGGTCGTCGGCTTCAAGCTGACCGGTTCGCTGCGTGAAGGCATCACCGCGACCGACCTGGTGCTGACCGTCACGCAGATGCTGCGCGCCAAGGGCGTGGTCGGCCGCTTCGTGGAATTCTACGGCCCGGGCCTCGACCAGATGACGCTCGCCGATCGCGCGACGATCGCCAACATGGCGCCCGAGTACGGCGCGACCTGCGGCTTCTTCCCGGTCGACGACAAGACGCTCGATTACATGCGCCTGACCGGTCGCCCGGACGAGGTGGTCGCGCTGACCGAGGCCTACGCCAAGGCGCAGGGCATGTGGCGCCACGCCGACGCGCCCGACCCCGTGTTCACCGACACGCTGGAGCTGGACATGTCGACGGTCGTGCCGTCGCTCGCCGGCCCGAAGCGCCCGCAGGACAAGGTCAGCCTCGACACCGTGGACGAGGTGTTCAACGGCGACCTGTTCAAGCTGTACCACCGCGAGAAGCCGGCGCGCGTCGCGGTCGACGATCGTGGCCATGACATCGGCGACGGCGACGTGGTGATCGCCGCGATCACCAGCTGCACCAACACGTCGAACCCGTCGGTGCTGGTCGCCGCCGGTCTGGTCGCGCGCAAGGCGAACGCGCTGGGCCTGAAGCCCAAGCCGTGGGTGAAGACCTCGCTGGCGCCGGGGTCGCAGGTCGTGACCGACTATCTCGACAAGGCCGGGCTGTCGGCGGATCTCGATGCGATCGGCTTCAACCTGGTCGGCTATGGCTGCACCACCTGCATCGGCAATTCGGGGCCGCTGGCCGCGCCGATCAGCAAGGCGATCAACGAGAACGATCTCGTCGCCGCCTCGGTGCTGTCGGGCAACCGCAACTTCGAGGGCCGCGTGTCGCCGGACGTGCGCGCCAACTTCCTGGCTTCCCCGCCGCTCGTCGTCGCCTACGCGCTGAAGGGCACCGTCACGACCGACATGAACGACACGCCGATCGGTGAAGGCACCGACGGTCCGGTGTACCTGAAGGACATCTGGCCCACGAACCAGGAGGTCGCCGACCTCATGGCCGCCAACATCGACGACAACATGTTCCGTTCGCGCTACGGCAACGTCTACGCCGGCGACACCAAGTGGCAGGGCATCTCGGTCGAGGGCACCGACACCTACAGCTGGCCCGCGGCATCGACCTACATCGCCAACCCGCCCTATTTCGAGGGCATGGAGATGACGCCGAAGCCCGTCACCGACATCATCGAGGCGAAGCCGCTCGCGATCCTGGGCGACTCGATCACCACCGACCACATCAGCCCGGCGGGGTCGATCAAGGCGGACAGCCCGGCGGGCAAGTGGTTGCAGGAGCGCCAGGTCAGCCGCGCCGACTTCAACAGCTACGGCGCGCGCCGCGGCAACGACAACGTCATGGTGCGCGGCACCTTCGCCAACATTCGCATCAAGAACGAGATGGTCCCGGGCGTCGAGGGCGGCATGAGCCGCTACGACGGCGAGGTCATGCCGATCTACGACGCGGCGATGCGCCACAAGGCCGACGGCACCCCGCTGGTCGTGGTCGCGGGCAAGGAATACGGCACCGGCTCGTCGCGCGACTGGGCAGCGAAGGGCACCAACCTGCTCGGTGTCCGCGCGGTGATCGCGGAAAGCTTCGAGCGTATCCACCGCTCGAACCTCGTCGGCATGGGCGTGCTGCCGCTGCAGTTCGCCGCCGGTACCGACCGCTCGACGCTCAAGCTGACTGGCGACGAGACCTTCACGATTGAGAATGTCGCAGGCCTGCGCCCGCGTCAGGACGTGACGATCAAGCTCACGCGTGCCGACAGCTCGACCGAGACGTTCCAGGCGCGCTGCCGGATCGATACCGTCAACGAGCTGGAATATTTCCTCAACGGCGGCATCCTTCAGTACGTGCTGCGTAAGCTCGCCGCCTGATCGGCGCGCACGACTGAGTGACAAGGGAGCCCGCGTCGCGACAAGCGACACGGGCTTCTTCGTGTCTGCGCCGCTTGCTTGATCGTGCGCGTTCCCTGTCAACCGGGCCTTGAGCGGAGTCCCGCTTCACCCTTCCGCCGATATGTTGCGGGTAAGGCATATTTGCCTTACTTTGCCGTCATGACCACGCTCACAATCACCGCCAAGGGCCAAATCACCTTAAAGAAGGAGCTGCTCCAACACCTTGCACTGCGACCCGGGGACCGGGTGGAGGTGACGCCTGCTCCCGGTGGCCGCCTGACGCTTGCGCCGCAACGGATCGCACGAACTGGTCGGATCGAAGATGCGATCGGCATCTTGCATCGACCTGGTCAGAAGCCGCTCTCGATCGAAGAGATGAACGAGGTAATCGCTCAAGGGTGGGCCGGCGAGCTGGACCTGTGAAGATCACGGCAGACACCAACATCCTCGTGCGGATGCTTACCGCCGACGAAGCAGTGCAATTGTCCGCCGCCGTGCGCTTAATGACGGCAGCAGAGCTGATTGCGCTACCTATTATCGCGCTCGTGGAAACCGTCTGGGTGTTGCGTAGTCGTTATAAATGGACCGGCGCAGAGGTCGCATCGGCTTTAAGAGTGCTGCTGAACGATCCGCGCGTGAAGGCCGAATGGCCGCTGGTCGAAGCCGGTCTCGACCTTCTCGATCGTGGCGGCGACTTTGCCGACGCGGTGATCGAGGCGGACGGCCGCCGCCTCGGTGCCGAAACCCTCGCCACCTTTGACGAACAGGCAGCCCGCCTGCTCCTCGAGGCGGGCGCTTCGGTCACGCGCCTCGCCTAACCCAGCATCGCACTCGCGCGACGCCGACCCCAGGCGAAGTACAGCACCAACCCCGCGGCATTCCACAGCACGAAGTACAGCTGCGTCCGGCTCGGCAAGCTGAAGAACAGATAGACGCACCCGAGCACCCCGACGATCCCGACCGGCCACGCTGCCGGCGCGCGGAACGTGCGCGGCGCATCGGGCGCCCGCCGGCGCATTACCAGCATCGCGACGCACACCGCGGTGAACGCCGCCAGCGTGCCCGCATTCGCCAGCGCCGCGATCGCATCGATCGGCATCACGCCAGCGATCACCGACACCAGCACCGCGGTCATTACCGTGATCCTGACCGGCGTCCCGCGCGACGACACCTTGGCGAGCGCTTGCGGCAACAATCCGTCGCGCGCCATCACGAAGAAGATACGGCTCTGCCCGAACAGGAAGCCGAGCAGCACGGTCGGCAACGCAATCACCGCGCTCACCGCCAGGAACGTCGCAAATCCGGGCCGCCCGATCCCGCGCAGGATCAGCGCCAGCGGCTCTGGCGAATCGGCGAAGCGCGTGAACGACAGCGCCCCCACCGCGGCGACCGCGACCAGCATGTAGATCGCGACGCATGCCACCATCGACCCGACGATCCCGATCGCCAGATCGCGCCCTGGGTTCTTGGTCTCCTCCGCCGCGGTCGAGATCGCGTCGAACCCGTAGAAGGCAAAGAAGATGATCGCCGCCGCCGCCATCACGCCGCGCTCGACCCCGTCGGGCGACACCGACTTGGCGAAACCGAACGGCGTGAACGGATGGAAGTTGTTGGCGTCGAAGTGCGGCAACGCGACCGCGACGAATACCGCCAGCGCGATCAGCTTGACCACCACTAGCACCGCATTCAGCGTCGCGCTCTCCTTGGTCCCGACGCTCAGTAATGCCGCGACCACTGCGATGATGAACACCGCGGGCACGTTGACCAGCCCGCCCAGTTCCGGCCCCTGCGTCAGCGACACGGGAAAGCCGAGCGGCGTCAGCAAAGGCGCGGCATAGCCCGACCAGCCGACCGCGACGGTCGACACCACCAACGAATATTCAAGGATCAGCGACCAGCCGATCACCCAGGCGATCACCTCCCCCAGCACGACATAGCTGTAGGTGTAGGCGCTGCCCGATGTCGGGATCATCGTCGCCATCTCGGCATAAGCGAGCGCCGCACACGAACAGATCGCGCCCGCGATCACGAACGACAGGATTACCGAAGGCCCGGCGCGGTCCGCGCCCACTCCGATGAGCGTCAGGATGCCCGTGCCCACGATCGCGCCAACGCCCAGCGCGACCAGATGCGGCCACGACAGCGTGCGCGCGAGCACGTGACCGTTCGCGTCCGCCTCGGGCGGTGCCATCGGCTTGCGGCGGAAAAGACTGGACACTGGCAACCCCCTTGTTTGCGCGCGATCGTAACAGATGCGACCGCTCGCGAAAGGGTCAGTGACGCGATCGTACGCGGTTCGTGGCCTCACGCCGCGCTTGCCGTATCACCGCAGCAGGCCATCCGCGCTGATTGCTCAAGCCGACTGCTGGCGAGCACGATGTCATCGTCGTGTGCGTATGTTCGCGCCTCCTGATCCCTGCCGGGCAGAGGGTCGATTGATGCCCGCAAATCAACTCAGCGCCGGTCAGCGCATCGTCGCCGCAACACTCTCGCTCCCTGAATTCGATGCGGGCGCTGACCTCAACGCGCATGACCGAAGAGTAAAGAAGCCTTCGCGCAGCACGACAGCGAGGCTCAAGCGAGCAGGCTGAATCCGTTCCCCGGCGATGCCGCGCGCGGTCAAATCGCCTGTCGGCGTGCACTTACCGCCATACGGCCGGGTGTCGACCCGCTATTTGGCCAGTTCGCGCGCCTTGTACCCGCCGACACCGCCACGCGTGCTGACGCTTACGCCGGCCATTCCGCCGCCGACCAGAAACGGGCTCAGGTCGTCGATCGGCGTGGTGCGGTGGAGCAGCGCCTCGCGCTCGTATGGCACGTCGTCGGTGCGGTTGCCGTTCGGGCCACCGACGAACGGCACGCGGAAGCGATCGGCGTGCCGCTTTCCGCACACGGTGATATCGGTCGTATCGGGCGTGACGACGCAGCGATGTTCCGCCGCCGTCCGCGCACGATAGGTGTCCATCGCGTCGTCAGCACCGGCGAGCAGCAGCAACAGCGGGATCATGAGGCGGGAGGATGCGCCGGTCGCGCCGATCCGGCAAGTGGGGGTGGAAGGAAAAGCACCACCCCGCCCGCATCATCCCTCGACCCGCGCCACGCCCAGCCGCGGAATGTCGATCGCGGGACAGCGATCCATCACCACCTTCAACCCCGCCGCCTCGGCGCGCGCCGCCGCGGCCTCGTCGATCACACCCAATTGCATCCAGATTGACTTGGCGCCGATCGCGATAGCCTTGTCGACCACCTCGCCTACCGCATCGGAGCGGCGGAACACGTCGACCATGTCGATCGGGTCACCCAGCTGGCCAAGCTCGCGGAACACGAACTCGCCGTGGACGTGCTCGCCGGTGATCTGCGGGTTGACCGGGATCGTGCGATAGCCGTGGTCCTGCAACGTCTTCATGACGCGGAACGACGGCCGGTCGGGGCGATCGGATGCGCCCACCACCGCGATCGTGCGCGTTTCCTCCAGCAGTGCCTTGATCTCGGCGTCACTCGTCAGCGGCATGGGAAAGCTCCTTCGGCGAAGGAACGCCCCGCCCCCGCCTCAGTTGCGCGCCATCCATTCTGCCACCTGCGCCGCAATGGGTGCGAAGACGCGGTCGTCCGCCTCCGCGGCGGGCGGTTGCCCCGCGTCCGACGCGGTACGGATCGCAATGTCGAGCGGCACGCGACCCAGGAACGGAATGCCCGCCTCCACGGCCGCCGCCTCCGCGCCGCCGCGCCCGAACGGATCGGACACCTCGCCGCAGTGCGGGCAGGCGTAGCCCGCCATGTTCTCGACCAACCCGATCACTGGCACGCCCGCCTTGTCGAACAGGTCGATCGCGCGCCGCGCGTCGATCAGCGCCAGGTCCTGCGGCGTCGACACGATCACCGCGCCAGCGGGCCGATGTTTCTGCACCATCGTCAGCTGCACGTCGCCCGTGCCCGGCGGCAGGTCGACCACCAGCGTATCGGCGATGCCCCATTCGGCATCGACCATCTGCCCGAGCGCCCCCGCCGTCATCGGCCCGCGCCACGCCAGCGCGCGGCCCGGCTCGACCAATTGCCCCATCGACAACAGCGGCACGCCGTACGGCGTCGCGACCGGCATCAGCACCTTGTCGCGCGCTTCGGGCCGCGTCCCCTCCACCCCCATCAGCCGCGGCTGCGATGGCCCGTAGATGTCGGCGTCGACGAGGCCGACACGCCGCCCGCCTCGCGCCAAAGCGATCGCGAGGTTCGCCGACAGCGTCGACTTGCCGACTCCGCCCTTCCCGCTCGCCACCGCGATCAGCCGCCGGGTGGGTCGCTCGGCGGTGACCACGACGCGCACCTCCGCGCCCGGCACGCTCGCCGCCATCCGCACGCTCGCCTCCAGCGCGTCGCGTGCCTGCTGGTCAAGCCCGCTTGCATCCACCACCACGCCGATGCGCTGGCCGTCAATCCTGACCGTCGCGCGCGTCCCCGCCACTGCGGCAACCGCGCCTTTTACCTGTTCTGCGTCCATAGCAACGAGGCGTTACGCCCGTGGTGGCCGCTTGCCACTGTTTTTCGCGCGCGCGGCTCCTATAAAGACTGTCATGACGACCTTGCAGCGCCTGTTCCGGCGCCTTCGCCGCCCGTACATCCTTTCCGCCGAGAACAATGGCCCGTGGGGCAATGGTGGCGGCAACGACGCGGGTGGCGACAAGAGCGGTCCGCGCAATCCCTGGTCGGTCCCGCCCGGCGGCGGCAATCGCGGTGGCGGCAACAAGCCAACCGCGCTCGACGAATTCCTCAAGCGCGCGCGCGGCGGCGGTAATGGCGGCAGCGGCGGCTCCGGCCCCAATCTGCCGATCGGCGCCAACCCGCGTGCGCTGTGGCTGATCGGCGTTGCGCTGCTGGTCGCGGTGTGGATCCTGTTCACCTCGTTCCACCAGATCGGGCCGCAGCAGCGCGGCGTCGTCACCTTCTTCGGCCGCTACTCGGGGATGCTCGAGCCCGGCATCCGCGTCACGCTGCCCGCGCCGTTCACCCGCGTGACCAAGGTCGACGTCGAGCAGGTCCGCACCGACGAATTCCCGCGCGAAGGCGGCGAGAACGTTCTGACCGGTGATCAGAACATCATCGATCTCGCCTATACCGTGCGCTGGCGCGTGTCCGACCCGCGCAACTACGTGTTCGAGATCAAGGACCCGCAGGAAACCGTCCGCGCCACCGCGGAGAGCGCGATGCGCGCGGTACTCGCCACCACCACCCTCGAACAGGCGATCGGCGCCGGCCGGACCGAGATCGAGGCACGCGTCGCGGAAGGAATGCAGCAAATCCTCGACAGCTATCAGGCCGGCGTCCGCATACAGGGCGTGTCGATCAAGCAGGCGTCCGCCCCCGCCAGCCTGATCGACGACTTCAACGCGGTCACCGCCGCGCAGCAGGAAGCGGTCGGCAATCTGAACAACGCGCGCTCCTACGCGCAGCAGGTGATCGCGCGCGCGCAGGGTGAGGCTGCCTCGTTCGACAAGGTGTACGAACAGTATCGCCTCGCGCCCGAGGTCACGCGCCGCCGCATGTATTACGAGACGATGGAGGCCGTGCTGGCCAATACCGACAAGACGATCGTCGAGCCGAACGGCGTGACGCCGTACCTGCCGCTAGATCGCGCCAAGCGGCTGCGCGAACCGGGCGAGGAAGCGACTGCGGCCACGCCTGCCGCCCCGCAGGAGGGAGCACGCTGATGCCGCGCCTGCTCCAGCATCCGATCGCCGCCATGTTCGCGGTGCTCGCCGCGGTGATCGTCGCCGCGATGACCTTCGCGATCGTGCCTGAAACGCAGCAGGCGGTCGTGCTCCGGCTCAACAACCCGCAGCGCGTCGTCAACCAGTGGCAGCGCGGACAGACGATCGGCGGATCGGGCGCCGGCCTGATCGCGCGCATCCCGCTGATCGACAACATCGTCTGGCTCGACAAGCGCGTGCTCGACGCCGATCTCGACAACACGTTGGTGCTGTCGACCGATCAGCTGCGACTCAACGTCGATGCCTTTGCGCGCTTCCGCATCGTCGATCCGCTGCGCGCGGTCACCTCGACCGGCAGCACCTCGAACACTGAGGAGCGCGTGGCCGATCAGCTGCGCCCGCTGCTCGGCACGGCGCTCAGGAACGAACTCGGCAAGGTGCCCTTCTCGCTCCTGCTCAGCCCCGAGCGTGGCCGCGTGATGGACGCGATCCAGAACTCGCTCCAGCGCGACGCGCGCCAGTACGGCGTCGAGATCGTCGACGTCCGCATCAAGCACGCCGACCTGCCCGACGGCAGTCCGCTCGAGAGCGCGCTGCAACGGATGCGTACCGCGCGGCAGCAGGAGGCGAACACGATCCGTGCGCAGGGGCAGAAGCAAGCGCAGATCGTCCGCGCAGAGGCTGACGCCAACGCGGCGCGCATCTACGCCGACGCGTTCAGCAAGGATGCGAGCTTCTACGACTTCTACCGCGCAATGCAGTCGTACCGCCACACCTTCGGCGCTGACGGCGGGCCGAAGCCCGAAGGTTCGACCAACATCATCATGAGCCCGGGCAATTCCTACCTGCGCGAGTTCGAAGGGCGCGCGTCGCGGTGACGCGAACGGGTATCTCGGGGAGAAAACAACCGCCGCTCGGGCCCGATGCGGGTCGACCGGCGTTGCGAAGCGTTCATATTCAAACCCCGTTCATCGCATGCCCGGCATGACTGGACGGAATTTTTCTCCCTTTTTGTAGATGGGTGATCGAGAGGACATGAAGAAAGTGCGTTACGCCTACGCCCTCACCGGCGCGCTCCTCCTTGGCGGGACGGCGGCGTCGCTGACCTTGCAGAACCCGGCAACCGCGCAGACCGCGCAGAACGAGCCCGGCGCGATCAGCGCGCAGGCGCCGCGCGCCGGCGCCCCGATGAGCTTCGCCGACATGGTCGCGAAGCTTCAGCCCGCGGTGGTCAACATCTCCACCACGCAGAAGGTGACGGTTCAGCAGCAGGCGAACCCGTTTGCCGGCACGCCGTTCGGCGATCTGTTCGGCCAGTTCGGCGGCGGTGGACAGGGCGGCGCGCCGGTCACGCGTGAGGGTCAGTCGCTCGGCTCGGGCTTCCTGATCTCGTCCGACGGCTATGTCGTGACCAACAACCACGTCATCGCGCCCGCGGGACGCGGTGCGACGGTTGAGTCGATCAAGGTCACGCTGCAGGACCGCAAGGAATATACCGCCAAGTTGATCGGCCGCGACCCGACCTCGGATCTGGCGCTGCTAAAGATTACCTCGTCGACGCCGCTGCCGTTCGTCCGCTTCGGCAACTCGACGGCGTCTCGCGTCGGCGACTGGGTCGTCGCGATCGGCCAGCCGTTCGGGCTCGGCGGCACCGTGACCGCGGGCATCATCTCGGCAGTGCACCGTTCGACCGGCGGCGGTCCATTCGACAGCTTCATCCAGACCGACGCCGCGATCAACCAGGGCAATTCCGGTGGCCCGATGTTCGACATGAACGGCAACGTCATCGGCATCAACAGCCAGATCTACTCGCAGTCGGGCGGCAATATCG
>NZ_CAJYVU010000032.1 GCF_913778135.1 uncultured Sphingomonas sp. | reverse complement strand
GCGGTGACGTGGAGCTTCGTGTCGGAGGACGCCGCGGCGGCGTTCGGCGGTGGCGCCTGGACGCTCGCCAACCCGATCAGCGAGGAGCTGAAGGTGATGCGCCCCTCGCTGCTGCCGGGTCTGCTCTCGGCGGCCGAGCGCAACTTGAAGCGCGGCGCGGAGGGGGTACGACTATTCGAGCTCGGTCGGCGTTACCTCGCGGGCGGCAAGGAGGGCGCGGCGGACGAGCGCGCGACGCTCGGGCTCGTGCTGGCGGGTAATGCGCGCGCGCGCGGCTGGCGCAGCGGCAAGGCGGCGGCGTTCGATGCGTTCGATGCGAAAGCCGAGGCGCTGGCGCTGCTCGCCGCCGCCGGTGCGCCGATCGACAACCTGCAAGTACTGAGCGCGGACGGTGTCTGGTCGGGTGAGGCGTGGCATCCAGGGCAGTCGGGCACGCTAAGGCTGGGGCCGAAGACGGTGCTCGCCGCGTTCGGGATGCTCCACCCCCGCACGTTGAAGGCATTCGACCTGTCAGGCCCGGTTGCGGCAGTCGAGCTGTACCTCGACGCGATCCCGGCGAAGCGCGGCAGCGGTGGCTTCATGCGCGCTCCTTACGCGCCGCCCGCGCTCCAGCAGGTGCGCCGCGATTTCGCGTTCGTGGTGCCGGAGGGCGTCAGCGCCGATGCGCTGACCCGCGCGGTGAAGGGTGCGGACAAGGCCGTGATCGTGTCGGCGCGCGTGTTCGACGTGTTCACCGGCGCGGGCGTTGAGCCGGGCACCAAGTCGGTCGCGCTCGAGGTCGTGCTTCAGCCGGGCGAGAAGAGCTTCACCGACGCGGAGTTGAAGGCGATCAGCGACAAGGTCGTCGCGGCGGCGGCGAAGCAGGGCGCGATGTTGCGCGGATAAAGGAACGGGCGGGTGCGATTGCGCCCGCCCGTTGGTAGTTCATCAATGGTGATCGGCAGCGCAGCGCCTAGTCAAGCCGCGGTCACACCCGCATCGGCATGAGGACATAGAGCGCGGGCGACTTGTCGTTTTCGCGGATCAGCGTCGGCGCGGCGGCGTCAGCGAGGTGAACCTCGACGAGATCGCTGTCGATCTGCCCCAGAATATCGAGCAGGTAGCGGCTGTTGAAACCGATCTCGAACGGTGCCGAGGTATAGTCACCGGGCACTTCCTCGGCGGCGGTGCCGTTCTCGGGGCTGGTTACCGACAGCGTGATGCGGTCGCGGTCGAGCCCCATCTTCACCGCACGCGTCTTCTCGGTCGCGATGGTCGAGACGCGATCCACGCCCTCCATGAAGCTCTTGGGATCAAGCTTCAGAATCTTGTCATTCGCGGTCGGGATGACGCGGCTGTAGTCGGGGAAGGTGCCGTCGATCAGCTTGGAGGTCAGGATTGCGCTGCCCAGATCGAAGCGGATCTTGGTCGAGGACAAGGACACGCCGACCGAACCGTCGACCTCGTCGAGGAGCTTGCGCAGCTCGGCGATGCATTTGCGCGGTACGATCACGTCGGGCATGCCGTCCGACCCCTCGGGCTTCGCGACCGTGACCCGCGCGAGGCGGTGACCGTCGGTCGCCGCGGCCTTCAGCACGTCGTCCGACAGGTGCAGGAAAATGCCGTTCAGGTAATAACGCGTTTCTTCCGTCGAGATCGCGAAGCGCGTCTTGTCGATGATCTGCTTGAGCGTTTCGGCCGGCAGCTCAAAGCTGGTCGGCAGTTCGCCCTCGGCGATCACCGGGAAATCGTCGCGCGGCAACGTGCCGAGGCTGAACCGCGCCCGCCCCGCGACGATCGCCATGCGCCCGTCCGCCGCCGACAGCGACACCTGCGCGCCCTCGGGAAGCTTGCGCGCGATGTCGAACAAGGTGTGCGCCGAGACCGTGATCGACCCCTGCTGGTCGACAGCGGCTGGAACGCTGTCGTTAATTTGCAGGTCGAGATCGGTCGCCATCAGCCGCAGCGATCCCTCCACCGCCTCGATCAGCACGTTGGACAGGATGGGGATGGTGTTGCGCCGTTCCACCACGGACTGCACGTGGCTGAGCCCCTTGAGGAGCGTTGCGCGTTCGATCGTCGCCTTCATTCGTGATTCCCCCGGCCCGCGGGCCTCGACCAGCGCAGGTCTCGACCGGGGGCGATATGGCCATCGTTTCCTAGCCAAAAGAAAACGGCCGGAGCAAGCGCCCCGGCCGTCTTTCTTGTGCGCGGACCCTGTGAAAAGCGTTAATCAGCGCTCCAAAAGTTCTCGTCTCATCAGAAACGGATGCCGACGCCCGCCATCAGCTGGTGACGATCGGCGTCGATGTCGTATCCGTCGACATCGCCGTAGTGCGAGTAGCGGTATTCGCCCTTCACATAGGCGGTCGGGGTCAGGTTGTATTCCAGGCCCGCGCCGACGCGGAAACCGTCGAGGTTGGTGTGGTCGCGGAACGTGGTCGTACCCACATCGTAGCGCGATTCGACGCGCGCGTTGGTGTAACCGCCCTTGGCGTAGATCATCGCCTGCGGCGAAATGACGTAGCCGACACGGCCGCCGAGGTAGAGGTCACGTCCCGCGTTGATCGAGAAGCGGTCGCCCGCGGTGATCGCGTTGTAGCTGCGCGCGCGCGTGGTCGAATCGGTGATCTCACCTTCCGCGCCGAGCACGACGCCGCCCGCCTGCACGTCGTAGCCGAGGCCGACGCCGTAGACGAAGCCGTCGCGCCCTTCCGAGCTGCCGTCGCCGCCGTCCTGCAGATTGTCGTAACCGCCCAGCGCTTCGACGCGCGCGCCGGTGAAGGGGGCGTTGGTCTGCGCGGCAGCGGGCAACGCGGCGATTGCGGTGCCGATGGCGACTGAGGCGAGAACGAGCTTACGCATGGGGAACTCCGTTATCCTGTCCGCCCAACACCGGGCGGGGATGGGGCAAATAGTCAGCAACGCTGCCGGTTGCATGAACCTCAGCTAAACAGCTTTTCGCGTTGCTTTTGCGCCACACCGGGTTGACATCGCGGGCATGGAAACAGGCGATCATCGCGCGCGGCAGGGCCGCGACTTCGTCGCGCGGCACGGTGAAACGGTGTTCAACGCCGCGCGCCGGTTGCAGGGCGATCACCCGCACACGCCACTGACTCGCGCCGGATTCGCCCAGGCGGAGGAAATGGGGCGGGCGCTGCGTGATCTGCTCGGGACCAAGCCGGTATTGACGATGTGGGCGTCGCCGACGGGTCGCGCGTTGCAGACGCTGGCGGTGATCGCGGAGTATCTCGAGCTTGACTGGCACCAGGCACGCACCGACGCGCGGCTGGTCGAGATCGACATGGGCAGCTGGGGCGGGCGCTACTACGCCGATGTGGTGGCGGAGGTCGGTCCGGTGATCAACGGCGAGGGATTGCTCCGCTGTGCGCCCGATGGCGAAACCTACCCGGCGATCGCAGAGCGGGTCGGCGGTTGGCTGCGCGACACGAACGAAGACGCGGGCGACCGGCTGGTCATCATGCATGGCATCTCCAGCCGGGTGCTGCGCGGGGTCGCGACGGGTGCGCCGGTCGGTGCGTGCGGCGCGCCGGTGCTGCCAGGCCACCCGCAGGGCAGCGTGTCGTTGATCGAGCAAGGGCAGGAAACGCTGGTCCATCGCGGCACCGGATACGCACCCGCGTGAGCGCGCTGCTGCTGGCGCTCGCGCTGCTGGCGGGCGAACGCGACGCGATCGGCGTGTGGCAGCGCTGGGGCGCGATCCGCGATGCAGGTCCGCCCAAGCGCTGCTTCGCCCTGGCGCGGCCGGTCACCGCGAGCGGCGACACCGACGCGCGCGGCGGGTTCGCGAGCGTCGCCGCGCGCACCGATGGCGCTCGGCGACAGGCGGTGTTCGTGCGCTTCTCCGCCGCGCGAGCGCCCGGGACGCCGATCACGCTGGCGATCGGCGAGCGGCGGTTCGCGCTGCGCGGTGACACGCGCGGCGCGCGCGCGCCCGATGCCGCAACCGACCGCGCGATCGTCGCGGCGATGCGCGGCGGACGCAGCATGAGCGTGTCGGGCGTGGCGGTCGGAGGACGGCCGTTCGCCGATACCTATGTGCTGGACGGCGCCGCCACTGCGATCGATGCGGCGAGCCTCGCCTGCGCGCGGTAAACGCGAGCGCTGCGGCCGGTCGCGAGTCGTCTGCGACGAACTGCGTGAGCGCGCGAACTTTGTAGCAACCAGCCGCTTGTTCGCGCGTTGATGTAGCATGACCGAACGGGGACGGCCTTGCCGTCGCCGCGATTGTTGTTCCTTTTGTAGTGCGTGACCCATGAACGAGCCGATCCGGGGCAGCCGCCCCGTTCACCATGACTTTCTGTTGCAGGAGCGCGACGCAGCCCCAGCAGTACCGGGGGCCACGCGCGCCCCGTTCACGGCGGCGCGTGACGCGCTGCGCCAGGCCTGGGCGCCGCCGCTCGACACCTTCGTGACCGAGGACTTGCCGATGTTGCTGACGCGACTGAACCTCGTGCAGGCGGTGCGATCTGCGCGCGCCGAGGGCGAGTTGACGGGGAACGTTCGCTAATTGCGCGCAATCACGCTTCCGAGCGGAGCGGCCGCGACAGCAGTGCGTCGATCGTCGCGGCAACCGGCGCGCCTTCGAGCAGGCGGCACACCGCTTCGGTAATCGGCATGTCGACGCCCGCCTGCGCCGCCGCCTCGCGTAGGACAGGGGCGGTGTGGGCGCCCTCGGCGACCGTCAGCCGGTTCTCGAGCAGCGATGGAGCCGGCGTGCCCTGACCGATGCCGCGACCGAGCGCGAAGTTGCGCGAGCTGGTCGAGGAGCAGGTGAGCACGAGATCGCCCAGCCCCGACAATCCGGCGAGCGTTTCCGCCCGCGCGCCGCGCGCGAGGCCGAAACGCGTCATCTCGGCGAAACCGCGCGCGATCAGTGCGGCGCGCGCGTTCTGCCCCAGGCCCGCACCGTCGACGACGCCGCACGCAATCGCGAGCACGTTCTTCACTGCGCCGCCGATCTCCGCGCCGATCACGTCGGTCGAGGCATAAGGGCGGAAGGTCGGTTGCGCGATCAGCGCGGCGAGTTCGGCGGCGAGCGCGGCGTCCTCGGCCGCCAGCGTGACTGCGGTCGGCAATCCGGCGGCAACTTCGTGCGCGAAGGTCGGACCCGACAGCACCGCGATCGACGCGCCCGGCACTGCCTGCCGCGCGACCTCGTGCAGGGGCAACAGCGTGCCCGCCTCGATTCCCTTCGAGCACAGGATCAGCGGGGCGGAAGAACCATGCAGGTTGCGCAGCATCGCGCGCATGTGCTGCGCGGGCGTCACGACCAGGATCGCGCGCGCGCCGGTAAGGTCGCTCCACTCCTGCGTTGCGCGGATCGCGGGGGAGAGCGCAACGCCGGGCAGGAAGACGGCATTCTCGTGCGCGTCGTTGATGCCGGCGACGACCTCCGCCTCGCGCACCCACAACGTCACCGCGTGGCCGGCGCTTGCCGCAACCTGCGCCAGCGCGGTGCCCCACGCGCCGCCACCGACGACCCCGATCGTCTCGGGACCGCTCACGCCTTCACCCCCGCGCCGCGCACCGCCTCGGCATGCGGGTCGAGCGGCCAGCGCGCACGCGCGGGCGCGTCGAGCGGATCAGTCAGCCCGGCGGCGAAGCGCTCGGCGCCGGCCCAGGCGATCATCGCGGCATTGTCGGTGCACAGCCACAAGGGCGGCGCGACGAAGCGCAGACCTTGCTCGACGGCGAGCGACTGGAGCGCGGCGCGGATCGCGCTGTTGGCGGCGACGCCGCCTGCGACGACCAGCGCGGTGACTGGTCCCGCTCGATCGAGCGCGCGACGGGTGCGGTCGATCAGGCAGTCGACGACCGCGGCCTGGAACGACGCGGCGAGATCGGCCGGCGCATGATCGTTCGCCGCGCGCGCCACCGCTGCCTTCAGTCCGGCAAAGGAGAAATGCGGCTCGGGTGAGCGGAGTAGCGGGCGCGGCAGCGGCACCGCGCGCGGGTTGCCATCGCGGGCAGCGCGCTCGACCGCCGGGCCGCCAGGAAAGCCGAGACCGAGAATCTTGGCGGTCTTGTCGAACGCCTCGCCCGCAGCATCGTCGATCGTCGTGGCGAGCCGGCGATACCGCGCCACGCCCTCGACCAGCAGCAACTGGCAGTGCCCGCCCGAGACGAGCAGCAGCAGATAGGGAAAGTCGAGTTCGGGGTCGGACAGCCGCGGGCTGAGCGCGTGACCCTCCAGGTGGTTGACCGCGACCAGCGGCTTGTTCGCGGCGTGCGCCAGTGCCTTGCCGGTGACGAGCCCAACCATCACGCCGCCGATCAGCCCCGGACCTGCGGTCGCCGCGACCGCGTCGATGTCCGCGAGCGTGACGCCCGCGTCCTTCAATGCGGCGGCGACGAGCGGCTCAAGCGCCTCGACATGCGCGCGCGCCGCGATCTCGGGCACGACCCCGCCAAAGGGCGCGTGCGCCGCCTCCTGCCCGAGCAGGCGATGCGCCAGCACCTGCCGGTCGCCGGTGACCAGCGCGGCGGCGGTTTCGTCGCAGGAGGATTCAAGACCGAGGATCAGCATAATTGTGATGTAGGGGATCGCGCCGCAAAGGTGAAATGGGTCGCTGCCTTGCCCCCCCGGCGCGGCTCGGCGATAGGCGGGCGATGGCTGAGAGCTTTCGACTGGGTACGCGCGGATCGCCGCTCGCGCTGGTGCAGGCGGGGATGGTGCGCGATGCGCTGATCGCGGCGCACGGCTGGGCGCCCGATGCAGGTGGGGTCGAGATCGTCGTGATCCGCACTACCGGTGACCGCGTGCAGGACCGTGCGCTGGCCGAGATCGGCGGCAAGGCGCTGTGGACCAAGGAGCTCGACCGCGCGCTGCTGGCGGGCGAGGTCGACGCCTGCGTCCATTCGATGAAGGACGTGGAGACGATCCGCCCGGCGGAGATCGCCATTGCGGCCATGCTGGAGCGCGCCGACGTGCGCGACCGGTTGATTGGTGCCGAGTCGATCGCCGACCTGCGCCACAATGCGGTGGTGGGAACGAGCAGTCCCCGGCGCGCGGCGCAGCTCGGGCGGCTTCGGCCCGATGTGAAAACGGTGCTGTTCCGCGGCAACGTCGACACGCGGCTCGGCAAGCTGGCGGTGGGGGAGGTCGATGCGACGCTGCTGGCGGCAGCCGGGCTCGACCGGCTCGGCCGGCACGACACCGGCGTTGCGGTGCCGTTCGACCAGATGCTGCCCGCGCCGGCGCAGGGGGCGGTGGGGATCGAGACGCTGGTGGATGGACCGGCACGCGCGCTGATCGCGGCGATCGATCACACGCCCACACACCGCGCGGTCGCGGCCGAGCGCGCCCTGCTCGCCGCACTCGCCGCGGATTGCCACTCGCCCGTGGCGGCATTGGCCGTGATCGAGGGCGAGGCGGTGCACTTGCGCGCGCAATTGCTGACCGAGCGCGGCGACGAGTCGGTCGAGGGCGAGCTGCGCGGCGGTGACGGGGTCGGCGCGGCACTGGCGCACGACCTGCTCGCGCGCGCGCCCGCTGCGGTCAGGCGATTGTTCGCCGGGTGAGCGACCGCCGCCGCGCGCTGGTGCTCAGGCCCGAGCCGGGTAATGCGCGCACCGTCGCCAGACTGCGCGCCGGCGGCGTGGAGGCGATCGCGCTGCCGCTGTTCGAGGTTCGCCCGCTCGCCTGGGAGGTTCCGGCGGCGGATGCATTCGACGCGTTGCTGCTGACCAGTGCCAATGCGGTCCGGTTCGCGGGCGCCGGGCTCGACCGCCTGTCGCATTTGCCGGTTGTCGCGGTGGGCGAAGCCACCGCGCTGGTGGCGCGCGAGGCGGGACTTCGGGTGGCAGTGACCGGCCAGGGCGACGCCGCGGCGGCCGTTGCAGCGGCGCGAGACTTCCCGCGGTTGCTTCATCTCGCCGGGCGCGAGCACGTGCCCATGCCTGGGACAACGCGCGTGATCGTCTACGCCAGTGAGCCTGTCGCACTCGCATCCGGCGCACTGGCTCAGGCGGTGGGGCAAGTGGTGCTGCTCCATTCTGCGCGCGCGGCATTGCGCTTCGCGGCGCTCGCCGCCGACCTGCCCCGTGACCGGATCACGCTCGCGGCAATCAGTGCCAAGGTCGCGGCGGCGGCGGGCGGGGGGTGGGAGCGGATCGTCGTCGCCGACGCGCCGAACGACGCCGCGCTCGTCACCGCAGCAACGATGCTCGCGATTGACCGAACGCGCGGGCGCGGGGATAACGCGGACCATGAGTGACGATCATCCGTTTGGCGACGCGCGGCGATCCCGCATGGGGCCGGCGGTGCTGATCGCGGCGCTGGTGCTGGCGATCGGACTGGGATTGATGATCTTCGCGATCCGCGACGAGCCGGGCTGGCTCAGGCGCGGCAGCGACGCGGGCACGGCCGCGCGGACCACGACCCAGCCGGCGCAGCAGGCCCCGCCGACGGCCGCTGTCGACACCGACACGCTGTCGCAGCGCGAAACCGCACTCGCCGCGCAGATTGCGAGTCTGGAGGCGCGCGCCGCGACGCTTGGCAGCAGCACCGCCAACGCCGAAGGCCGCGCCGGCCGGGCCGAGGCGATCCTGATCGCCTTTGCCGCGCGCCGTGCGATCGATCGCGGGCTTGGCCTCGGGTACCTGGAGGAACAGATACGCGCGCGCTTCGCGGGCTCAACGCGGGAAGCGTCGGCGGTGATCCGCGCCTCGCGCAACCCGGTGACGCTGGAAAGCCTGCGCCAGGACCTCGATACCGCGGCGCCGGTGCTGCTCGCGCGGGAAAGCAGCTGGTGGGGCGGGCTGGGCGCCGAGTTGCGTAACCTGGTCGTTATCCACGAGGCGGGCACGCCGTCGCCGTTGCCGGCCGACCGGCTCGCGCGGGTGCGCCGGCTGGTCGACGCCGGGCGGGTCGAGGAGGCGCTGGTCGAGGTCAAGCGACTGCCCGGTGCCGCGAACGCCGCGAGCTGGACCAGCGCCGCGCAGCGCTACGTCGACGCGCACCGCGCGCTCGATCAGCTGGAGACGATCGCGATCGTCGGACCGGTGGCACCGCCTGCTGCCGCGTCCGGGCAGCTCATCCAGAGCCCCGCACTGCCGATCCAGCCGCAACCCGCACCGACCGCCGATCTGGGCAATTACCTGTAAGGTCACGCCGCCTTCATGTCGGCAGCGTCACGTTCTCGCCCGACAAGAACGATGATGACCTAAGAGCGGGGAACGCATGCGCGCGTTGATCGTCATTGCAGCGGGGCTGCTCAGCGGATGCGCGGTCGCGCGCATGGCCGGGTTCGATCAGGTGCCGATGGGCTTGGGCGGCGAACGGATCGACGTAACCGGTCTGTCGGGATGGTCGAGCGGCAGCTTCCGCTTGGGCAGCTCGCAGGGCAACGTACGGCGCGACGACCGGCGCGATGCGATCGGCTGGGGAAGCGCGACGATCGGCGATGCGTTCGATGCCGTTCGTGTCGGGCAGGCGGTGCGTTATGGTACGATGGCCTTCGAGCTGACGCGCGCCGACTTGGGCGGCACGCTGGCCGCGCGCTGCCGCTACGCGCGCGAGGAGAGACGCGACACACTGGGGGCCGTCGACGTGGCCAGCGAGTCGAGCCCGCTAAGGCTCGCCTGCGCGTTCCGCCTGAACGGCCGCGACGCCGGCGCGCTGATGTTGAACGCGGTGCCGACCGATGCGCGCGATCTTGCCGAGCGACGCAGCGGTTCCGTCACGCTGGGCGACGAGCATCTGATGATTCGGTCGCTGCACGAGATCGCGGGCGTGAAAGCGCTATCCGCCACGCCGGCCGGTTACCGGATTGATGCCGGTGATGGCACGCCGGTGTCGCTGATCGAACTGACCGCAGGCGGCAGCCGCCGCGTGCTCGTCGCGCGCGATCCGGTGCGCCGCGCCGCCGCACTCGCCGCAGTGCTGACACTCGCGCTGTTCCGCGATCCGGGCGACGTGGGGTAAGCCGCGCTCAGCTCGCTTCGCCAATCAGGCCAGTCGCTCGATCAGCGCCATCGCGGCGTGCGGCGCACGCACCTTTGCGCCGTTGATCATGAACACGAACGTGTCACGCGGGCGCACGGGTGCAGGATCGGCGGCGCACGGCAGCATCGCGGGCGTCGTCCCGCTCGCCAGTAGGCGCGCCGCTTCTGCCCAGCGATCGAGCGCGTCGGGCGCGTAGCCAGTGGGCTCGTCCTCGTGCGCGTCTTCAAGGCGAAGGTACGTGAAGTCGCCCGACACATCGCCGATCGCGGGATAGTCGGCCGAATCGGCGTAGACGATCGAGACACCGGCGGCGCGGCACAGCGCGACGAACTCGGGCGTGAAGAAGCTGTCGTGCCGCACGTGCACCGCGTGGCGAAGTGCTACCCCCTGGTGCGCGGACGGCAGCAGCGCCAGAAAGGCGGCGAAATCGTCGGCGTCGAAGCGGCGGGTCGCGGCAAACTGCCACAGGATCGGGCCGAGCTTGTCGCCAAGTTCGACGATGCCTTGTCCGATGAAGCGCGCGATCGAGTCGCCCGCTTCCGCCAACACCTTGCGCGTCACGCAGTAGCGCGATGCCTTCAGCGCGAAGACGAACCCGTCGGGCGCGGTGTCGCGCCAGTTGACGAAGGTCGCGGGCTTGAACGAGGAATAGAAGGTGCCGTTGACCTCGATCGCGGAGACGTGCCGGCTGGCATATTCCAGCTCGCGCTTGATCGGCCATTTGGGCGGGTAGAAGCTGCCGCGCCACGGCTCGTAGGTCCAGCCGCCGATACCGACTCGGATGGGGTTGGTCATGCGCACCGGTGTAGCGCAACTAGGCGCATGCGTCGCCAGGCTCGAGCGGCGGGACACCACGCCCCGCCGCTTCGTCCGGATTACAGCTGGTTCTTGACCTGCTGCTCGACGCGCGCGTCGTCGTTGTCGTCGGCCTTGTCCGCGGCATCGTCGCCCATTTCGCGGACGTTGTCGGCCTTGTCCTCGAGCATGTCGGACACTTGCTCGTTCGAGGTTGCGTCGGCCTGCGCGTCGAGCGCGTCGGCGCGGTTCTCGGTCATCGCCTCGATGTTGTCGGCGGCCTTGTCGTCGGCATTGCCGCCGCACGCACCCAGCATCAACAGGCCGGCGACGCCGGCGGCTTTCAGAACGGTCTTCATGGTTGCACCCCTTTTTCGTTGCGGGCGTTCAATGATCCGTCACGTGTGAGGGTTCCAAATCGCGGCTCGCGCGTTGCGCTTGCCATGTCCGAACCCGATCCCCCGGCCGAGAACGGCTGGCTCCGCATCGCCTCCGACCGGCTGTCCGCCGCGATCAACCCGCACGGCGCTGAACTCTCCTCGATCAAGGATGCGGACGGGCGCGAGTTGATGACCGACGCCGATCCGCGGTGGTGGAGCGGGCGTGCGCCGCTGCTCTTTCCGGTCGTCGGCAAGCCCGCGGGTGAGGTGATCCGCGTCGACGGGCAGGTCTATCCGATGAAGCAGCATGGCTTCGCGCGGCGGCGCGACTTCCGCGTCGTCTCGCACGAGGCATCGCGTGTCGTGTTCGCGCTTGGTGATGATAGCGAGACGCGCGCATCCTACCCGTTCGCGTTCCGGCTGGAGGCGGCGTTCACGATTACCGAGGCCACGCTCGAACTCGCGATCACGATCCGCAATCCCGGTGACAAGCCGCTGCCCGCCAGCTTCGGGTTCCACCCGGCATTCGCCTGGCCGCTGCCTTATGGTGAGCCGCGCGCAGATCACCGCGTCACCTTCGCGAAGGAAGAGCCCGACCCGCTGCGGGTGCTGAATGCCGATGGGCAAATCACGGCGGAGCGGCGCGCCTCGCCGCTCGATGGTCGCACGCTACACGTGACCGACGCACTGTTCGAGCGTGACGCACTGGTGTGGGATCACGTGCGCAGCCAGTCGGTGCGGTATGGCGCCGAGCGCGGACCCGCGCTGGAGATCGCCTTTCCCGACACGCCGATGCTGGGCGTGTGGACCAAGCCGGGCGCGCCGTTCGTCTGTGTCGAGCCGTGGCACGGCATCGCCGATCCGGTCGACTACACGGGCGAGTTCCGCGACAAGCCCGGCGTGTTCGAGGTGGCGCCCGGTGGGGAGAAGCGCATCACCATGTCGGTGACGCTGTGCCCATGACTGCTGGAGCCGAATACGACAACGGCCGGCCGCTCGGGCGAGCGACCGGCCGTGTTGGCGATCGATCAGCGGCGATCAGCCGTCGTAATCGGCGCCCAGATTCTGGTTGCGCGGTGGGGCGGCGGCGGTGAGGCGCAGCGCCTCCGCCGACGCGGCCAGGCTGCCGACCTCGTCCGCCTCGTCCTCATCGTCGATGCGGACGCGCTGCAGGCCCTGCACCGCCGATTCGTTCAGGTCGCGCGGCTTGACCGTCTGCTCGGCGATCTCGCGCAGCGCGACGACGGGGTTCTTGTCACGGTCGCGATCGAGCGTGAGTTCCGCGCCGCCCGAGATCTGGCGCGCGCGCTGCGCGGCCATCAACACCAGGTCGAAACGGTTCGGGATCTTGTCGACGCAATCCTCGACGGTCACGCGCGCCATCAGCGGCTTCCTTGCGAATAAACGGATACGGGAAGATGCCTGTGTATGACGGACATGTCGTGAAGTCAACGAAAGCAGCCGAAACGCACGCGCCTGCGCAGCGGATGGAGGCAACGACGGTCGACGGCCATCGCCTGACGTTGCTGACCGAAGGGCCTGATCGGCGTCGCGCGCTGCTCGAGTTGATCGAGAGCGCAAAGACCTCGTTACGGTTGATCTTCTACATCTACGCCGACGACGCGTCCGGCCGGCGGATCAACGACGCGCTGATCGCGGCGGCACGGCGCGGAGTGACGGTCGCGCTCATCGTCGACGGCTTCGGCAGCGACGATGCCGACCAGGCCTTCTTCGATACGCTTCGCGATGCCGGCGTGTCGGTGTGCCGCTTTTCGCCGCGTTTCGGTCGGCGCTACCTCCTGCGCAATCACCAGAAGCTCGCGCTTGCCGACGCTGGAACGAGCAGCGCACGCATCCTAACCGGCGGGTTCAACGTCGAGGACGATTATTTCGGCACCGAACGCGAGCAGGCGTGGCGCGATCTCGGGTTGATGGTCGAGGGTGAGGCCGCGTCTCGGATGGCCGGATACTTCGACGCGCTGGAGCAATGGGTGCGGGCGCCCAAGGGCAAGCTGCGCCACCTCAATCGCGCGCTGTCACGCTGGAGCGAGACGCAGGGACGCTTGCGCTGGCTGATCGGCGGGCCGACAAGGCGCCTGTCGCCCTGGGCGCGTGCGATCCGGCACGACATGCGGCAGGCAACGCGGATCGACCTGATCGCGGCCTATTTCACGCCGAGTCCGACAATCCTGCGGCGGCTGGATAAAGCGGGAAAGATCGGTCAGGCGGTGCGTGTCGTGACCGCAGGAAAGTCCGACAACAATGCCACGATCGCGGCGGCGCGCTTCACCTATCGCGGCTTGCTCAAGAAGGGCGTGCGCGTGTGGGAATATCAGCCGACCAAGCTGCACACCAAACTCTACGTCGTCGACGATCTGGTCTATATCGGCAGCGCCAATTTCGACATGCGCAGCCTGTTCATCAACCTGGAACTAATGCTGAGGATCGACGACGCAGCGTTCGCCCGCCAGGTACGCACCTACATCGACGGCGAGGTCGCGCACTCGCGCGAGATCACGCGCGAGGATTACGCCGAGGCGACCGGATGGTGGCAGCGCACGAAGCAGTTCGCCGCCTATCTGATCGTCGGCGTGCTCGACCCCACCGTCTCGCGCGGGCTGAATTTTCGCAGCGAGGAAGCGTAGTCGCGCTGGCGTTCAGGCGGCGGCGGGCCTCGCCGGCATCAGTCCTTGTGCGCCCAGTAAAGCTGCGCCGGCGGCACGTTCCACCATTCCATGTCGTGGTCGATGCGCGTGAAGTGTGCGGCGATGAAGTCGCGGACCTTGGGGCTGAACTGATAGACGAGGAACGCGCCGTCCTTGCGCAGCGCGCGGTGTGTCGCCGCCGCGATCGCCGGGCCGACGCCGTCGGGCAGCGTCGAGAAGGGAAGGCCCGAGAGGATGTAATCGGCCGATTCGTGGCCGTGTTCGGCGATGATCCGCTCCACATCCGCCGCCGAGCCCTCAACCGCGACGAAGCGCGAATCGGTGATCGTATGGTCGAGGTAGCGGATGAAATCCGGGTTGGTGTCGATCGCGATCAGCGTCGCATCGGGCGCCATCCGCTCGAGGATCGGACGGCAGAAGGTGCCGACGCCGGGGCCATATTCGACGAACAGCTTGCAATTGGCCCAGTCGACGGGCGCCAGCATCTTGTTGATCAGCCGGTCGGACGACGGGATGATCGAGCCGACCATCACCGGATGCTTGAGAAAGCCTTGAAAGAACATCTGCAGCGGTCCGGGAACACCGGCGGGCCGGGCGCGACGCATCGCGTTGGTCGAACTGGGCATGAGGAAAAGCACTGCTCCCGTTGATCGGTACTGCTCGGCTCCGCTGCAGCCCGGTTTGACGAACGCTCGGTGGAGCGCGTCGGTTGCCATAGCGGGGTTGCGCCGCGCCCCCAAGCGCCTAATCGCGTGAGTATGCCGGACGACCAAACAGCGGCGCAGCACGGGAGGACGGGGCAGGTGGCGGTGATCTTCGCCGCCCGGCGCAGCGGTGCCGATCAGCCGGGCTACGCCGCCGCCGCAGCGGCGATGGACGCGCTCGCCGCGCAGCAGCCCGGCTTTTGCTGCATCGATGCCGCGCGTGGCAGCGACGGGTTCGGCATCACGGTAAGCTACTGGGCGGACGAGGCGAGCGCGGTCGCGTGGCGCGCGCAGCCCGACCATGCGGCTGCGCGAGAGGCGGGGCGCGGGCGCTGGTACGACGCATATGATCTGCATGTCGCGCGGATGTCGCGGAGCTACGCGTGGCGACGAAGGGAAGGGGAGCAGGCTTGAAGCGCGGGTTCGACCAGCGGTTCGCGCTGATGTTCCTCGTCATGCTGACGATCGCGGCGGGGAACACCGCGCTGCAATCGGTGCTGCCCGCGCTCGGTCGATCATTGGGGGTGAATGACAGCGCGGTCGCGGCGGCCTTCTCCGTTTCCGCGCTGCTGTGGGTGCTCGCCGCACCGTTCTGGGCCAAACGATCGGACCGGCACGGGCGGCGGCTGATGATTCTGTTCGGCATGAGCGGGTTCTGTATCAGCCTGACCTTGTGCGGCGTGTTCCTGGCCGCTGGCATCAACGGCTGGATCGGCGGCACGACCGCGTTCGTGCTCTTCATCCTCGGGCGGCTGATCTACGGCACGTTCGGATCGGCCGCGCCGCCCGCGGTACAGGCGCTGGTCGCGGGCAACACGACGCGCGAGGAGCGGACGCGCGCGCTGACGCTGCTCGCCTCCGCCTTCGGGTTAGGGACGATCCTCGGCCCGGCACTCGCACCCTATCTGATCCTGGGGCACGCCGGCACGGTGGAGGTCGGACTGGCGGGACCGGCGTTCGTCTTCGCAGTGTTCGGGCTGGTCGTGTTCGTGACCGTGCGCCGCGTTCTGCCCGACGACCGCGGCATCGAGGCAGGCGTGCATGGCGCCGCCAACGCCTATCCCTCGATCGGCGGGCAGGCATCCGGCGCGAGCGTGACCGCGGCGACCGCGGAAGGGCGCACCGAGGTGCGCTTCACCGACCCGCGGATCAGGGCGTGGATGATCGCCGGGCTGGTAATGGGGCACGCGCAGGCGATGACGGGGCAGGCGATCGGCTTTCTCGTCATCGACCGGCTCCACGTCGCGCCCGCCGCCGCGCTGGAGCCGACCGGCATCGTGTTGATGATGGGCGCGGGCGCCGCGCTGCTGGCACAATGGGGGCTGATCCCGCTGCTCAACCTGAAACCGCGCGCGCTGGTGCTGACCGGGCTTGTGCTGGCGGCGGCGGGAACTGCACTGACGGGGCTCGCGACCTCGCTCTACGGTATTGCGACTGCCTATGCGCTTGCGAGCCTGGGATTTGGCTTCACGCGGCCGGGCTTCACCGCGGGGTCGAGCCTGGCGGTCGGGCCGGCGGCGCAAGGGTCGGTCGCGGGGAAGGTGACGAGCGTCAACGGCGCCAGCTTCGTACTCGGCCCGTCGATAGGGGTTGGGCTGTACGAAATACAGCATTCGCTGCCGTATCTGACCGCGGGTGCGGCGTGCCTGCTGCTGCTGTTCTACGCCGCGCGTGCGCTTCGCACGCCCGAGCAGGAGGCGGCGGCGTGGAGCGATCCCGAAGTGTAAGGGTGCCGCCCAGTCGACGACACCCTTGATCCTCAGTCGCTACCTTTCGGGCCGCGCGGCGTCAGCTGTCCGGGCGAGATGAAGCCGATCGGCTGGATCGCATTCGCCTCCTGCTTCAGCTTCGCCGCCATCTGCTCGTACTCGCGCTCCACCTCGGGCGTGACGCTGGCGCGTGAATCCTCCAACGCACGCTCGAAGTTCGCCTGGCTCACCTGCGTGTTGTCGATATGCTCGCGCAGCGCGATCAGGCCGGCGCGGCGCACTACATCCTCCAGATCGGCACCGGTAAAGCGCTCGGTCCGCGCCGCGATGTCGTCGAGGTCAACGTCGGGGCCGAGCGGCATCTTCTGCGTCTGTATGCCAAGGATGCGACGGCGCCCCTCGCGGCTGGGCAGCCCGACGTAGATCAGCTCGTCGAAGCGACCCGGTCGCAGCAGCGCAGGGTCGACCAGATTGGGCCGGTTGGTCGCGCCAATGACGACGACCGACTGCAGCTCCTCCAGCCCGTCCATCTCGGCCAGGATCGTGTTAACAACGCGCTCGGTCACTTGTGGCTCTCCCATCCCGCCGCCGCGTGCTGGGACGAGGCTGTCAAGCTCGTCGATGAAGATCACGGTCGGCGCGACCTGACGTGCGCGCTGGAACAGCCGCGTGATCTGCTGCTCGCTCTCGCCGTACCATTTCGACAGCAGGTCGCTCGACTTGGTGGCGATGAAATTCGCCTCTGCCTCGCGTGCGACTGCCTTGGCGAGCAGGGTCTTGCCGGTGCCGGGCGGGCCGTAGAGCAGGAAGCCCTTGGCGGGGCGGATGCCAAGGCGGCGGAACGCGTCGGGGTTCTTGAGCGGCAGCTCGACGCCTTCCTTCAACCGCATCTGCGCGTCGTCCAGTCCGCCGACGTCGCTCCACTTGGTCGTCGGCGCCTGCACCATCACCTCGCGCATCGCGCTCGGCTGGACGCGCTTCAATGCGCCGAGGAAATCCTCGCGCGTCACCGCCAGCGTGTCGAGCACCTCGGGCGGGATCGTGCGCTCTTCGAGATTGAGTTGCGGCATGATGCGGCGGACCGCTTCGATCGCTGCCTCGCGCGTGAGTGCGGCCAGATCGGCGCCGACGAAGCCGAACGTGGTGCGCGCCAGCTCGCCCAGGTCAACCTTGTCGCCGAGCGGCATGCCGCGCGTGTGAATGCCCAGGATCTCGCGACGCCCGCGCTCGTCGGGAACGCCGACGACGATCTCGCGGTCGAAGCGGCCGGGGCGGCGCAATGCCTCGTCGATCGCCTCGGGTCGGTTGGTCGCGGCGATGACGACGAGGTTGGCACGCGCCTCCAGCCCGTCCATCAGCGTCAGGAGCTGCGCGACGACGCGCTTCTCCGCCTCGCCCGAGACCTGCCCGCGCTTGGGCGCGATCGAGTCGATCTCGTCGATGAAGACGATCGAGGGCGCATTCTTGGCCGCTTCCTCGAACACCTGACGCAATCGCCCTTCCGACTCGCCGTAGGCCGAGCCCATGATCTCGGGACCATTGATGAGGTAGAACTGCGCGTCCGACTCGTTCGCCACCGCGCGCGCCAGCCGTGTCTTGCCGGTGCCCGGCGGACCGTAGAGCAGCAGGCCCTTGGGCGGATCGACGCCCAGACGCTGGAACAGCTCGGGGTAGCGCAGCGGCAGTTCGACCATCTCGCGCAGCTGGTCGATCGTCCCCGCCATGCCGCCGATATCGTCGTAGGTCACGTCGGCGCGCCGCGCGGCATCGGGCTCCTCATACTCGGGGCGCAGCTCGATCTCGGTGTTCTCGTCGACGTGGACGATGCCCTTCGGCGTCGCCGATACGACGAGCAGGCGGATTTCCTGCAACGCATAGGCAGGCGCGTTGACGAACTGCTGCATGCCCGGCGGCATGTTCTGCACGCGCTGGTGCCCCGCGGTCGCGACCACGTCGCCCTGCGCGAACGGACGCCCGATGAAGGTGCGCTTCAAAGCGTTGGTCGAGCCTTGCAGCCGCAAATTCTGCTGTGCGGGGGCGAAGACGACGCGCGTCGCAGGCTTCGACTCGGCGCGGCGTACCTCGACGAAATCGCCCGAGCCGACGCCCGCATTGGCGCGCTGCAACCCGTCGATGCGGATCAGCGCCAGACCCTCGTCCTCGTCATACGGGCCGACCGCGCGCGCAGGCGTGACCTTCTTGCCCGAAATCTCGATCACGTCGCCGTCGGTCAGGCCGAGCGACGCCATGATCGCGCGTGGCAGATGCGCGATGCCGCGCCCCGAGTCTTCAGGCCGCGCGTTTGCGACCTGCAATTTGGTAGGTTGTTCGGCGTCGGCCATTCGTCCCTCACTCGCTCGAAAGCGTCGAGCGCAGGAGATAGGCGGCAGGTTCCCGATTGCGAGCGCGTGCCAACGACGCGACTGATCTCGCGCAGGCAAAAAAAGGCCGATCAGATGACCGGCCTGTGAAAGTTTTTAGGAGAGGATGCCTGAAAGGCCCGTCCTTTTTGCGTCGCAGCAGATCATGTTGCAAGTGCGAAAAGGGTCGTATACGATTGCAGAAACAACAATCGCCTGACATGCTCCGGCCTCCCGCGACAAGACGGACTGCCCATGCGTCGCCTGCCTCCGCTCACTGCCATCGAAGCCTTCGTCGCGGTCGCGCGGCTCGGCTCGATCAAGGCGGCGGCGACGGAGCTCGCCTTGTCGGCGCCTGCGCTCAGCCGGCGGATCCAGACGCTGGAACGGTTTCTCGGCCGGCCGTTGTTCGACCGCCGGCATCAGGCGATGGCGCCGAACGCCGACGGCGACCGGTTGCTCGCCGCGATCGCGCCCGCGCTCGACAGCCTGTCGGACGCGGTCGAATCGATGACCAGCGGCGGCGAGGTGCTGCGCCTCAGGCTCGGCGTGCTGCCGCTGTTCGCCTCGCAGCG
>NZ_CAJYVU010000031.1 GCF_913778135.1 uncultured Sphingomonas sp. | reverse complement strand
GAAGCGCTGCCCAAGCCCCCAGCCCGATCATCACCACCACCAGCAGCATCGCCCACCAGTAACCCGTGATCGCCGCCGACAGCGCGATCACCATGCGCGTCAGGAACGGCAGCTCCTGCCCGACGGTATCGAACTGCTCGACCACCTGCGGCACCACGAACGCCATCAGTGCAACCACTACCCCCATCGCAACGGTCGCGAGCACCGCCGGATAGGCCATCGCGGTAAACAGCTTGCCCCTGATCTCCGCCTGCCGCTCGAGCAGCAGCGACAATCGCTCCATGATCTCCGGCAGCGACCCCGAACTTTCCCCTGCCGCCACCATCGCGCGATAGAGCGGCGGAAAGCTCTTCGGCTCGCGCGCCATCGCATCGGCCAGCCGGCGCCCCTCGGTCACCCCGGCATGGACGTTCTGCACGATCACGCGCACGCGCTCCTGCTCAGTCTGGCGCGACACGGTGCGCAAACTCTCCTCTAGCGGAGAAACGCGGTTGAGCGTCGCCAACTGCCGCGTGAACAAGGTCAATTGCTTGCCCGACATCTTGGCGCGGCCGAGTTCGAGCCCGAACAGCGGGCGTCCCTTGCTCGCCGGTGCGCTGCCCGGCTCGATGCGGACGACGAACAGCCGCCGCCGGTCGAGCACCGCGCGCGCCGCCTCGACCGATGCCGCCGCGACATGCCCGCGCGCCTCGTTGCCGCGCGTGTCGATCGCGACGTAATCGAAATCAGCCACGCCGCGTCTCAGGCATCCGCGATCGCCGCCTCGGCGGCGTCGGCCGCGACGCTATCGGTGGCATCAGCGCGGCTGACGCGGATCGCTTCCTCCGCGGTGGTGCGACCTTCCTCGACCAACCGCCGCGCCGCTCCCGCCAACGTGTCACGCGCCGGATCGGCGAAGGCATGGCGCGCGATCGCGTCCTCGTCGCCGCCGTCGTTGATCAGCCGCCGGATCGTCGGATCGACCCGTACCGCCTCGTACACGCCGATGCGCCCGCGAAAGCCGGTGCGGTTGCACTCGTCGCACCCGACCGCCTCGTACACGATCGTCTCGGGCGTGATTCCCAGCAGCGGCGCCACCGTCTCGCGCGCCGGCACCGCGCGGCGACACGTCGGGCACAGCCGCCTGACCAGCCGCTGCGCGATCACCGCACGGAGCGTCGAGGCGAGCAGGAACGGCTCCACCTTCATGTCGCGCATCCGCGTGATCGCGCCGACCGCGTCGTTGGTGTGGACAGTGGAGAGCACCAGATGTCCCGTCAGCGACGCCTGCACCGCGATCTCGGCTGTCTCGCGGTCGCGAATTTCGCCAATCATCACCGTGTCCGGGTCCTGCCGCAGGATCGCCCGCAGCCCGGCGGCGAAGGTCAGCCCGACCTTCGCGTTCACCTGCGTCTGCCCGACCCCCTCAACCGCATATTCGACCGGGTCCTCGACCGTCAGGATGTTGCGGCTGCCGTCGTTCAGCAGTCGCAACGCGGCGTAGAGCGTCGTCGTCTTGCCGCTGCCGGTCGGCCCGGTCACCAGCACGATCCCGTTCGGCACCGCGATCGCCTCGCGCAGCAGCGCGTTCATCTCCGCGCTCATGCCCAGCGCGTCGAGGTCAATCCCCGCATTCTCCTTGTCGAGGATACGCAGCACCACCCGCTCACCCGCGCGCGCCGGCAGCGTCGAGACGCGCACGTCGAGCAACTTGCCCCCGAGCGTCAGCCCCATGCGCCCGTCCTGCGGCACGCGCCGCTCGGCAATGTCCAATCGCGCCATCACCTTGATGCGGCTGACCACGACCGGCGCGACGTGCGGCGGCATCCTGAGCGTCTCGCGCAGCACGCCGTCGATCCGCATCCGAATGACGAGACCGGTCTCGTACGGCTCGATGTGAATGTCCGACACGCCGTTCCGCGCCGCGTCGGCGATCACACCGTTGATCAGCCGGATCGCCGGTGCATCGTCGGCGGTATCGAGCAGATCGTCCGCGGTCGGCAATCCTTCCGCTAACAGGTCGAGTTCGTCGCCCATTCCGACTGCCGCCGCCGCGGTCGCCTGACCGTCCATCGCGTAATTGTCGCTCAAGAGCCTGTCGAACGCGGGCGCCTCGATCACCACCACGTCGAACGCGCGGCCCAGCACGCGGCGTACCTCGATCAACGCGCGCGGATCGCTTCCCTCGCGCAACGCGACGCGGTCACCGTCGAGCGCGACGCCGAACTTGCGCGCGAAGGCGTAGGGCAGTTGCACCGGCGCGATCGGTGGCACGACCTGCGGCACCTCGCCTAGCACCGCGTCGGCGTCGACCGGCACGACACCGCTCGACAGCGTCGGGTCGACCAGCACCTCGGCGCCAGTTCGGATCATTTCGGACGCGCCGGGATCGTCGAGACCGAATTGCGATACACCGGCACGCCGACGCGCGGGTCCTCGATGCTGCCGGGCTGCCCCGCCGGCGGGATCGGCGGCGCCGCACCCATGTAATCGCGCACCAGCGCGTCGATCGACGGCTCGCCGGCCGGGTCCTGCAATCCCTGCTGCAACCGCAGATAGCCGTACCGCTGCTCGGTCACGCGGCGATTGTCCGCGGCCGAGCGGATCACCGTCGGGCGAATGAAGATCATCAGGTTCGTCTTCGAACGCGATTTCGCCTTCGACTTGAAGAGGTTGCCCAGCACCGGAATGTCGCCCAGCAGCGGAATCTTCTCGATCGTCCGACGCTCCTCGTCGGATAACAACCCGCCGATTACCCCGATCGCACCGTCGTCGACCGTCAGCACCGTCTCGACCTCGCGCTTGTTCAGGATCAGGTCCGAATTGTCGCTCGACACCGGCCCCGCGATCGAGCTGACCTCGATATGCAGGTTTAGCTTGATCGTGCCGCTCGAATTCACCTGCGGGCGCACGTCCAGCCCGATGCCGACATTCTGCCGCTGCGTCGTGCGGAAGGTATTGTCGAAATTGTTCGACAGCGCCTGACCCGTGGTGATCGGGATTTCCTGCCCAACCAAGCTATGCGCTTCCTGGTTGTCCAGCGTCATGATGTGCGGGACCTGCAACAGGTTCGATTGATTGTCGCTCTTCACCGCGCTGATGATCGCACCGAACAGCGTGTTGCCGATCGTGCCCCCGAACCCGGCGAGGCCGCCCGACGACTGGATGATCGAGTTGATCGCCGACTGCGTCAGCTGGTCCGCCGCGGGCGAGGTCGCGCGTACCGTCGTCGTACTGCCGTTGGTGTTGACCGTCGTGGTCGTTGTCGTCGCCAGCCGCTGCGCCCCGATCGCACCCGCGATCTGCAGGATGTTGGGCGCAGAGTTGGAGAAGGTCGACGCGCCGAACGCCCCGCCCGACAGGTTCCCGAGGATGAACTGCGCGCCCAGCCGGTTGACCGTCGAGTCGGACACTTCCGCCACGATCGCCTCGACCAGCACCTGCGCGCGACGCGTGTCGAGCTGCTGAATCACCTCGGCCAGTTGCCGCTGGATGTCGCCCGGTGCCGCGATCACGATCGCATTGGCACCTGCGAAGCGCGTCACCACCGCCGCGGTGCGACCGCCCTGCCCCGTGATCGCCGCCTGCTGCGGCTGGCTGCCCGCCTGCGTCGTCGTGCTCTGCGGCGCGGTCGAGCGCTGAAAACTCGACGAGTTGGACTGCTGGCTTATCGCCCCACCGCTGGTCGGCCCGGTGCTGCTCGCGCCGAAATTCGCGCGGCTCAGCGACTCCTCCTGCACCGCGTCGGGCTGCTGTCCCACAAGCTGCTGGAGCACGGGCAGCAATTGTGCGGCGTCCGCGTTCTCCAGGAACACGACCTTGATCTCGTTGGCGTTGCGCGCGCGCGTGTCGAGGTCGCGCGCGACTGCGACCAGCCTTGCAACCGTCGCCGGATCGCCGCGCAGCGCCACCGCGTTCGAACTCTCGATCGCCACCGCCGACGCGCCACCCGGCGTCGCCGCCGCCTGTCCACCCTGCCCGCCAGCACCGCCGCCGATCAGCTGCGTCAGCGCGGCGGCGACCTCCTTCGCGTTGGCATTCCTCAACGCCACGATCCGCGTCGATGCGACATCGGTGTCGATCCGCCGGATCACCTCGCGCACGCGGCGAACGTTGTCGGCGAAATCGACCACGACCAGGCTATTGCCACCGCGGTTCGCGGTCACCGATCCTTGCGCGCTCACCAGCGGGCGCACCGTGTCGACCGCCTGAGTCGCGTCGGTCGAACGCAGCCGGATGATCTCGGTCACCAGCTGGTTGCGCGCCGCGCCGCGCAGCCCGATCCGCCCGGGCTGGCTCGCTGCATTGTCGATCGGCTGAACGCGCAGCGCGCCGTTGGCGGTCGGGACCGCGACCAATCCGTTCGCGCGCAAGGTGGAGAGGAACACCTCGAAATATTCGGAGCGCGACAGCGGGCGGTCGGTCACCACCGTCACCTTGCCCTGCACACGGTTGTCGATGATGAACGTCCGCCCGGTCACCTTGGCCGCGTCGGCGATGAAGGCGCGGATGTCGGCGTCACGCACGTTCAGCGTCGTCTGCGCCAGCACGGGTGTCGCGGAAAGCGCGCACGACGCCAACAGCATCGCGGATACGAACCGCCGCATCATCGTACCCCGCCCGGCAACGTCACCGGCAAGCGCTGCCCGCCGCGCTCGATCGTCACACTCGTCGCTCCGCCGGTCGCCAGTTGCTCCAGATCGGACGCGCCCGTTACCGGTCGTCCTCCGATTGCGACCAGCACGTCACCGTCCTGCAGCCCAGCCGACTGGAACACACCCTTGCCCTGCCCGCGCAGCGTCAAGCCGTTGATCGCGCCGCCATCGATCCGCGGGATCGCCGACACGTCGGCGCGCAGCTCTGTGAGCGATGCGCCACCGGAGGCGCCAACCGGAGCACCCGGCGTCGCCGCCGCACCAGCCGCCGGCGCCGTGCCACCCTCGCCTTGCGGCAGGAACAGGTCCTCGCTCGCCCCGCTGCGGTCGAGCGTCACATGATCGAACGCCACTGATTTCAACCTCACGCCCGGCGCCACTTCCTCACCCACGCTGACACTCTTCTGCACGCCATCCGGTCCCGCGATGATCGCCGATCCCCGCCCCTGCGCCTCGTCGATCCGTGTACCGAACAGCGTCAGCTGCAACGACGTGACCGTTGCCGCCTGCGCCTGCACGCCGCTCACGCGATAGAACGGATCGAAGCTCGCGAACACGCCCGCCGGATCGCCCGGCAGCACCGGCCCCGCCGGCGCCCACGCGCCCAGCGGTGCGATCGGCGTCACCACCGTCCACACCAGCCGCGCGCACTGCACCGCCAGCACGCCCAGCAGCGCGATTTCGGCTACCGAATAGACGTTTACCACCGGCACCCGCCGCAGAATCGCCCGCGCACGGGCGTCGAACTTCAATCGCATGCGCTTTGAACAACTCCCCGGCACGCCGGCGCTAGGTCGGCGATGTTACAGCGCCGTTGCAGCCTTGTGTAATATTTCTGTTGTTGGGACGGCTCAGCCGTCCGCGTTACAGGAGCAATCATGGCCACCGACGCGATCACCGCCCACCTCGCCCAGCAGCCCGGCATCCAGAAACTGCCCAGTCCCAAGCTGACACTGTTCGTGCAGCGCGGCTTCCTCGACGCCGCGACCTGCGCGGCGCTGTGTGCCATGATCGATGCCGAGCGGCGCCCCTCGACCATCTCCGATCACAATGGTGACACCGCATTCCGCACCAGCGAGACATGCGACCTGTCCGCCACCGACCCGCTCGTCGCACGCGTGGACGCCGCGCTCGCCGCCTTCACCGGCCTCGACCCGCTTCACGGCGAGCCGCTACAGGGGCAACGCTACGCGGTGGGGCAGGAATTCAAGGCGCACACCGACTATTTCGAACCCAACGGCGTCGACTTCCACCGTTACTGCTCGGTCGCGGGCAATCGCACCTGGACCGCGATGGTCTACCTCAACGAGCCGGAGGCAGGCGGCGCGACGCGGTTCAAGGCGGTCGACAAGACGATCCAGCCGGAAACGGGCAAGCTCGTCTGCTGGAACAATCATCGCCCCGACGGCTCGCTCAACCCGGCGACGATCCACCACGGCATGAAGGTGCGCGCCGGCACCAAATACGTCATCACCAAATGGTACCGCGAGCGGCCCTGGGGCTGGTGAGCGCGAGTCCGTCCGCGCCTACCCCGTCAGCCTGATGAAGCGAGGGTGGGCGCCACGACAGCACCCGCCCCGCGTCAGAACTTTACACCCAATCCCAGCGACACCGACGCGCCCACGTCGTAGCGGTTGTAGTAGATCCGCTGCGCGTCGAACTGCTGGTATTCCTTGTACGGCGTCGCGGTGATGTTGCGCGCCTCGAACTTGATCTCGGTCTCCACGCCCGCGATTCGAACGCCCTCGCGCGCGACGAAGTCGAGGCGGAAGCCCGGATATTCGTACACGTCGGGCTGCGCGTTCGGACCGCGCGTCGTCACGCGCTTCGACGCGTAGTTGAGCAGCAGCGTCTGCTGCGACAGGTGATCGGTGTCCTCCAGCCCCAGCTGCAAATTGACCAGATGATCCGACTGCCCCGTCAGCGGCGCACCGTCGCGGAAGAACAGGTTCGCGTCGCGCGACACGCCGTTGATCACCGTCTGGTCGCCGTCCTGCACCTTCAGCTTCGACTTGGTGTAGGTGTAGTTGGCGATCGTCAGGAACCGGCGCGAGCTCCAGAAATCCCCGCCAAGCCCGTCGAGCGGGAAATACTTCTGCAACTCGACCTCGGCACCGTACAGCTGCGCCTCGGGCGCAGTCGCGAAGCTGGTCTGCACCTGGCCGACGATCGCCGAATAGGTCTCGATCGGTTTGTCGATCTTCTTGTAGAAGCCCGACAACGTGAAGCGCTGATCGCGCCCGAAGAACCATTCGTAGCGCGCTTCGGCATTGTACAGCTGGCTGTCGACCAGCGAGTTGTTCCCGCGGAACAGGCGATTGGTGTCGGTGTCGATGTACACCTGGCTGATCAGCTCGCGGAACTGCGGCCTCGCGATCGTTTTCGATCCGCTCGCGCGTAACTGCATGCCGGGCTGCAACTCGTAGGTGACCGTCAGCGACGGCAGCCAGTAGTCCTTGTTCAGCCGCGTGTTCAGCGCGCCCGCCAGCCCCGGCAAACCGGTGTTGAACACGTCGACCGCATCGACCGTCTGCTTGGCAGTTTCGTAGCGCACGCCCGCGGTCACGTTCAGCGCCGGGGTCAGCTGCGCGATCACCTGACCATAGCCCGCATGGGTGCGAAGCGCGGCATCGAACGCCGCCGTACCGTCCTGCGCGGTCGTTTCCTGCAGGTAAATGCCATACGCCTGGATCGTCTGGTCGGCGAGCAGGTAATCCGGGCGCAACTGCTGCACCGCGATCGGCAGCGAATTGGCGAGAAAGCTGATCGCACGCCGCACCGACGTACGCTTGGTGTCGGTGTAGGCGTAACCGACCCCCAGCTTGATCGCGCTGGTCAGCGAATAAACCAGATCGGCGCCGCCCGACCACAGATCCTCGTTCAGGTCGCTGAACGCGACGTTCGCGCCGCCCTTGCCGCCGGTGCCCAGATTGTTGGTGAACTTGTTACCAATCGGGTCGAGCGGCAGGTTCGTGCGCACGTACAGAAACTCGCGCTCGTACGGCGCCTCGCGCTGCGAATTGGCGTAACTGCCGCGCAGGTCGATCTTCAGGTCGTCGGTGGGCTTGAACTCGCCGGTCAACTGCGTGTCGATCAACTGGCGCTCATACCAACCGGTGTTCTGCAGCAGCAGGTCCTGTCCTGCACGGTCAAGATCGAAGCCGAGCCCCAGCCGCGCCTGCTTGATCGTGTCGCGCACGTACAGGTTGGTCCAGCGGATTACATTGTCGCCGAACTCGGCGTTGATGCCTAGCAAGCCGTTCACCACGACACGATTGTCGGTGATCACGCGGTTGAAGCTGTTCTGCAGAACGCCCGCGTTGCCGACCCCGTTCGCGAACTGCTGCAACGTCTGACGCGTGCGCCACGTGTTGCCGATACCCGCCGACGCCAGCACGCCGATCCTGAGTCCACCGGTGTCGAAGCTTGTCCCGCCCGTCAGGTTGCCTGAAAAGTTGATCGGCATCTGATACTGCGTCTGCAACACCGACGTGCGCGAATTGACCAGGCTGGTCGCGATCTCGCCCAGTTGCGCGCGCGTGAAGGTCGCATTCTCGCCGACGGGCGACCCGCTGTTGAGCGCTGCCTTCAGCGGCCCCGGAATGTCGCGCGTGCCATTGTCAAACCCGGTCCAGTCGGTCGGGCTGCCGTAATAGACATAGCCCAGACGACCGGTGGTGTAGCTGTCGCCGCTCACCGAACCCGACAGGCTCAGGAACGGCTCGTTGGGGGTCGTCTTGGTCGTCAGGTTGATCACACCGCCGCCGAACTCGCCGGGGAAGTTCGCCGAATAGCTCTTCTGCACCAGGCTCGATGCGATCACGTCGGTCGGGAAGATGTCCAGCGGCACGACGCGGCGCAACGGCTCGGGGCTCGGCAGCGGCGATCCGTTGAGCAACGCCAGGCTGTAACGATCGCCCAGACCGCGAACGTAGACGAACCCGCTGCCGACGACCGACAGGCCGGTCACGCGCTGCAACGCACCCGCGATGTCGCCCTCGCCGGTGCGCGCGATATCCTCGGTCGACAGGACCGATATGACCTGCGGCGCGGTCTGCGTCGGATTGGCGCGCGTGCGCCCGACGACGACGATGTCGTCGCCGCCACCCGGGATCGACACCTGCGGGCCGACGCTCTGGGTGTCGCCGCTCGTATCCGTCTCGTCCTGCGTCGGACTGCCCGACGGGCTCGACGGCGCGGCACCCGGCGCACCGGTGGTCGGCGTGTTCGAGCCGCTCGCCTGGGCAAAGGCAGTGGCGGGCGCGAACAGGCACGTGGTCAACAACAGGGCGCTCGCCATCGGCAGCCGCTTGGACATCTTCATTCCCCCAAAATCCTCAGATGCGGATCAGGGGACGGCATCGCTGCCGCCCCCTTGACGAAACCCGCGGGTCTCAGGTGGTCGGCAGCGTCAGGCACGAACCGTTCGAGCTGCCGAAATCGGCGTAGCTCAGGTTGCAGGTCCAGTTGCGGTACCAGGTGTCGCTCGCGTTGCGCACCGCGCCGACGTACGGCGCCGACTGGAAGAACCCGCCCGAGTTGACCACGCTGCTGTTCGCCGGATCGACCGCGGTCGCCGCGCTCTCACCGCTGCCGTTGATGAACGTGCTGGTCAGCGTCGAGGTGAACGCTGCATTGTTGTTGCGGCCGCCGTTGAAGATCGACGCGACCTGATCGTTCGACACGCCGCCCGTGCCGCTGAACGCCGGATTGCAGCCAGACAGCAGCACCGAGGTGAATGCCGGCGGTCCCGCCTTGTCGGTGGCGCTGTTCGCCGGCTGGATCGTCGTCGTGCTGTTGATGCGAACGCACGGCAGCCCCGAGTCGGTCACCACCACGCCGTTGAAGAGCGAATAGTCGGCACCGCCGCGAAACAGCATGACCGACGCGTCCGCACCGATCTTCGAATGGTGCACGAAGGTGAAGTTGGCGAGCCGGACGTTGGAACGCGGCACCGCGTCCTCGTTGCCGTTCGAGTCGTGCTCGATCATCGCGTCGCCCGAGCTGCCGCCCGGCCGCTGGATCGCGATCACATACTGGATGAAGCCCTTGTAGCCGACGTCGGTGTCGAGCGAGTCGTCGTCCGCGCCCGAGATGACGAGGTAGCTCATGTTCGGACGGCCGCCGAACACCTCGATACCGTCGTCCGACGAGTTGACCGACTGGAAGTGGTCGATCTGCGTGCCCGAACCGACGCCCGACGGGGTCAGCGACTGGAGCTCGCGATCGGGCGCCAGCGCGTAGCCCGAGTAGCGGATTTGCGTGTAGCTCATCCGGCCCGAGCTGTCGGTCGGCTGCGCACCGCCGTACAGCGCGCCCGATGTGCCCTCGGTATCGCGCGAGCAATTCGCGCTGCCCGGCGTCGCCGTCGGCTCCGAACAGTCGGTGATCGGCGCGCGGCCGAGCAGCACTACGCCGCCCCATTGTCCCTGCGACGTCGCGTCATTGGTGCCGACGACGTTCGCGCGGCTGGTGAAGATGATCGGCTGCGTCGGCGTGCCGACCGCATTGATCTGGTTGCCGCGGTTGACCGCCAGGAACGCGGTGCCGGTCGAGGCGAACACGATCACGCCCGGATCGATGCCCAGCGTGACCTGATACCCGGTCGAAGTCGGGCCCTGGTCGGTGCCGACGTCGACGCGACCGTCGAGCGAGTAGATCACGCCCGTGGTCTTCGCCAGCTGCGTCGAGGCGGTGAAGCGGGTCGGCAGCGCGCAGTTGCGGTACGTGCCGGTCGGACCCGAGATCGTGCCGCGATCGACCAGCGGGTTCGGACCCGCGATCGTCGGGCAGCTCGCCGCCGCGGTGACGAGCCCGGTGCCGGTGCCCGGCGTCGGGGTCGGCGTGGGAGCAGGCGCGGGCGTCGGCGACGGCAGCACGATCACGCCCTCGCCCGGCGAGGCGATGTCGTCGGCACCGCACGCGCTCAGCGCCGCGGTCGCGCAGCCGAGCATGAGCATGAGCGAAGCGCGCTTGAAGTTCTGCATTGAACACTCCCGAACCGTTGATGACGGGCGCGTGTTGGGCGCCCGGCCGACTCGATCCCCCGTGCCGGCCTCCACGCTGCGCTAGGCGTCGTGGATGACAGCGGCATGGAGGTTCAGAGACACGGGAGTGACGGTAGCGTTTCGGTTCCGTGACAATCGCGGAGCGCGCGACTTAGGTCAGCGATGTTTTCTCAATCGCTCTGCATGGTCAGCACGACCTTGCCGCGCGGATGCTCGTCACGCGTGTAGGCGTAGGCCTCGCGCACCTGGTCGAACGCGAAGGTCCGATCGACCGTGACCTTGACCGTCCCCGCCGCGACCAGCTCAGCGACTTCCGCCAGTTGCGCGCCATTCGGTTCGGCATGCCAACGCGGCGGGGTGCGAATACCGAGTTCGCGCCCTTTCGCCTCGTCGGGGTCGAGCGTCGACACCATCGTCCCGCCCTTCTTCAGCACGGTAAACGACCGCGCCTGCGTCTCGCCGCCCTGCGTGTCGTAGACGAGGTCGAGGTCGGTCGCGTGATCCTCAAACCGGTCATTCTTGTAGTCGATCGCGCGCTCGACACCGAGCGAGCGGACATAGTCGAGATCACGCTCGCCTGCGGTGGCGAACACGGTCGCGCCCTTCCACACCGCGAACTGCACCGCCAGATGCCCCACCCCGCCGGCTGCTCCGTGGATCAGCACCCGCTGCCCCGCCTCCAACCGACCATGATCGAACAACCCCTGCCACGCCGTCATCGCCGCCAGCGGCAGGGCCGCCGCGGTCGCGCCGTCGATCTGCTCCGGCGTTGCCACCAGCTCGACTGCCTTTACCACGACGTAATCGGCCTGCGCACCACGGTCCTGGCCGATGAACGCCATCACGCGGTCGCCGACGCTCAGCATGTTGTGCGCGCGCGTCCCGAGCGCCTCGATCCGCCCCGTTAGGTCGCGCCCGAGCGCGAACGGCAGCTGGTCCGCGCCCTTGGGCGGATACTCGCCCGCCGCGGTCTTCCAGTCGACCGGGTTGATGCTCGCCGCCGCCACGCGCACCAGCACCTCGTCGTCGACCGCCTGCGGCACCGGCCGCTCCGACAGCGCGATCACGTCGAGATCGCCGAAATGGTCTATCCACACGGTGCGATTGGGGATGAGCGGCTGGTGCTGGTCGGCCACCGTCTGATCGGGGGTCTGGTCGGTCATGGCGTATCGTGCTCCGCTGGTTCGGACAGCGCCAACGGACGACAATCGCGAGCGATCCCGCCCTGACCGGCCGCCGATACGACAAGGCCCGCCGCCATCGCTGGCTGCGGGCCTGAAATGGTGGGCGCGACAGGGATTGAACCTGTGACCCCACCCGTGTGAAGGGTGTGCTCTACCGCTGAGCTACGCGCCCGATCCGTGTCGGAGCGGCGCGTTTAGGCAAGCACCGCCGGCCTGTCCAGCGCAAATCGCACACCGTTACTTCGCGACGTTGAGCGAGTCCTTCAGCACCTTGCCCGCCTTGAACTTCGGCTGCGTGCTCGCCTCGATCGTCATCGGCTCGCCGGTGCGCGGATTGCGCCCGGTCGATGCCTTGCGCTTGCTGACCGCGAAGGTGCCGAACCCGACCAGCCGCACTTCCTCGCCCTTTTTCAGGCAAGTCGAGATCGTGTCGAACACCGCCTCAACCGCGCGCAACGCCTCGGCCTTGCCCAGCCCCGCGTTTGTCGCGACCTGCGCGATCAGTTCCTGCTTGTTCATCCCCGAGAACCCCCGTGTTACGCTTCGGTGTTGCAGTAAGAAATTGGCGTGCGGATTCGCCGATCGGCGACCCGCATCTCCCCAGTAAGGCCGTGAGCCCGATCCGAGTCAAACGAAACCGCCGCGCACCTGTACCGATGCGCGACGGACCGTGTTGCCGCTATCACGCTCTCTTCATCACGGCCACGCTCATCACGCGGCCGGAACGTTCCTCTCAGTGGTGCACCTCGGCACCCACCGGGGTGATCGGCGCAGGCGGCAGTGCGGCGAGTTCGTCCGCCTCGGTCCAGTCGATCGCCTCCAGCGGCGCGGTGAGCGCGAGCCGCAACACCTCGTCGACGTGCGCGACGGGAATGATCTTCAACCCCGCCTTCACGTTTGCCGGGATCTCCGCGAGATCCTTCTCATTTTCCTGCGGGATCAGCACCGTCGTGATGCCACCACGCAGCGCCGCGAGCAGCTTCTCCTTCAATCCGCCAATCGGCAGCACGCGTCCACGCAGCGTCACCTCACCCGTCATCGCCACGTCGCGGCGCACCGGCACGCCCGTCAGCGTCGAGACGATCGCGGTCACCATGCCGATACCCGCCGACGGTCCATCCTTCGGCACCGCGCCCTCGGGCAGGTGGATGTGGATGTCTTTGCGGTGGAACAGGCTCGGCTTGATCCCGAACGACGGGGCGCGCGCCTGCACGAACGAGAAGGCCGCCTGCACCGACTCCTTCATCACGTCGCCCAGCTTGCCGGTGACCTTCGCCTGCCCCTTGCCGGGCACCGTGACGCTCTCGATCGTCAGCAATTCGCCGCCCACCTCGGTCCACGCCAGCCCGGTGACCGCACCGATCTGATCCTCGGTTTCCGACAGGCCGTGGCGGAAGCGCTGAACCCCCGCGAAGTCGGACAGGTTGTCGGGCGTGATCGTCACGCTCTCGGCCTTGCCCTCCAGGATCTGGCGCAGCGCCTTGCGGCACAGCTTCGCCACCTCCCGCTCCAGCGTGCGGACGCCCGCCTCGCGGGTGTAGCGCTGGATCAGTGCGCGCAAGCCCTCGTTGGTCAGCGTGAACTCGCCCGGCTTCAGGCCATGCGCCTCGATCTGCTTGGCGACCAAATGCCGCTCGGCGATCTCGACCTTCTCGTCCTCGGTATACCCCTCCAGCCGGATGATCTCCATCCGGTCGAGCAGCGGCTGCGGCAGGTTCAGCGAGTTCGCGGTGCAGACGAACATCACGTCCGACAGATCTATGTCGATCTCCAGATAATGGTCGTTGAACTTCGCGTTCTGCTCCGGGTCGAGCACCTCCAACAGCGCCGAGGCCGGGTCACCACGGAAATCCTGGCCCAGCTTGTCGATCTCGTCGAGCAGGAACAGCGGGTTGCCCGTGCCCGCCTTCTTCAGGTTCGTGACGACCTTGCCCGGCAGCGAGCCGATATAGGTGCGGCGGTGGCCGCGGATCTCGGCCTCGTCGCGCACGCCGCCCAGCGACTGGCGGATGAACTCGCGCCCCGTCGCCTTCGCGATCGACTTGCCGAGCGAGGTCTTGCCGACGCCCGGCGGGCCGACGAGGCACAGGATCGGCCCCTTCAGCTTGTTGGTGCGCGCCTGCACCGCCAGATATTCGACGATCCGGTCCTTCACCTTCTCCAGCGCGTAGTGATCCTCGTTCAGGATCGCCTCGGCGGCAGGGATGTCCTTCTTGATCTTGCTCTTCTTGCCCCACGGCAGTCCGAGCAGCACGTCGAGGTAGTTGCGCACCACGGTCGCCTCGGCGCTCATCGGCGCCATGGTCTTCAGCTTCTTCAGTTCGGCGGTCGCCTTGGTGCGCGCCTCCTTCGACAGCTTCAGCGTGGCGATCTTCTGAGTCAGCTCGGCGACCTCGTCGCCCTCACCTTCCTCGCCCTCGTTGCCCAGCTCGCGCTGGATCGCCTTCAACTGCTCGTTGAGGTAATATTCGCGCTGCGTCTTCTCCATCTGGCGCTTGACGCGGCTCTTGATCTTCTTCTCGACGTGCAGGACGCCGAGTTCGCCTTCCATCAGCGCATACGCCATCTCGAGCCGCTTGACCGGATCGAGCTCGACCAGCAGCGCCTGTTTGTCGGCGACCTTGACCTGGACGTTGGCCATCAGCGCGTCGGACAGCTTCGCCGCCTCGACCAGCTCGCCCAGCTGCTGCGCGGTTTCCGCCGGCAGTTTCTTGTTGAGCTTGGCGTAGGTTTCGAACTGCTCGACCGCCGAGCGCATCAGCGCCTCGACCTCAATGCCCTCGGCCACCCGCTCTTCCAGAATTTCGATCGTCGACTGCAGATAGCCGTCCGCCTCGGACAGCTCGACCAGCCGTCCGCGCGCCTTGCCCTCGACCAGCACGCGCACGGTGCCATCGGGCAGCTTCAGCAGCTGCAGCACGGTCGCGGTGACGCCGACCTCATACAGGTCTTCGCGCGCCGGATCGTCCTGCGCGGGGTCGAGCTGCGCGACGAGAAAGATTTCCTTGTCGGCGTTCATCGCCGCTTCCAGCGCCGCGACCGATTTGTCGCGGCCGACGAACAGCGGCACGATCATGTGCGGGAAAACGACGATATCGCGCAGGGGAAGGACGGGAAATAGGGTCATGGATACTCCGACGCCGCCCGATACCGGGGCGGCCTTGTCGCCTATATGGGGTGGCTTGCGATAGGCATCAATCGTTACGGGTCGGTATGCAAGCCTGCGGGGTCGATCGGCTTCGGGCCAATCGCTTTTGTGGCAATCGCTTCGGCCCGCTCGCTTCGGACTTGTCATCGCCCGGCCCAGCGTGGAAACCGGCGCTCGCCTGTCCCCAGGGAGAAACCGATGTCGCCACGCCTGCCCTTCGCTGCCCTGCTGCTCCTGTCGACGGGGGTCCACGCTGCGGAAAAGGGCATGCCGCCGATCACCGCGCAGACCGCTTTGTCCGGTGGCCCGCTCGATCCGGTGCAGAAAAAGGTGACGCTCGACACCGCCGATCTCGCGATCGAGGTTGATCCGGTCCGCGAGGTGATCAACGGCACCGCGACGCTCACTTTCACCGCGCGCGACCGGATCAACAAGCTGGTCGTCGATCTCGACAAGAATTTCACCGTCACGGCCGTACAGGTCGACGGCGTCGATGCGGGGTTCAGCAACCCCGAAGGCCGGATGACGATCACGCTCGCCAAAAAGGCGGCGAAGGACGCCAAGCTCACCGTCAAGATCGTCTACGGGGGCCGCCCGCACCCCGCGGTGCGCGCGCCCTGGGAGGGCGGCTTCGTCTGGGCGAAGACGCCCGACGGCCAGCCGTGGATCGCGACCGCGGTGCAGATGGAGGGCTGCGACCTCATCTGGCCGTGCATCGATTACCCTACTTTCGAGCCGCAGAAGGTGACGCTGCACATCACAGTGCCCAAGGGGCTGTCGGCGCCGTCGAACGGCAAGCTGCTCGGCGTCGATCGCCTCGACGACGGCCGCTCGACGTGGAACTGGGAGGCGAAACACCCGAACCTCTACGGCATCGCGCTGAACGTCGGGCCGTACGAACAGATCGCCGGCACCTACAAGAGCCGCTTCGGCAACGAGATTCCGATGTTTTATTGGTATCTGCCCGGCGAAAAGGAAAAAGCGGAGAAACTCTTCGCCGAATTCGCCCCCACGATCGACTTCTACGAATCGACCGTCGGCCCCTACCCCTGGGCGGACGAGAAGGTCGGCGTGGTCGAGACGCCGCACAAGGGCATGGAGCACCAGACGATCAACGCTTATGGCAACAATTACGCCAAGGCGCCCGAGGGGTTCGACTGGCTGTTCCAGCATGAATTCGGTCACGAATGGTTCGCCAACCA
>NZ_CAJYVU010000030.1 GCF_913778135.1 uncultured Sphingomonas sp. | reverse complement strand
ACGAAGACCTTGACCATCTTCAGCACGCCCGGCGGCAGCTCGTCACCACGCTCCAGCTTGTCGCGGCGGTCATGGAACTTGTCCGTGATCCGCTTGGCGGCTTCGTCATACTGCGCCTTGACCGCTTCCAGATCGCTCTGGCGCGCATCGTCGGCGACGGCGAACTTCCACCATTCGTGGCGATCGACCGATTCCAGCACCTCGGCATCGATCACGATGCCCTTCTTCACGCCCTTCGGCGCTGCGGTGGCGGTCTGGTCGAGCAGCATCTCGCGCAGGCGGCTCCAGGTCGCCCGGTTGAGGATCGTGCGCTCGTCGTCGGCGTCCTTCTTCAGACGCTCGATCTCCTCGCGCTCGATCGCCATCGCGCGCTCGTCCTTGTCGATGCCGTGACGATTGAAGACGCGCACGTCGACGATCGTACCGGCCACGCCCGGCGGCAGGCGGAGCGAGGTGTCGCGCACGTCGCTGGCCTTTTCACCGAAGATCGCGCGGAGGAGCTTTTCTTCCGGCGTCATCGGCGATTCGCCCTTGGGCGTGATCTTGCCGACCAGGATGTCGCCCGGCTCCACCTCGGCCCCGACATAGACGATGCCCGCCTCGTCGAGGTTGCGCAGCGCTTCCTCGCCGACGTTCGGGATGTCGCGCGTGATGTCCTCCGGCCCGAGCTTCGTGTCGCGGGCCATCACTTCAAACTCGTCGATGTGGATCGACGTGAACACGTCGTCCTTCACGATCCGCTCGGAGATCAGGATCGAGTCCTCGTAGTTATACCCGTTCCACGGCATGAACGCGACCAGCGCGTTACGGCCCAGCGCCAGCTCGCCGAACTCGGTCGAGGGACCGTCGGCCAGCACGTCGCCCGCCTTCACCACGTCGCCCACCTTCACCAGCGGACGCTGGTTGATGCAGGTCGACTGGTTCGAGCGCTGGAACTTCATCAGCGTGTAGATGTCGACGCCGCTCTCATTCGCGTCGACCTCACCGGTCGCGCGAATGACGATGCGCGCCGCATCGACCTGATCGACCACGCCGGCGCGCTTGGCGGAGATAGCCGCGCCCGAATCGCGCGCCACCGTCTCTTCCATGCCGGTGCCGACGAACGGCGCCTCGGCCTTGACCAGCGGCACCGCCTGGCGCTGCATGTTCGAGCCCATCAGCGCGCGGTTCGCGTCGTCGTTCTCCAGAAACGGGATCAGCGAGGCCGCGACCGACACGAGCTGCTTGGGGCTCACGTCCATCAGCGTCACCGTCTCCGGCAACGCCATCAGGAACTCGCCCGCCTGACGCGCCGACACCAGCTCCTCGGCGAACGAGCCGTCCTCGTTCAGCTCGGCCGACGCCTGGGCGACGGTGTGCTTCTGCTCCTCCATCGCCGACAGGTAGACGACCTCGTTTGTCACCCGACCGTCGACGATCTTGCGGTACGGCGTCTCGATGAAGCCGTACTTGTTGACACGCGCGAAGGTCGACAGCGAGTTGATCAGGCCGATGTTCGGGCCTTCGGGCGTCTCGATCGGACAGATGCGACCGTAGTGCGTCGGGTGAACGTCGCGAACCTCGAAGCCCGCGCGCTCACGCGTCAGACCGCCCGGCCCGAGCGCCGAGACGCGACGCTTGTGCGTCACTTCGGAGAGCGGGTTGGTCTGGTCCATGAACTGCGACAGCTGCGACGAACCGAAGAACTCGCGCACCGCGGCAACCGCAGGCTTCGCGTTGATCAGGTCGTTCGGCATGACGGTCGAGACATCGACCGAGCTCATGCGCTCCTTCACGGCGCGCTCCATGCGCAGCAGGCCGACGCGGTACTGGTTCTCCAGCAGCTCGCCCACCGAACGCACGCGGCGGTTGCCGAGGTTGTCGATGTCGTCGATCTCGCCCTTGCCGTCCTTCAGGCCAACCAGCGTCTTGACGACCGCCAGAATGTCCTCGGTGCGCAGCGTCGTGTGCGTGTCCGGCGCATCCAGCTCCAGGCGCATGTTCAACTTGACGCGGCCGACCGCCGACAAATCGTAGCGGTCCGGATCGAAGAAGAGCCCTGCGAACAGCGACTCCGCCGTTTCCAGCGTCGGCGGCTCGCCGGGGCGCATGACGCGGTAGATGTCCGACAGCGCCTGCTCACGCTCTTCGGCCTTGTCCGCCTTGAGCGTGTTGCGGATCCACGGACCGGTGGTCACGTGGTCGATGTCGAGCAGCTCGACGCGGTCGAGCCCGGCCTTGTCCAGCTTCTCCATGCTGTCGGGACCGATCTCGTCACCGGCCTCGACGTAGATCTCGCCGGTCTGCTCGTTGATGAGGTCGTAGGCTGAGTAGCGACCGTAGATTTCCTCGGTCGGGATCAGCAGCGTTTCGAGACCATCCTTCGCGGCCTTGTTGGCGGCGCGCGGGGTGATCTTGGTGCCGGCAGCGAAGATCACCTCGCCCGACTTCGCGTCGACGATGTCGAACGACGGCTTCACGCCGCGCCAGTTCTCGGCCGCGAACGGGATCTGCCAGCCACCCTGACCGCGCACAAAGGTGACGCGGTTGTAGAAGTGGTTGAGGATTTCCTCGGAGTTGAGGCCGAGCGCATACAGCAGCGCCGTGACCGGCAGCTTGCGCTTGCGGTCGATGCGGACGTTGACGATGTCCTTGGCGTCGAACTCGAAATCGAGCCACGAGCCACGATAGGGGATCACACGCGCCGCGAACAGGAACTTGCCCGACGCGTGCGTCTTGCCGCGGTCATGGTCGAACAGGACGCCTGGGCTACGGTGCATCTGGCTGACGATCACGCGCTCGGTGCCGTTGATGAAGAACGTGCCGTTCTCCGTCATCAGCGGCATGTCGCCCATGTAGACGTCCTGCTCCTTGATATCGAGCACCGAGCGGGTCTCCGTATCGGGATCCACCTCGAACACAATCAGGCGCAAGGTAACGCGCATCGGCGCGGCATAGGTGATGCCGCGCTGACGGCATTCCTCAACGTCGAACTTAGGCGGCTCGAGCTCGTAATTGACGAAGTCCAGTTCGGCCGTGCCTGCGAAATCGCGGATCGGGAACACGCTGCGCAGCGTCTTCTCCAGGCCCGAGACGTAGCCGATCGATGCATCGGAGCGCAGGAATTGCTCGTAGCTCTCGCGCTGCACCTCGATCAGGTTCGGCATCTGCACCACTTCGTGGATGTTGCCGAACACCTTGCGGATGCGGCGCTTGCGCGTCCCGCCGGTGGTGTCGCCCGAGCGGGCGGTGCCCGCGTCGATCGCCTTGGTTGCCATGTTGAGCGTTGCCTCGTCAGCCGATAAAATCACGAAGCGCAAAGAACGGCGAAAGGCCGCACGTCTGATCCCGTGAGGGAGACGGCAGCCTCAAGCGTCCTGTATCCAGCATCCCCATACGTACGAGGCACTGCGCGACGGCACCCCATGTCCCGAAATGCTGGAAGAAGCTCGGATATAGGACAGGAGTGGCGGCGCGTCAATGAACGACGGCCGCTAGGAACGTCGATCGCCGCGAAACGATCCCGCCGCATCGCTACCTCCGATCGGCGCGGGTATGAGCATCGTCGCCTTGTTCGGCACCCGAAATGGTTGACCTCCACCGCGTTCGCGCTAGCGCCACGCATTATGATCGTTCCGCGTCGTACCCGCGTCTCGCCCGCGCGCCTTTCGCTCGCCCTTCTGCTCGTGACGAGCGCGCCCGCGGCATTGGCGCAATCCTCCACACCGGCGGCGACCCCGACCTTGTCGCTGCCGCCGATCACCTTTTCGCTGCCGTCGGGCACGCCGACGCCCGCCGCCACGCCCGAACCAACGGCGACGTCCAGCCCGACACCGCGTCCAACGCCGACCGCGCGCGCCACGCCCAGCCCAGGTGCGACGCCAGCGGCACGCGCCACCCCGACGCCGCGCGCCACGCCGACCGCGCGTGCAACGCCGGCCGCGCGCCCGAGTGTGGCCCAGACGGCTACGCCGTCTCCCTCTCAGGTCCCCGAGCCCGTACCCACTGCGTCGCCCACCACCGCAGCGCCCGCTCCAACCCCGGCCCCGAGCGAGGCGTCCGTGCTCGGCACACCCGCGGCACCGGTCAACGACGAGCGTGACGATTACGGCTGGCTCTGGTTCGTCGGACTCGCGGCCCTCGCCGGTGCGGGATGGTGGTGGTGGCAGCGCCGCGCTTCTTCCGCACAGGCGCACCCGACAGACGCCGTTGATACCGTCCCGGGCCATGCCGAGCCTGTCGCTCCGGCATCGGTTGCAGCGGAGCCGATTGCACCTGCTGCGGCTGCGGCACCGCGCATGCTGACACGGCGCACTGCCGCCGCGGCGACCCCGCCCGCATCGGAGGGCGCGGCGCAACCGCGTGCCTGGATCGAGCTAGAGCTTCGCGCGCGTCGCGCCGGCGTCAATCTGGTCACCGCGACTGCCGACGTGGAGATCGTCGTTCGCAACCGCGGCGAGGTCGAGGCGCGCAACATTCGCCTCGACGCGCGCCTGACCAGCGCGCGCGCCGACCAGGACGCGGAACTCGGCCAGATCTTCGCGCAAACGGCCGGTCGACTGGCCGCGACGCCGTTCACCCTCACATCCGGCGCCGAGCGTGTCGTGCGCGCGCTTGTCACACTGCCGCGCGACAACATCAACGTGCTGACCGCCGCTGACCGCCCGATGTTCGTGCCGGTCGTGACGCTCAACGCGCGCTACGTGCCGAGTGAGACAGCGGCGGGCGAGGGGCAGACCGCGCAGGCGTTCGCGCTCGGGATCGAGCGCGCGGGCGCGGCGAAGCTCGCACCGTTCTGGCTCGATGGCCCGGCACGCATGTTCGAGACGGTGGCGGCGCGCCCGCATGCGCTGGCGGTGGCGAGCTGAGCTTTAGCCCATCGGAAGCGGCATCGAGCCGACGGTGCGATGCAGGAAGCTTGAGCGGCGCTGATGCCCGCTTCGTAGGTGGAGCAAAAGAAAAGGGCGGCACCGCCGTAGCGGGCCGCCCTTTTTCTGGTGGCCGCGGCGTCATGGAAGTGAATTCCATGACGTCGACGCCCGGCGGAGCCGAGCCCGGCCGGCCTGGCGGCAGGTGAGGGTTGGCGCGCCAACCCCGCCCGCCGCTGCGGCTTACTTCAGCTCGACGGTCGCGCCGGCTTCTTCAAGCTGCTTCTTGACCTTCTCGGCCTCGTCCTTGCTCACGCCTTCCTTGACGGGCTTCGGCGCGCCTTCGACGAGCGCCTTGGCTTCGGTCAGGCCCAGGCCGGTGATCGCGCGGACTTCCTTGATGA
>NZ_CAJYVU010000029.1 GCF_913778135.1 uncultured Sphingomonas sp. | reverse complement strand
GCCGGCTGGCGCGACGCGCTCAGGCGGACACTGGCATAGGCAGTGGATGTCCGCTTTTGCCCAAAAGCGAACGGAGCGTGGATCAATCGACTGGAGTCAGGATTGTCGTGGGTTCATCACGAGCAGCGCGATAGTCTGCGTCACGTTCGGGGCTAGGGGCAGGCTCGGGCCAGCATAAGTGGCCACCTTTGCACCCCAATGGCCCGACATCACCTGTTTGGGAAGATCGTTTGTGTTTGGCAGTAGTGCCAGCGCCGCAGCGGGAGCCGCAACCCGCACAGCTTGTGCGTCGGTCACGTCGACCTGAATGCCGCGCTCACCTTGAATGATGACAGCTGGCTTGCGCACGTTGCTGACCAGCTCCGCCGGATCGAGCGCGAAGGTGCTTATTAGAAAGCCTTGGATGGCGGGTCGGAAGAGTGGTGCCAGCGGTGAAGGTAAGCCTTTCTCGACAACTCGTTTGCCAGCTGCAATCCAGTCCATCGCGGCATTCGCTTGATTGAGCAGCGGCGCGCTGGCCGGATTGGCGCGGAGTTGGTCTTTGAGCACGTTGCCCAACGGCCGACCCGTCGTAGCGACGAGCACTAGTCCGCAGATAACCTCGTCGCGCTGAGCAGCTTCGAGCGCAACCAATCCGCCCTCGCTTTGGCCGAGCACTCACACGCACTTCGCGCCGGTCTGATGGCGAGCTGCCTCTACCCAGGCGCGTACGTCGTGAGCATAGTCTCCGATCGTCACCGCTGCAGCATCTGGTATGGCACGGGCGCTGGCGAACATGCCGCGTTTGTCGATGTGAACCGTCGTCACTTCCTTGGCGGCTAGCTCCTCTGCAAGCAGCCGATAGGACGCTGCCGTCAACCCGAGCGGGTTATTACCGTCGCGATCGGTTGGCCCGGAACCGAGAATGCTGAGCACTACGGGCCCGTCTGCCTTTCCGGAGGTGGTGAGTATGCCCTTCAGCGCCGTTCGGCCCTGGAGCTGATATGTCGCCCTGAAAAGCGCCTGCGAATACGGCAGTTAGAGTAAGGCGAGCATCGCCCGATGCGGAGTGTCTGGATTCCACCCAGAACACGATGGTTCAGGCTTAGAACGATACAAGACGTAGTCAGCAATCCGAGTGGGCGTCGAAAACAAGAAAGGGCGGCCCGTTACCGGACCGCCCCCATGTACAACCGGGAAGGTTGAACCTTAGCGCTTCGAGAACTGGAAGCTGCGGCGTGCCTTCGCACGGCCGTACTTCTTACGCTCGACGACACGCGGGTCGCGCGTCAGGAAGCCTGCGGCCTTGACCGGCGAGCGCAGGATCGGCTCGTACTTGGTCAGCGCCTGGCTGATGCCGTGCTTGACCGCGCCGGCCTGACCCGACAGGCCACCGCCCTTGACGGTGCAGATCACGTCATACTGGCCCTCGCGCTCGGTGATGCCGAACACCTGGTTGATGACGAGGCGCAGCGTCGGACGCGCGAAATAGATTTCCTGATCGCGACCGTTGATCGTGATCTTGCCCGAACCCGGCTTCAGCCAGACGCGAGCGACCGCGTCCTTGCGGCGGCCGGTGGCGTAGGCGCGACCGTACTTGTCGAGCTCCTGGGCGCGCAGCGGAGCGCGCTGTACCGGCTCGTCGATCTGGCCAGCCATGTAGGCGTTGGCCTGGTTGTCGGACGCGTCCTGCGCGGCAGTCGACTGCTGCTGCAGCGCGGCGCCGAGATCGGAAAGAGACTGGCGATTGTCGGACATTATGCGCCCACCTTGTTCTTGCGGCTCATGCCGGCGATGTCGAGAACCTCGGGGTTCTGGGCTTCGTGCGGATGCTCGGCGCCCTTGAAGATGCGCAGGTGGCGCATCTGCTCGCGGCCCAGCGGCCCGCGCGGGATCATGCGCTCGACGGCCTTTTCCAGCACGCGCTCGGGGAAGCGACCTTCCAGCACCTTGGCCGCGGTCACGCCCTTGATGCCGCCGGCGTAACCGGTGTGCTTGTAATAGACCTTCTTCTCCGCCTTGTTCGACGTGAAGCGAATCTTGTCCGCGTTGATGACGATGACGTTGTCACCGCAATCGACGTGCGGGGTGAAGCTAGTCTTGTGCTTGCCGCGCAGCACGTTGGCGATCACCACCGCCGCGCGACCGACCACCAGGCCCTCCGCGTCGACGATGTGCCACTTCTTCTCCACCTCGTGCGGCTTGGCCGACTTGGTGGTCTTCATCAGCGCCTTCATGGGCCTAGTGACCTTTATCAACTAAAGAAAAGCGACGCAGCGAGGGTGCCCGCGCGTCGTTGCCGGCCAATTGCCGGCGTGCGCCCGACAAGTCAAGGTTTTCGCCACTTTGCTGACGGGTAACGAGATACCCGACTAGATGGCCGTGCGGCGCGGCGTGCTGATCCCGTGCGCGGCAACCACACTGGCGATCAGCAGAAGGGCGGCATTCGCCTGATGCGCAACCGCGACGACGATCTCCACGCCCGACAGCAATGTCGCGATGCCGAGCGTGATTTGAAGCACGACGAGCGTGGCGACGGCGATGGCCGCCCGCGAGTGACCGGCCGCCCGTGCGCGCCAGGCGAGCCACAGCAGACCGCCCGCCGCGGCAAAGGCCAGCCAGCGGTGAATGAACTGTACCACGATCGGATTGTCGACGAGGTTGGCGGCACTCGGGCTGAGCATCGGCACGCCCGCGGGGAACAGCGTGTCGCCCATCAGCGGCCAGCTGGCAAAGGCGTAGCCCGCGTCGAGCCCGGCAGTGAACGCGCCATAAGTAATCTGCGTGAACAACAGCAGCAGCGCGGCGGCGGCCCCGAGCGCAAGGTGAGCGGGGCGCGCCAGTGGGGAGGCGGCAAGCGAGCGTAGGTCGCGCGCGGTCCAGACGATCCCGGCCAGGATGGTCAGCGCGGTGACGAGGTGCACCGCCAGGCGCACGTGACTGACATCGGTTCGCACCGACAGGCCCGAGGCGACCATCCACCAGCCGATCGCTCCCTGCAATCCTCCGAGCGCGAGCAAGGCGGTAAGCCGCAAGCCATAGCCAGCCGGAATGCGTCGGCGTATCGCGAACCAGATCAGCGGCAGCGCGAAAGCCATCCCGATCACCCGCCCCAGCACGCGGTGGAGATATTCCCAGAAGAAGATCGCCTTGAACCCGTCGAGCGTCATGCCACGATTGAGCTGCTGATACTCCGGAATACGCTGATAATTCGCGAACTCGGCCTGCCACTGCGCGGTGGTGAGCGGGGGAATGATCCCGCTGATCGGCTTCCACTCGGTGATCGACAAACCCGATTCGGTCAGTCGCGTAATGCCGCCGACAACAACCATCGCGACGATCAACGCGGCCACCGCATATAACCAGCGCGCGATCGCGAGCGGACGCGCGGTCGTCGAATATCCTGGGGTCGCCTGAAGCATGCCTTCTTATACTCAGCTTGCGTCGAGGCGTCGATGACGCGGCGATGAGACAAAATGTCCCATGTGATATTGTATCTCGGTCGGAGCTGGCCTAAATGTCGGATCGATGGCGCAGCGCACCACCTCGACTAAAACGACGGCGCCCGGCAACCGGCTCGACCGTTGGGCGATCTGGCTGTCGGCGGCCTGTCTGGCGCATTGCGTTGCGACCACGGTGCTGGTCGCAGTATTGTCGACGGCTGGAGGGCTGCTCGGCAATCCGCTCATCCATGAGGTCGGCCTCGTGCTCGCTATCCTGCTCGGTGCGGTCGCGTTCGGGAAGGGTGTGGTGGCGCATGGGCGACCGCTGCCGCTGATGCTCGGCGGGGCCGGGCTGACGATGATGGCCGCGGCCGTCATCGTGCCGCACGGCGCGCATCATCTCGCCGAGAGCGCGCTGACGATCGCCGGCGTGGTGGTGCTCGCGACCGGGCACGCGCTCAACCGTCATCGCCACGCCTGAGTGCTTCGCCGCACGCGGTCGCTTGCCGCATCGCCGCGATCTTCCTATCTCGACCGGCATGGCGGGGCACGATCATCTTGAGAGCGGCAGCGAGGAGCTGACCCGCGCGGCGCAGGCGCAGCTGGAGCAATCGGGCGAACAGTGGACGCAGATGCGCGAGAGCGTGTTCACCGCGCTCGCCGGGTTCAGCCGGCCTGCGTCGGCCTATGACATCGCCGAAGCCGTTTCGCTGGCGCAGGACCGCCGCGTGGCCGCAAATAGCGTGTACCGCATCCTCGACCTGTTCGTCGGCAACAATCTGGCGCGACGGGTCGAGAGCGAGAATGCGTACGTCGCCAACACGCATCCCAATTGTCGCCACGACTGCATCTTCCTCGTCTGCGACGCGTGTGGCACCACTACCCACCTCGATCACGACAGCATCACCGCTGCCGTACGCACGGCGGCGAGCGAGGCCGGGTTCACGCCCGAGCGCCCCGTGATCGAGGTTCGCGGGCGCTGTGCCGCCTGCACGGCTGGCAGCAACTAACCGCTCAGGCGCGAGATGCTGCCTGGTAGATCGTTGCAATCGACACAAGGCATCGGCTGGTCTATCCGGCCGTGATGGCCAATGTTCCCGTGACGCCGCTGCTCGACACCGTCAAAAGCCCTGCCGACCTCCGCAAGCTCTCGCCGGAGCAGCTGCCGCAACTCGCAGACGAACTGCGGCAGGAGACGATTTCCGCGGTTGGGACGACCGGCGGGCACCTGGGCTCGGGGCTCGGCGTGGTCGAGCTGACGACCGCGATCCACTACGTCTTTGATACGCCGCGCGACCGGCTGATCTGGGACGTCGGTCACCAATGCTACCCGCACAAGATCCTGACGGGGCGACGTGACCGCATTCGCACGTTGCGTCAGGGCGGCGGCCTGTCGGGTTTCACCAAGCGGAGCGAGAGCGAGTACGATCCGTTCGGCGCGGCGCATTCCTCGACTTCGATCTCCGCCGCGCTCGGCTTCGCGATCGCCAACAAGCTGGCGGGCACGCCCGGCAAGGGTATCGCAGTGATCGGCGACGGCGCAATGAGCGCAGGCATGGCCTATGAGGCGATGAACAACGCCGAGGCCGCGGGCAATCGGCTGGTCGTGATCCTGAACGACAACGACATGTCGATCGCACCGCCGGTCGGTGGGCTTTCGGCCTATCTATCGCGCATGGTGTCAAGCCGCGAGTTCCTGTCCTTGCGCGAGCTCATGAAGAAGGTCGCGCGCAAGCTGCCGCGTCCGTTCCACTCGGCTGCCCGCAAGACCGACGAGTTCGCCCGCGGCATGACGATGGGCGGCACCTTGTTCGAGGAACTGGGCTTCTACTACGTCGGGCCGATCGACGGCCACAATCTAGAGCATCTGATCCCAGTGCTGGAGAACGTGCGCGACGCGGAGGAAGGCCCGATTCTCGTCCACGTCGTGACCAAGAAGGGCAAGGGCTACGCTCCCGCCGAGGCCGCGGCCGACAAATACCACGGCGTGCAGAAGTTCGACGTCATTACCGGCACCCAGGCGAAGGCACCGCCGGGACCGCCGCAATACCAGAACGTGTTTGGCGAGGCGCTGACCAAGGAAGCGGCGAACGATCCGCGCATCTGCGCGATCACCGCGGCGATGCCATCGGGCACCGGGCTAGACAAGTTCGCGAACGCCTATCCTGACCGCTTCTTCGACGTCGGTATCGCTGAGCAGCATGCGGTGACCTTCGCCGCCGGCCTCGCCGCACAGGGCATGCGGCCGTTCGCGGCGATCTACTCGACCTTCTTGCAGCGCGCCTACGATCAGGTCGTTCACGACGTGGCGATCCAGAATCTGCCGGTGCGTTTCGCGATCGATCGCGCGGGTCTGGTCGGCGCGGATGGTGCGACTCATGCGGGCAGCTTCGACGTCACCTATCTGGCGACGCTACCGAACTTCGTCGTCATGGCGGCGGCGGACGAAGCCGAACTGGTTCACATGGTCCACACCTGTGTCGAGCACGATTCGGGGCCGATCGCGGTGCGCTACCCGCGCGGTAACGGCACCGGTGTCGCCTTGCCCGAGACGCCAGAGTTGCTTGAGATCGGCAAGGGTCGGATCGTGCGCGAGGGCAAGAAGGTCGCGATCCTGTCGCTCGGCACCCGGCTGGGCGAGGCGATGCGCGCCGCCGACACGCTCGACGCGCGCGGTCTGTCGACCACGGTTGCTGACCTTCGCTTCGCCAAGCCGCTCGACAACGCGCTGATCCGCCGCCTGCTGACCAGTCACGAGGTCGCGGTGACGATCGAAGAGAATGCGGTCGGCGGTCTCGGCGCACACGTGCTGACGATGGCGTCGGACGAGGGGCTGACCGACGCGGGGCTCAAGATACGCACGATGCGGCTGCCCGACCTGTTCCAGGATCAGGACAAGCCCGAGGTGCAATATGCGCAGGCCGGGCTCGACGCCGATGCGATCGTCG